>SHVW01000002.1 GCA_009694085.1 Alphaproteobacteria bacterium
CCGGCACGGAGATGGTGATGCCGGGGGACAACATCTCGATGGATGTCGAGCTGATCGCGCCGATCGCGATGGATGAGGGCTTGCGCTTCGCCATCCGCGAGGGCGGTCGCACCGTCGGCGCCGGCGTCGTCGCCAAAATCTTGAAGTAGCGCGCGGATCGGCCGCGCGGGACATGTGACGGGATTGGGACCATGCAAAGCCAGAACATTCGCATACGCCTGAAGGCGTTCGATCATCGCGTGCTCGATCAGTCGACCAGCGAGATTGTCAGCACGGCGAAGCGGACAGGTGCGCAGGTGCGCGGGCCGATTCCGTTGCCCACCCGTATCGAGAAATTCACCGTCAATCGCTCGCCGCATGTCGACAAGAAGTCGCGCGAGCAGTTTGAGATTCGCACGCATAAGCGCGTGCTCGACATCGTCGATCCGACGCCGCAAACCGTGGACGCGCTGATGAAGCTCGACCTGGCCGCCGGCGTTGACGTCGAAATCAAGCTTTAGGATCTAGGGGAAAGCGTGCCATGCGCACCGGTCTGATCGCGCAAAAAATGGGGATGACCCGCGTGTTTGCCGAGGATGGCAACCACGTTCCGGTCACTGTTCTCAAGGTCGACAACTGTCAAGTTGTCGCCGTGCGTACCAAGGAGAAAGACGGCTACACGGCCGTCCAGCTCGGAGTCGGCAAGGCCAAGGTCAAGAACGTGACCAAGCCAATGCGCGGCCATTTCGCCAAGGCGAAGGTCGAGCCGAAGCGCCGGCTGGTCGAGTTTCGGGTGTCCGACAAGAATCTGATCGAGGTTGGCGCGGAGTTGTCGGTTGAGCATTTCCTGCCCGGCCAGTTCATCGACGTGGTCGGCACCTCGATCGGCAAGGGCTTTGCCGGCGTCATGAAGCGCTGGAATTTCGCCGGTTTGGAAGCCTCGCACGGCGTGTCGGCCTCGCACCGTAGCGCCGGCTCGACTGGACAACGTCAGGATCCCGGACGCACCTTCCTGGGCAAGAAAATGGCTGGCCACCTTGGCGACGAGCGCGTGACCGTGCAGAACCTGTCGATCGTGTCGACCGATAAGGCCCGTGGGCTGCTCCTGGTTCGGGGCGCTGTGCCCGGTGCCAATGGCGGTTACGTGCTGGTCTCCGACGCCAAGAAGCGCAAGGCGCCGAAAGATCTGCCGATGCCGGCCGCACTGGTGAAGAAGGATTGACGGCAATGAAGGCGATGGTGAAAACCCTCGACGATGCGGCTGCCGGCGAGATCGAGCTCGACGAGGCGATCTTCGGCCGTCCCGTGCGCGGCGATATCCTGGCCCGTGTGGTCCACTGGCAGCTTGCCAAGCGCCGGTCCGGCAATCACAAGACCAAGGGAATTGCAGATATTTCCGGCACGACCAAGAAGCCGTTCGCCCAGAAGGGCCGCGGCGGCGCGCGTCACGGCAGCTTGCGGTCGCCCCAGTTTCGCGGCGGCGCGGTGATCTTCGGGCCGGTCGTGCGCAGCCACGCCTACGACATGCCCAAGAAGGTGCGCAAGCTCGGCTTGGTCACCGCATTGTCGGCCAAGCAGAAGAGCGGCAAGCTCATCGTGCTCGACGCGGCGAAGTTGGCCGAGGCCAAGACCAAGGGCCTCGCCGGCCGATTGAGGAAGCTGGGTTGGTCGTCGGTGTTGGTCATCGATGGGCCGGCGCTGGATCGGAATTTCGCGCGCGCGGCCCAGAACATCCCAGGCATCGACGTGCTGCCCGAGCAGGGCGCCAATGTTTACGACATCCTTCGCCGCGACGTGCTCGTGCTGACGCGCGATGCGGTGAAGCATCTGGAGGCTCGCCTGAAATGACCCGCGCGCTCAACGCCAAACAGGTGAAGATCAGCCGCGAGCGGATGTTGGATATCATCCGCCGGCCGGTCATTACGGAAAAGTCGACCCGCGGCTCCGAGTACAATCAGGTCACCTTCCGCGTTCCGCTCGATGCTGGAAAGCCCGAGATCAAGGTCGCGATCGAGACCCTGTTCTCGGTCAAGGTCAAGGCGGTCAATACCAGCCGCATGCCGGGCAAGGAAAAGCGTTTCAAGGGGCGGATCGGTCACCGTGCCGACGTTAAGAAGGCAATGATTACGCTCGAGGCCGGCCAAACCATCGACGTGACGACCGGTATCTGACGGGGGATAGAGCATCATGGCACTTAAAAGCTTCAACCCGGTCACGCCGTCCACGCGCGAGTTGGTGCTGGTCGACCGCTCCGAGTTGTGGAAGGGCAAGCCGATCAAGGCGCTGACCGAGGGCAAGCATTCCTCCGGCGGGCGCAACAATCACGGCCGTACCACCAATTGGCGCAAGGGCGGCGGCCACAAGCAGCGTTACCGCATTATCGATTTCAAGCGCCAGCGCCGGGACGAAGCCGCGACGGTGGAGCGCCTGGAATACGACCCCAACCGCACCGCGTTCATTGCGTTGATCAAGTACAAAACCGATGGCGAGCTCGCCTATATCATTGCTCCGCAGCGCTTGGCGCCTGGCGACGAGGTGATCGCCGGCGAACGCGCTGATATCAAGCCGGGCAACGCGCTGCCGCTGAAGAACATCCCGGTCGGTACGATCGTCCACAATGTCGAGATGAAGCCGGGCAAGGGCGGCCAGCTCGCTCGTGCGGCCGGCTCCTATGTCCAAATCGTCGGTCGCGACGGCGCCTGGATCGTGCTGCGCTTGAGCTCCGGCGAAGTGCGCCGGGTGCCGGCCGATGGCATGGCTTCGATCGGTGCCGTGTCCAACCCGGACCAGCAGAACATCAATCTTGGCAAGGCCGGCCGCAGCCGTTGGCTGGGCATCCGCCCGAGCGTGCGCGGCGTGGCCATGAACCCGATCGATCACCCCCATGGCGGCGGCGAAGGCCGCACCTCGGGCGGTCGCCATCCCGTCACCCCCTGGGGCAAGGGCACCAAGGGCACCAAGACGCGCAACAACAAGCGAACCGACGGGCAGATCGTGCGCCGTCGGCGCAGCAAGTAGTCGGTAGGAGGGCAAGACGTGGCTCGCTCTGTTTGGAAAGGCCCGTTCATCGACGGCTTCCTGCTTAAGAAGGCGGAGAAGACCCGTTCGTCGGGACGTAACGAAGTGATCAAGACCTGGTCGCGCCGTTCCACCATCCTGCCCCAGTTCGTCGGGCTGACTTTCGGTGTCTACAACGGCCATAAATTCGTGCCCGTGCTGGTGACCGAGAACATGGTCGGCCACAAGCTCGGCGAGTTCTCGCCGACCCGCGTGTTCCACGGCCACACGGCCTCGGACAAGAAGGCAAAGAGGGCGCCCGCGCCATGAGCAAGCCGAACCATCCGCGCACGCTCGCCGAAACCGAGGCGAAGGCGGTGCTGCGCAACATCCGCGTCAGCCCGCGCAAGCTGGGCCTGGTTGCCGGGCTTATTCGCGGCATGAAGGCGGGCGACGCGGTGGCCGAGCTGACCTTCTCGCGCCGGCGCATTGCCCATGACGTGCGCAAGGTGCTGCAATCGGCAATCGCTAATGCCGAAAACAATCACCAGCTCGACGTCGACCGCCTGGTCGTCAAAGAGGCTTCGGTCGGCAAAAGTTTCGTCATGAAGCGGTTTGATGCGCGCGGCCGCGGTCGCGCTGCGCGCGTGGTCAAGCCGTTCAGCCATCTGACCATCGTGGTCGGCGAGCGCCAGGAGAAGGCGGCCCCGGCCGGCAAGAAGACCAAAGCGTCGAGCGACGCGAAGGAGACAGCGTAATGGGTCAAAAGATCAACCCCGTCGGGTTCAGGGTCGGTATTAACCGCACCTGGGATTCACGCTGGTTCGCTAAGAAAGACTACGCCGGTCTGCTGCACGAGGATTTGCGTCTGCGCAAGCTTCTGCATAGCAAGCTGTCTCAGGCCGGCGTTAGCCGCATCGTGATCGAGCGGCCGGCCAAGAAGGCACGCGTGACCATCCACACCGCGCGCCCAGGCGTCGTCATCGGCAAGAAGGGCGCCGACATCGAGAAGCTGCGCGCCGAACTCGCCAAGATGACCGGTGGCGAAGTTCACTTGAACATCGTCGAAATTCGCAAGCCCGAGATCGATGCCAAGCTGGTGGCTGAGAGCATTTCCCAGCAACTCGAGCGGCGCGTTGCCTTCCGCCGTGCCATGAAGCGTGCGGTCCAATCGGCCATGCGGCTTGGCGCTCAGGGCATCCGCATCAATTGCTCCGGCCGCTTGGGCGGCGCGGAAATCGCGCGCATGGAGTGGTATCGCGAAGGCCGCGTGCCGCTGCACACCTTGCGCGCCGACGTCGATTACGGCACTGCGACCGCCAAGACCACTTATGGCACCTGCGGCGTAAAGGTTTGGGTGTTCAAAGGCGAGATTCTGGCCCACGACCCGATGGCGCAAGACAAGCGGGCGGCCGAGCAGCAGCCGAGCCATGGCACGCGCCCGAGCGGCCATCACGAGCGTGAGCGCCGCGACGGCGCCCGCGAGCGCGCGAGCGAGTAATGCAGTTTCAACGACGAGCGAGCACGGGTGACGCGTCATGATGAGTCCGAAGCGGACCAAGTACCGCAAGGCCCACAAGGGTCGGATCAAGGGCAAGGCCAAGGCCGGCTTTATCTTGAATTACGGTTCCTTCGGGTTGAAGGCGGTTGAACCCGGTCGCGTAACCGCGCGCCAGATCGAGGCCGCGCGCCGCGCTATCACGCGCCACATGAAGCGCGTTGGGCGCATCTGGATCCGTATATTCCCCGACGTGCCCGTTTCCACCAAACCGGCCGAAGTGCGCATGGGCTCGGGCAAGGGCACGCCGGAGTTCTGGGTCTGCCGGGTCAAGCCGGGCCGCATCATGTTCGAAGTCGACGGTATTCCGCGCGACCTCGCGCGCGAGGCTTTCGCGCTGGCCGCGGCCAAGCTGCCCGTCGGCACGCGCGTGATCTCGCGCGTCGCGGAGGAGGCATGACGTCATGAAAGCCAAGGACCTCAAACTGAAAACGCCAGACGAATTGAAGGCCCAACTGGTCGACCTCAAGAAGGAGCAGTTCAATCTGCGCTTCCAGGCGGCCAGCGGCCAGCTCGAGAACACGGCACGAGTGCGCACGGTGCGCCGCGAAATGGCGCGCATCCGCACCGTGCTCGACCAGAAGGCCCAGGCCTAGCGGCCGGGATCGGGAGAAAGCGATATGCCAAGGCGTGTACTGCAAGGTCGGGTGGTAAGCGACAAGTGCGACAAGACGATCACCGTGATCGTCGAGCGCCGCTTCATGCATCCGCAATACAAGAAATTCATCACGCGGTCGAAGAAGTACGCCGCCCACGACGAAGCCAACGCCCATAAGGTTGGCGATGTCGTGCGCATCCGCGAGTGCCGGCCGATTTCCAAACGCAAGCGCTGGGAAGTGATCGCCGACGCGGCGGCAAGCTAACGCGGTCACGAGCCAGAACAGGGACGTATCATGATACAGATGCAGACCAATCTCGACGTCGCCGACAACTCGGGCGCGCGACGCGTCGAGTGCATCAAGGTGCTGGGCGGCTCCAAACGCAAAACCGCCTCTGTGGGCGACGTGATCGTGGTCTCGATCAAGGACGCCATTCCGCGCGGTCGCGTTAAAAAGGGCGATGTCCATAAGGCGGTGATCGTGCGCACGCGCAAGGAAATCCGCCGGGCTGACGGCAGCGCCATCCGCTTCGACCGCAATGCCGCCGTGTTGATCAATCCGCAGGGCGAGCCGATCGGCACCCGCATCTTCGGTCCGGTTACGCGCGAACTGCGCGCCAAGCAGTTCATGAAGATCATTTCGCTGGCGCCCGAGGTGCTTTGATGGCCGAGAAGTTCAAGATCAAGAAAGGCGACCAGGTGACCGTGATCACCGGTCGCGATAAGGGCCGCCAGGGCGAAGTTGTCCGGGTTCTGCGCGCCGAGCGCCGCGTCCTGGTCCAAGGCATCAACATGGTCAAGCGTCACACGCGACCGTCCGGCGCCAATGCCGGCGGCATCGTGGACAAGGAACTGCCGATCCATATTTCGAACGTGGCCCTGATCGACCCCAAGACCAAGAAGCCGACCCGAGTCGGCTACAAGGTTCTGGACGACGGCCGCAAGGTCCGCATCGCCCGACGTTCGGGCGAGGCGATCGACCTCTAGGACTTAGGAAGCGAGGCGCGCCATGACGAGGCTGCAAGAACACTACGAGAAGGTCGTGAAGCCGGCCTTGATGAAGGAGTTCAGCTATGAGAACTCCTTGCAGGTGCCGAAGCTGGAGAAGATCGTCATCAACATGGGCGTTGGCGAAGCGGTCAACGACTCCAAGAAGGTGCAAGCGGCGATTGAGAATCTGACCGCGATCGCTGGCCAGAAGCCCTATGTCACGCGCTCCAAGATGGCGATTTCAACCTTCAAGCTGCGCAAGGGCATGAACATCGGCTGCAAGGTGACTCTGCGTCGCCAGCGCATGTATGAGTTCCTCGACCGCTTGGTCACGATCGCGCTGCCGCGCGTGCGCGATTTTCGCGGCGTGTCGGCAAAATCGTTCGACGGTCGCGGCAACTACGCGTTGGGGCTGAAGGAACAGATCGTGTTCCAGGAAATCGACTACGACAAGGTCGATGAGATCCGGGGCATGGACATTATTATCGTGACGTCCGCGAAGACCGACCAGGAGGGCAAGGCGCTCCTCAAGGGCTTCTCGATGCCGTTCGCGAACTGAAGGCGGGAAACGAATATGGCAAAGCTGAGTTCCATCAATCAGAACCTCAAGCGCGTGAAGATGGTCAAGCAGCATGCGGTCAAGCGCGCCAAACTGAAGGCGATGTCGAAGGACCTGAAGCTGCCGCCGGAAGAGCGTTTTGCCGCACGCATGAAGTTGGCGGAGATGCCGCGAAATTCATCCAAGGTGCGTATCCGTAACCGGTGCGAATTGACCGGCCGGGCGCGGGCGTTCTACCGCAAATTCAAATTGTCGCGTATCGCGTTGCGCGAGTTGGCCTCGACCGGGCAGATCCCCGGCATGGTCAAGTCGAGCTGGTAAGGAGGGTCATTGAAATGTCGATGAGCGATCCCCTCGGGGATATGCTGACCCGGATACGCAATGGTCAGCGCGCGCGTAAGTCCGCCGTGCTGGCGCCTGCGTCCCGCCTGCGGTCCAACGTGCTCGAAGTGCTCAAGCGAGAGGGGTACATCCGCGGCTTCAGCCAGAGCGAGGTGCGCCCCGGCGTGACCCAGCTCACAATCGAGCTCAAATACAACGAAGGCGAGCCCGTGATCCGCGAACTCCAGCGCATCTCAACGCCGGGCCGGCGCGTCTACTCGCGCGTGTCCGATCTCGGCCGCGTCTATAACGGGTTGGGTATTTCGATCCTGTCGACGCCGCGTGGCGTGCTCTCGGACAACGAGGCGCGCGCGCACAATGTCGGCGGCGAAGTGCTCTGCCGCGTGTTCTAGGGAGCGCAGTATGTCGCGTATCGGCAAATACCCGGTGGATGTGCCCACCGGCGTCGAGGTCCAGATCGCGGGCCAACTCGTCCGCGCCAAAGGCAAGCAGGGCGAATTGGCGGCCACGTTGTCCGACGAGGTCGAGGTCGAACTCAAGGACGGCAAAATCCTGGTCAAGCCGCGTAGCGAGAGCAAGCGGGCGCGCATGAACTGGGGCACCTCGCGCGCGTTGGTCAAGAACATGGTGGTCGGCGTGTCCCAGGGCTATGCCAAGGCGCTCGACATCAATGGCGTCGGCTATCGCGCGCAAGTTCAGGGCAAGAACTTGGTCTTGCAGATGGGCTACAGCCACGAGGTGATCTATCCGATCCCCGACGGTATCAAGATTGCTTGTGAGAAACCGACTGCGATTGCGATCAGCGGTGCCGATAGGCGCCTGGTCGGTCAGGTCGCCGCTGAAATTCGCGCGGTCCGCCCGCCCGAGCCGTACAAAGGCAAAGGCATCAAGTATGACAGCGAGACCATCCTGCGCAAAGAAGGCAAGAAGAAGTAGGACGCAGCCATGCCCTCGATCAAAGAACTTTTCGCGCGCCGCCAGATCCGGGTGCGCTCGCGCATCCGCCGCAAGTCCAAGGATCGGCCACGGCTCTCGGTGTTCCGTTCCAGTCAGAACATCCACGCCCAGATCATCGACGACGCCAAGGGCGTCACGCTGGTTGCGGCCTCCACCCTGGAGAAGGATATCCGCACAGGGTTGAAGACAGGCGCCAACATCGAGGCGGCTAAGGCGGTTGGCAAGGCCTTGGCCGAGCGCGCTGTGGCGGCGGGCGTCAAGAGCGTGGTGTTCGATCGTGGCGCTTACATGTTTCATGGCCGGGTCAAGGCCCTGGCCGATGCCGCCCGCGAGGGCGGCCTATCTTTCTAGGCGGAAAGGCTGAGTTGACATGGCACGTGGCAAGGACGAAGGCGGCCGACGCGACCGTGATCGCGACCGCGATGAGAACGAGCTGATTGAGAAGCTCGTCGGCATCAACCGCGTGGCCAAGGTGGTCAAGGGCGGTCGGCGCTTCGGATTCGCGGCCATCGTGGTGGTTGGCGACGGCAAGGGCCGCGTCGGCCACGGCGCCGGCAAGGCACGCGAAGTGCCGGAGGCCATCCGCAAGGCAACCGAGCAGGCGCGCCGCGCCATGGTTCGGGTGCCGCTGCGCGAAGGCCGCACGCTTCATCACGACATCATCGGCCATTACGGCGCCGGCCGCGTCGTGCTGCGCGCGGCCAAGCCCGGCACCGGCATCATCGCAGGTGGCCCGATGCGCGCCATTTTCGAGTCGTTGGGCGTGCAGGATGTGGTCGCGAAGTCGATCGGCACGTCGAACCCGCACAACATGATCAAGGCAACGTTCAAGGCGCTGACCGCCATGGTTTCGCCGCGCCTGATTGCGTCCAAGCGCGGCAAGAAGTTGAGCGAGATCCTGGGCCGGCGCGACGAGACCAAGGAAGGGGCGGCGCGCGCCTAACCGGGTGCCCCGCCGAGGAGCAGGCAAGTCATGACCAAGACGAAGAAGACTCTGAAGGTAACCCAGATCGGCAGCCCGATCGGGCGCGAGTTCGACCAGCGCGCGACCCTGGTCGGGCTCGGGCTGAACAAGATGCATCGCACGCGCGTGCTCGAAGATACGCCCGCCGTGCGCGGTATGATTACAAAGGTCCACCACCTCGTGCGCGTCGAAGACGCGGCCTGAGGTTGCGGGACCAAGTACAAGGATCAAGTGCGATGCGACTGAATGAAATTCGCGACAATCCCGGCGCGCGCCGCAAGTATAAGCGGCTCGGCCGCGGTATCGGTTCGGGCAAGGGCAAGACCTCAGCGCGCGGCGGCAAGGGCCAGACCGCGCGAACCGGCGTTGCGCTCAACGGCTTCGAGGGCGGCCAGATGCCGCTTTATCGCCGTCTGCCTAAGCGCGGCTTCAACAATCCGTTCGCGATGCGTTGGCAGGAAGTCAATCTTGGCCGCCTGCAAAGTGCGATCGATTCGGGCCGCCTCGACGCGGCAAAACCGGTCGACGCTGCGTCGATCGTGGCGGCCGGCATTTGCCGGCGTTCGCGCGATGGAATCCGCTTGCTCGCCAAGGGCGAGGTCAAGGCGAAGCTGACGTTGACGGTCGCCGGTGCCTCCAAGGCCGCGATCGCGGCGGTGGAAAAGGCCGGCGGGAGCGTGACTTGTACGGTGCCGGCGAAGGCCGATCAGCCGCCGAAGGAGAAGAAGACAAAGAAGGGCAAGAAGCGCGCCAAGAGCAAGCCCAAGGCCGCAGCGGCACCTGCCGCCGACGCGCCCCAGAGCTGACGGACGGATTAATCGCCGATGGCCTCGGCCGCCGAACAACTCGCTGCCAACGTCAATTTCGGCGCCTTTGCTAAGGCGACCGAGCTGAAGAAGCGCATCTGGTTCACGCTGGGCGCGCTGATCGTCTATCGGCTCGGAACCTATATTCCCATTCCGGGCATCGATCCCGTTGTGCTCGCCGAAATTTTCCGCCAGAACGCAGGCGGCATCCTGGGCATGTTCGACATGTTCGCGGGCGGCGCGCTCGGGCGCATGACGATCTTCGCACTCAACATCATGCCCTACATTTCCGCCTCGATCATCATCCAACTCCTGACGGCGGTGTCGCCGACGCTTGAGCAGCTCAAGAAAGAGGGCGAGAGCGGACGCAAGAAGATCAATCAATACACGCGCTACGGCACGGTACTGTTGGCGACCGTGCAGGCCTACGGCATTTCGGTCGGGTTGGAGGGCATGCGCGCCGCGGGCGGCGGGGCTGTACTCGATCCCGGCCTGTTCTTCCGGATGACCACGGTGGTGACGCTGGTTGGCGGCACCATGTTCCTGATGTGGCTCGGCGAGCAAATCACGGCGCGCGGCGTGGGCAATGGCATCTCACTGATCATTTTTGCCGGAATTGTGGCCGAACTGCCGCGTGCGCTAGCCGGCACGTTGGAACTCGGCCGCACCGGGGCGTTGTCAACCATCTTCATTCTGTTCATGCTGGCCATGTCGGTTTTCGTGATCGGCTTCATCGTCTTCATGGAGCGCGCCCAGCGTCGCATCATCGTTCAGTATCCCAAGCGTCAGGTCGGCAACAAAATGTTTGGCGGCGAAAGTTCGCATTTGCCGCTCAAGCTCAACACCTCGGGCGTGATTCCGCCGATCTTCGCCAGTTCGATCCTGTTGCTGCCGATTACGATCGCGAGCTTCTCGGCCAATCAGGGGCCGGAGTGGCTGATCACGATCACGGCGCTGGTCGGCCATGGTCAGCCGCTCTACATCCTGTTCTACATCGCGCTGATCGTGTTCTTTTGCTTCTTCTACACCGCCATCGTCTTCAACGTGACCGAAACGGCGGACAATTTGAAGAAGTATGGCGGTTTCGTACCGGGAATTCGGCCGGGCAAATCCACGGCCGATCATCTCGATCATATCCTGACCCGGCTTACCGTGGTTGGCGCCGCCTATCTGTCCGCAGTCTGCGTGTTGCCGGAAATCCTGATCTCACAATATTCGGTACCATTCTACTTCGGCGGCACCAGTCTGCTGATCGTCGTATCCGTGACCATGGATACGGTGTCGCAAGTCCATTCCCATCTGTTGGCGCACCAGTATGAGGGCCTGATCAAGAAAGCTAAGCTTCGGGGGCGACGCTGATGAACATGATTCTGCTGGGCCCGCCAGGCGCGGGCAAGGGTACCCAAGCCAAGCGGCTGCAAGACTCGCTCGGCATCGTGCAGCTTTCCACCGGAGACATTCTACGCGCCGCCGTGGCAGCGGGCACCGAAGTCGGCCGCAAAGCAAAGGAAGTGATGGACCGGGGCGAGTTGGTCTCCGACGAGATCATGATCGCCATCATTTCCGAACGGATCGACCAGCCCGACTGCAAGCCTGGCTTCATCCTGGACGGATTTCCCCGCACCACGCGCCAAGCCGAGGCGCTCGACACGATGCTGCGGCAGAAGGGGCTGCGCCTCGACCATGTCATCGAGATGGCAGTGGATGAAGCAGCCTTGGTCGAGCGGATCGTCGGCAGGTTCTCTTGCGCGCGCTGCGGCGCCGGCTATCATGACAAATTCCAACGCCCGCGCGTGACCGGCGTGTGCGACCAATGCGGCGCTATCGAATTCAAGCGCCGGGCCGACGACAATTCCGAAACCGTTAAGGCGCGGCTGGCGGCCTACCGCGCCCAGACCCAGCCGATCCTGCCCTATTACCGGTCCAAAGGCATCCTGGCCAAGGTTGACGGGATGGCTGAAATCGACGTGGTCACGCGTCAGATCCAGAGCGTCGTGCGCGCTAAGCGCGCGGCTGGCACGCCCTCGATCATGTCCACGCCCAAGCCCGTGTTGCCGCCTTCCGCACCAGGTTCTGCCTGGCGGCCTGCCATTCCTCCGGCTCCGCCGCGCCCGCCGATGCCGGTCGCCCCACCGCGCCCGGTAGCCAGCGGTATCCCGGTGCGGCCATCGGCCGCGGCCCAGGCAATCAAGCCGCCTCAATCTGATCAAGCGGCGCCTTTAGCGAAGCCGGTCCCGGCCGAAGCCAAGCCGGCGAAACCGGCCGCCAAGGCCAAGAAGGCGACTAAGGCACGTCCGGCGGCAAAGAAGAAGGCCGCGGTCAAGAAGCCCATCTCGAAGAAGGTGGCGGCGAAGAAAGTTGCCGTCAGAAAGCCGGCCAAAGCCCATAAGCCGGCACCCAAGAAAGCTGCTGCCAAAAAACCCGTCTCTCGGAAGCCGGCCGCCAAAAAGGCCGTCAAAAAGAGTCAAAAGTCCCGTCGGCCCGCCAAAAAGCCGGCCAAAGCCCATAAGCCGGCACCCAAGAAAGCTGCTGCCAAAAAATCCGTCTCTCGGAAGCCGGCCGCCAAAAAGGCCGTCAAAAAGAGTCAAAAGTCCCGTCGGCCCGCCAAAAAGCCGGCCAAGCGGCGCTGAGGGGGCGGACCAATGATTGACTCCCGGACCGACATCCCTATAATCCGCCCGCTCGCCCGCCTGGCGGCTGGAGGGTTCCTATTGTCCGCAGTTTCGCTCGCTCGCGCGGCTGGCCTCGAGCCAGTGGCGCGTTTGTCTGTTTACGGTTCTTGAAGACCAGGAGATACCGACTTGGCGCGTATAGCCGGCGTTAACATACCGACGCAGAAGCGCGTGTTGATCGCGCTGACCTACATTCATGGCATCGGCAACACCCGATCCCAGGAAATTTGCCAGAAGGTCGGCATCCCTGTCGAGCGTCGGGTGCATCAGTTGACCGACGACGAGATCCTGCGCATTCGTGAAGCCATCGACCGGGACTATCGGGTCGAAGGCGATCTGCGCCGCGAAGTGGCAATGAATATCAAGCGCCTGATGGATCTCGGCTGCTACCGGGGCCTGCGCCATCGCAAGGGCCTGCCCGTACGCGGTCAGCGCACCCACACCAATGCCCGCACGCGCAAGGGCCCGGCGAAGGCGATCGCCGGCAAGAAGACCGCCGTCAAGAAGTAAGCGCGAAGGACCAGACACGCTATGGCGAAGCCACAACAGACGACCGCTGTCGTTGCGCGCCCGCGCCGGCGCGAGCGCAAGAACATCACGGCCGGCGTTGCCCATGTGAACGCCAGCTTCAACAACACGACCGTGACGATCACGGACGCCCAGGGCAACACGATTGCGTGGGCATCCTCTGGCAGCCTCGGCTTCAAGGGTTCGCGCAAATCGACGCCCTATGCCGCCCAGGTCGCCGCCGAGGATGCCGGCCGCAAAGCCATGGAGCACGGCATGCGCACCCTGGAAATTCAGGTCAAGGGGCCGGGTGCGGGGCGCGAGTCCGCGCTTCGTGCGCTCCAAAGCGTGGGCTTTGCCGTGATGTCGATCCGCGACGTGACGCCGATCCCGCACAATGGTTGCCGCCCGCCCAAACGCCGGCGCGTTTGATTGCTTGGGCCACCCGGCGGGTGCACCGCCGGGTTCGATGAAGACGATTTCGCGGGTGCGCGTTCCTTGCGCCCCCCCCCCGACCATGAGGTCTCAGACCGTGATCCAAAAGAACTGGCAAGCCCTGATCAAGCCGAACAAGCTCAACGTCGAATCCGGCGACGATCCCAAGCGGATCGCCACCGTGGTTGCCGAGCCGCTCGAACGCGGCTTCGGCCTGACGCTGGGCAATGCGCTCCGGCGCGTGCTGCTGTCCTCGCTTCAAGGCGCGGCGGTCACGTCGTTGCAGATCGAGGGCGTGTTGCACGAGTTTTCCTCGATCCCCGGCGTGCGCGAGGACGTGACCGACATCGTGCTCAACATCAAGGCGATGAGCCTGCGCATGCATGGCGACGGCCAAAAGCGCATCTGGCTGAAGGCGACCGGCCCGGGCGAAGTGACCGCAGGCATGATCGAGACTGGCCACGATATCGAGGTCATGAACCCCGAACTGGTCATCTGCACGCTCGACCAGGGCGCCAAAATCACCATGGAAATGACGGTCGAATCGGGCAAGGGCTACGTCGCCGCGACCCAGAACCGGCCGGAAGACGCGCCGATCGGGCTCATCCCGGTGGATGCGCTGTTCAGCCCGGTACGCCGGATTTCCTACAAGGTCGAGAACAGCCGCGTCGGCCAAGTGACCGATTACGACCGGTTGGCACTTCGCGTCGAAACCGACGGTTCGGTCACGCCGGAGGACGCGGTGGCACTCGCCGCGCGGATCTTGCAAGACCAGCTCCAACTCTTCATCAATTTCGAAGAGCCGCGCGCGGTCACCGAGGAAGAGAAGCCGGCCGAGCTGCCGTTTAACCGCAATCTGCTGCGCAAGGTGGACGAGCTTGAGCTGTCCGTGCGCTCGGCCAACTGCCTGAAGAACGACAACATTGTCTATATCGGCGATCTCGTGCAGAAGACCGAGTCGGAGATGCTGCGCACGCCGAACTTCGGCCGCAAGTCGTTGAACGAAATTAAGGAAGTTCTGACGGCTATGGGCCTGCATCTCGGCATGGAAATCACGAACTGGCCGCCCGAGAATATCGAGGATTTGGCCAAACGCCTGGAGGAACCGTACTGATCGCGGGCTAAGGCCAGCGGTCCGATCGAGGTTTGGGAGAAGTCGCATGCGTCACGGCAATCATCATCGCCGCTTTAGCCGGCGTTCCGACCATCGCAAGGCGATGTTCGAGAATCTGTCGACCTCGTTGCTGAAGCACGAGCAGATCACGACCACGCTGCACAAGGCCAAAGATCTGCGTCCGATCGTGGAGAAGCTGATCACGCTCGGCAAGCGCGGCGGCCTGCATGCGCGCCGTCTGGTATTGAGTCAGTTGAGCGACGCCAAGGTGACGCAGAAGCTGTTCACCGTGATCGCCGATCGCTACAAGGAGCGCAAGGGCGGCTACACCCGCATCGTGCGTGCCGGTTTCCGTCACGGCGATGCGGCCGCCATGGCGCTGATCGAGTTGGTCGATCGCGACCCCACGGCCAAGGGTACGGATTCCGGTCCGACGCGCGATGCTAAGAAGACGGCTGAGGCTGAAGCGACGGCAGCCGCAGCGTAAGAAGGCTACTCGATTTTGGCATTCACGTGAGGGCAGCCAAGTTGGGCTGCCCTCGACTTTTTTGCGCTGCACAAATTGTCGTGTTTATGATGTATAACTGCCTTGCGCTATCGGCGGTTAACGCCGGGGCGCGATCATTCAGGGAGGCCCGGTGGTTGATTCCGAGATCATTTTGCAGACTGACGGATTAACCAAGGAATTCAAGGGATTCGTTGCGGTCAAAGAGGTCGCGCTCAAAGTCAGGCGCGGCACGATCCACGCCCTCATCGGCCCCAATGGCGCGGGCAAGACGACCTGTTTCAACCTGCTGACAAAATTTCTGCCCCCGACCGCGGGGCATATTCACTACAAGGGCGCGGAGATCACCCGCGCCGCACCCGCCGATATCGCGCGCATGGGGCTGGTGCGGTCATTCCAGATTTCTGCCGTGTTCGGCCATCTGAATGCGCTGGAGAACGTGCGCGTGGCGCTCCAGCGTAGGCTGGCGACCTCGTTTCAATTCTGGAAATCCGAGCGCACGCTCGACCAACTCAACGGGCGCGCCGAGGAACTTCTGGCAGCGGTCGGTTTGCAGGATTTTCGCGATTACCTCGCAATCGAACTGCCCTATGGCCGTAAGCGCGCGCTGGAAATCGCCACCACGCTGGCGCTCGATCCGGAGATGTTGCTGCTGGACGAACCGACCGCCGGCATGGGCCACGAGGATGTTGGGCGCATCGCCCAACTCATCAAGAAAGTCGCCAAGGATCGCACCGTTCTGATGGTCGAACACAATTTGAGCGTGGTCGCCGATCTATCCGATCGCATTACCGTGCTGGCCCGCGGCGAGATCATCGCCGAAGGCAGCTATGCCGAAGTCAGCCGCGATCCCCAGGTCCGGCAAGCCTATATGGGGTCGACGGATGTGGAGGCGGGCCATGGCTGAGGCGGCGCGCGCCATGCCGGCGAATGCGGACATGCTGGCGGTTGCCGGGCTGCATGCTTGGTACGGCGAATCTCACGTTCTGCACGGCGTCGATCTCAGCATCCGCCCGGGCGAGGTCGTCACCCTGCTCGGGCGCAACGGCGCGGGCAAGACGACCACGCTGAAATCCATCATGGGCATTCTGGCCAAGCGCACGGGCTCGATCGTTTTCGAGGGCGTGGAAACCATCGGCTTGCCGTCCAATCGCATCGCCCGGCTGGGCGTGGCCTTCTGCCCGGAGGAGCGCGGTATTTTCGCCAGCTTGGACGTCAGCGAGAATCTCGAGTTGCCGCCGGTCGTGCGGCCAGGCGGCATGACGATCGCTGAGATCCATGTGCTGTTCCCGAACCTGAAAGAGCGCGCGCGCAGCCAGGGCACCAAGCTCAGCGGCGGCGAGCAGCAGATGTTGGCGATCGCGCGCATCCTGCGCACGGGTGCCGCCTTGCTGTTGTTGGACGAACCGACCGAAGGTCTGGCCCCCGTCATCATCGAGCAAATCGGCGCCTGCATCCGCCAGCTCAAGGCCAAGGGCTTCACGATTCTGTTGGTCGAGCAGAATTTTCGTTTCGCGGCGACGGTCGCCGACCGGTTTTATGTTATGGAGCACGGCCGCATGATCGACCACATCGTGCGCTCCGCGCTCGAGGCCAACAGGTCTAAGTTGCACGACTATCTCGGCGTTTGATTCAGCATCTATCAACCAGAGGGAGATTGAGCCATGACCATAAAGCGAATGCTCGGTACTGCTGCGGCGGTTCTGATGGCGGCGGGAACCGCCCAGGCCCAGATGTCCGACGGCGGCATCAAGATCGGCGTGCTGTCCGACATGTCGAGCCTCTATACAGACCTTAGCGGTGCTGGCTCCGTGTTGGCCGCGCGCATGGCGGTGGAGGATTCCGGCATCGCCGGACGCAGCATCAAGGTCGAGATCGTCTCGGCCGACCATCAGAACAAGGCCGATGTAGGCTCCAACACGGCGCGTCAATGGTACGACGTGGACAAAGTCGATGTGATCGTCGACACGCCGAACTCCGGCGTGGCGCTCGCGGTCAACGAGATCTCGCGCGAGAAGAACAAGGTGTTCCTGGTGTCCGGCGCAGCCAGCTCCGACCTGACCGGTTCGAAATGCTCGCCTAATACCATCCACTGGACCTACGACACCTGGGCGCTCGCCAACGGCACGGGCAACGCCATCGTCAAGACCGGCGGCGATAGCTGGTACTTCCTGACCGCCGACTACGCCTTCGGCCACGCACTCGAACGCGACACTGAGGCGGTCGTGCTCAAGAACGGCGGCAAGGTCAACGGCAAGGTGCGCCACCCGCTCAACAATGCCGATTTTTCGTCCTTCCTGCTCCAGGCCCAAGCGTCCAAAGCCAAGATCATCGGGCTGGCGAATGCCGGCGGCGACACCACCAACGCGATCAAGCAGGCGGCTGAGTTCGGTATCGTCAAGGGCGGCCAGAACCTGGCGGGTTTGCTGGTGTTCCTGACCGACGTGCACGGCTTGGGCCTCCCCACCGCCCAGGGTCTGATCTTTACCGAGGCGTGGTACTGGGACATGAACGATGCCAACCGCGCCTTCGCCAAGAAGTTCTCGGCGGCCAACAGAGGCATCCACCCCACCATGATCCATGCCGGCGTTTATTCTGCCGTGACCCACTATCTCAAATCGGTCGAGGCGCTGAAAAGCGATGCCGACGGCAAGGCCGTGGTCGCCCGCATGAAGGCAACGCCAACCGAAGACACGCTGTTCGGCAAGGGCACGATCCGCGCCGATGGCCGCAAGATCCACGATATGTACCTGTTCGAGGTCAAGGCGCCGGCGGAATCGAAGGCGCCGTGGGATTACTACAAGCTGCGTGCCACCATCCCGGCGGCCGACGCCTTCCGCCCCGTGGCCGATGGCAACTGCCCGCTGACCAAGAGCTGAGACGCGGCACACATAGGGAAATCGCCCCCGCCCGTTTCATACGGGCGGGGGCGGTGACCGCACCCTTGCCTCGGCACTGATCGATGTCCACGATCTTCGGCATTCCGCCCCAAGCCTTGTTCGGCCAGCTCCTGCTCGGCCTGATCAACGGCTCGTTCTATGCCATGCTCAGCCTTGGCCTGGCGGTCATCTTCGGCCTGCTCAACATCATCAATTTCGCCCATGGCGCGCTCTATATGATGGGCGCCTTCGTGGCTTGGTTCCTACTCCAGCATCTGGGCCTCGGCTATTGGTGGGCTCTGTTGCTCGCACCTATCGCGGTCGGGTTGGTCGGCATGGTGTTCGAGCGCGCCATGCTGCGTCATCTCTACAAACTCGATCACCTCTACGGCCTACTTCTCACCTTCGGCCTCGCCCTGATCATCGAGGGCCTGTTCCGCAACGGCTTCGGCTCCTCGGGCCAGCCCTATCGCATTCCCGCCGAATTGCAGGGCGGCACCAATTTGGGCTTCATGTTTCTGCCCAACTATCGCGCCTGGGTCGTCGTGGCGTCGCTGGTCGTCTGCCTGGCCACTTGGTTCATGATCGAGCGCACAAGGCTCGGCGCCTATTTGCGCGCGGCGACCGAGAACCCGGCCCTGGTTCAGGCCTTTGGCATCAACGTGCCGCGCATGATCACGCTGACC
Source organism: Alphaproteobacteria bacterium (assembly GCA_009694085.1). Classification (GTDB taxonomy): domain Bacteria; phylum Pseudomonadota; class Alphaproteobacteria; order SHVW01; family SHVW01; genus SHVW01. Next base: position 18,549 of record SHVW01000002.1, read on the forward strand.
TACGGTTTCGGCGTGGCGCTCGCCGCCTTCGCCGGCGTGCTGGCGGCGCCGATCTATCAGGTCAACCCCCTCATGGGCTCCAACTTGATCATCGTTGTGTTCGCGGTCGTGGTGATCGGCGGCATGGGTTCGATAATGGGCTCGATCGTCACCGGCTTCGCCCTTGGCATCGTCGAGGGGCTGACCAAGGTGTTCTATCCCGAGGCATCCAACACGGTGATCTTCGTGATCATGGCGACCGTGCTGCTGATCAAGCCAGCCGGCCTGTTCGGACGGAGCAACTGACATGACGACGCTCCACGGCGCAACCGCCGCGACCGGCGATTCCGGGCGCGCCCAGATCGTCGCCTTCCTGATCATGACCGGGCTGCTGATCGCCGCACCCGCCGTGATCTATCCGATCTTCCTGATGAAGGCACTATGCTTTGCGCTCTTCGCCTGCGCTTTCAATCTGCTCCTCGGCTTCGGCGGCCTAGTCTCGTTCGGGCATGCGGCCTTTCTGGGGACGGCCGGCTATGTCTCGGCCCATGCGGCCAAGGAGTGGGGCCTGCCACCCGAGCTGGCGATCCTCGGCGGCACCGCGGCGGCCACCCTGCTCGGCCTGGTGTTCGGCCTGATCGCCATCCGCCGCCAGGGCATTTATTTCGCCATGGTAACCCTGGCCTTGAGCCAGATGGTCTATTTCTACTGCCTCCAGGCGCCGTTCACCGGCGGCGAGGACGGTATCCAGGCCGTGCCGCGCGGCATGATGTTCGGCTTCATCGATCTGCGCCAGACCATGACGCTCTACGCCGTGGTGCTGACCATCTTCCTCGGCGCCTTCCTGCTGATCTACCGAACCATCCACTCGCCCTTCGGCCAGGTGCTCAAGGCGATCCGCGAAAACGAGCCGCGCGCGATATCGCTGGGTTACCGCGTCGATCACTATAAGCTGCTGGCCTTCGTGCTATCCGCCGCTATCTCCGGCCTGGCCGGTGCCACCAAGTCGCTGGTGTTCCAGCTCGCCACGCTGACCGACGTGCACTGGAGCATGTCGGGCGAGGTCGTGCTGATGACCCTGTTGGGCGGGCTGGGCACCATCTTCGGCCCCGTGGTCGGCGCCTTCGTGATCGTCGCCATGCAGAACTACCTCGCCCAGTTCGGCGCTTGGGTCACCATCATCCAGGGCGCGATCTTCGTGATCTGCGTGCTGCTGTTCCGCCGTGGGATCATCGGGGAGCTGGGGCGGGTGTTGAAGAAGGCGCTGTAGCCGGCTGGATTGAAGAAAATCCACACCTACATGCTATGCTCAATGGCCGGCGCGATGCCGGCTTGATATTCGACACTACGGGCATCCCGCATGTTTGGTCCGCTTCGAATCTTAGTCTTGGCGATGACGGCGCTGTGCATTGCCTTGCCCGCGCCGGCCCAAACCCAGCGCGCCGCCCCCCAATCGCGTAGCGAGATCACCCTCAGCTTCGCCCCCTTGGTCAAGCGCACGGCGCCTGCCGTGGTCAACGTCTATACCAAGAAGCGGGCGCAGCAGCGCTCGGGTTCGCCCATGATGGACGATCCCTTCTTCCGCCGCTTTTTCGGCGATCAGGCGCCGTTCGGGCAGATGCCGCCACGGGCGCAGAACTCGCTAGGCTCCGGCGTGATCGTGCGGGCCGATGGCGTCATCGTCACCAACCATCACGTCGTCAAGGACGCCGACGAGATCACGGTCGTGCTGGCTGACCGACGCGAGTTCGACGCGGCGCTGGTGCGCAGCGACGAGCGCACCGATCTGGCCGTGCTCAAGATCGACGTGCGCGGCGAAACCCTGCCGTTCCTGGAGCTGCGCAATTCCGACGAACTCGAAGTGGGCGATCTCGTGCTCGCCATCGGCAATCCCTTCGGCGTCGGCCAGACCGTGACCCAGGGCATCGTATCCGCGGTTCAGCGTACGGCGGTCGGCATCACCGATCTCAGCTTCTTCATTCAGACCGATGCCGCGATTAACCCCGGTAATTCCGGCGGCGCGCTGGTTGCCATGGACGGGCGGTTGGTCGGCATCAACACCGCCATCTTCTCGCGCTCCGGCGGGTCCATCGGCATCGGCTTCGCCATTCCCTCCAACATGGTGGCGACCGTGATCCAGGGCGAGGGCCAGCGCGTGGTGCGCGCCTGGCTCGGCGCGGCCGGCGATGGCGTAACGTCCGACATGGCGGCCTCGCTTGGCCTCGATCGGCCGGTCGGCGTGGTGCTCAAACAGCTCCATCCCGGCGGCCCGGCCGAGCGCGCGGGTTTGCGCGCGGGCGACGTGGTCATCCGGGTGGATGGGCGCGAGGTCGACGATTTCGGCGCGCTGCGCTTCCGCGTCGCGACCTTGCCGATCGGTGGGACCGCCAGGATCGACTATGTCCGGCGCGGTCAGGCGGGCATGGCGACCCTGCCGTTGCAGGCAGCCCCGGAACAGCCGGCGCGCAGCCCGACTCTGTTGGATGGCCGCCACTCCTTCGCCGGCGCCGTCGTCGGCAATCTATCCCCAGCCTTCGCCGAGGAGATCGGGCTCGATCCGCTCCAGCGCGGCGTGGTGGTGCTGGAGCTCCGGCGCAACGCACCGGCGGCGCGGTTGGGCCTTCGGCCCGGCGACATCGTGCTGCGCGTCAACGATCGCGACATCGACACCATCGACGCGCTCAAGGGCGCAGTCAATTCGGCGACTGCCGGTTGGCGCCTGCGTATCCGGCGCGGCGACCAGGTGCTCAACGTGGCGGTCCAATGAAGAAGATGGGTCAGTGAGCCCGCCCCGGTGCGGCGGCAAGGCATCGGCGCCCGGTCTGTTCGAGGCCGAGGCGCCGCGCCCGCTGGCCGATCGGCTCCGGCCGAAGACGCTGGCCGAGGTGGTCGGCCAGGATCATTTGCTGAAGCCGCAGGGGCCGATCGGCCGTATGGTCGCCCAGGGTCGGCTCGCCTCCATGGTGCTGTGGGGCCCACCCGGCTGCGGCAAGACCACGCTGGCGCGCCTGCTGGCCGATACCACCGACCTTCATTTCGAACCGCTCTCCGCCGTCTTTTCCGGCGTTGCCGATTTGCGCCGGGTGTTCGAGGCCGCGCGCGGCCGCCGCGCAGGCGGGCGGGGCACCCTGCTGTTCATCGACGAAATCCACCGTTTCAACCGGGCCCAGCAGGACGGCTTCCTGCCCTATGTTGAGGACGGCACGGTCACCCTGGTCGGCGCCACCACCGAAAACCCTTCTTTCGAACTGAACGCCGCCCTGCTGTCGCGCGCCCAGGTCTTCGTGCTGCATCGGCTGGACGATGCCGCGCTCGATCGCCTGATCGCCAGCGCCGAGGCGGCGCTCGGCCATCCCCTGCCGCTGGATGACGCAGCGCGCGCGGCGCTCAAGGCCATGGCCGATGGCGACGGGCGTTATTTGCTCAATCTGGCGGAGGCGCTGTTCCAACTACCGCCGACGCCCCTGCTCGATCCGGCCGGGCTGGCCGCAGTCGTGCAGAAGCGGGCGCCGGTCTACGACAAGGACCGGGAAGAGCATTACAACCTGATCAGCGCCCTGCATAAATCCCTGCGCGGCTCGGATGCGGATGCGGCGCTCTATTGGATGGCGCGCATGCTGGTTGGCGGCGAGGATCCGCGTTATATCGCCCGCCGGCTGCTGCGCTTTGCCGTCGAGGATGTCGGGTTGGCCGAACCCGAGGCGATTCATCAGGCGATCGCGGCTTGGGAAACCTATGACCGCTTGGGTTCGCCCGAGGGCGAATTGGCGCTGGCCCAATGCGTGATCTATCTCGGAACCGCGCCCAAATCGAACGCCGCTTACCGGGCTTATGGCGCGGCCATGGCGGCGGCGCGGGAGACCGGCTCGCTCATGCCGCCCAAGCATATCCTGAACGCGCCGACCCGCCTCATGAAAGACATCGGCTACGGCAAGGGCTACGAGTACGACCACGACGCGGCGGACGGTTTCTCCGGCCAGAACTATTTCCCCGACGGCATGGCCCGGCGCGCGCTTTACCAACCGGTCGAGCGCGGCTTCGAGCGCGAAATCCGAAAGCGGCTGGATTACTGGGCGAAGCTGCGCCAGGCCAAGGGCGAGTCCTAGAGATACTGGCCCTGTCGCCGATGCTGCGGTAGTTTGTTGCCGAATTACGAGGGAACCCATGCAGCTCATTCTGGCGGTGGCGGCGGGCGGCGCGATCGGCTCGGTCGCGCGCTATCTCATGGCCGGCTGGATCGGGCACATCGTCGGCTCCGGTTTTCCGCTCGGCGTCATGGCCGTCAATATTCTGGGCTCGGCGATCATGGGTGTCCTGGTCGAAGGGTTTGCGTTGTCCTGGAACGCATCGCCGGAACTGCGTGCCTTCCTAACCGTTGGCGTGCTCGGCGGCTTCACCACCTTCTCCAGCTTTTCGCTCGATGCCGTGCTGTTGTTCCAGAAAGGCGAGTTTGGGTTGGGCGCCCTTTACGTTCTGGGCTCTGTTGCGCTGTCCCTCGCGGGGCTGGTTGTGGGGCTTCACATTGCACGCGCGGTCCTGGCATGAACCGGGTTTCCTCGATCATGGTGATGCCGGAAGAAACCCATCTGCGCCTGGACCGTTGGTTCAAGCGGCATTTCCCCGCACTCAGCCATGGCCGGCTCGAAAAGCTGCTGCGCACGGGGCAGGTGCGCGTCGATGGCAGGCGCGTGCGCGCGGGTGAGCGGTTGGTGCCGGGCCAATCCGTGCGCGTGCCCCCCCTGGGCGAGGCCGCCGACCAGCCGCCGCAGCACGAACGGCCGAAGGTGACGGCCCAAGACGCCGAGGATATGCGCGCCCTGGTGATCCATCGCGACGACGAGGTCATCGCCATCAACAAGCCGCCGGGCCTGGCGGTCCAGGGCGGCACCGGCACGGATCGCCATGTCGATGGCATGCTCGACGCCCTACGCTTCGGGTCCAAGGAGCGGCCACGCCTGGTTCACCGGCTCGACCGCGATACCTCGGGCGTTCTGGTGTTGGCGCGCACGGCGGTCGCGGCGGCGTGGCTTGGCGAGGCCTTTCGGCAGCGCGATGCGCGCAAGATCTACTGGGCGGTGACCGCGGGCGTGCCCAAGCCGCGCCGGGGCAAGATCGACCTGGCACTGGACAAACAGGCTAGCCCTCGCGGCGAGCGGGTCGCAGTCGATGCCGATGGCGGCCGGCGTGCTGTGACGCTCTATGACGTGGTCGATGCCGCCGGCCAGAAACTGGCTTGGATCGCGTTCATGCCGCTGACCGGCCGGACCCACCAACTTCGTGTCCACGCCCAGGCCCTGGGTACGCCGATCCTGGGCGATGGCAAGTATGGCGGTGCCGACGCCATACCGGGCGGGGCGGGACTGTCGAAAAAGCTGCACCTGCATGCCCGCAGCTTGGTGCTGCCCCGTCCGGGTAAACAACCGCTGCGCCTGGAGGCGCCCTTGCCCCGTCACATGGCGGCAACCTGGCAGCTCTTCGGTTGGAGCGAGGCTGGCTTCGTCGATGAATTTCCCGATGATGACTAAACTTTCCGGCGCGCGGCCGTTCCTCGCGGTGTTCGATTGCGACGGCACGCTGGTGGACAGCCAGCATGCCATTGTGAGCGGCATATCCATAGCTTGCGCCGCGCTCGGCCTGGCGACGCCACCGGCCGCCGCGATCCGGCGCGGTATCGGCTTGCCGCTCAAGGTCGCGATCGGCCAGCTTTTCCCCGGCCACGAACCGGACCTGCATGACCGCCTCGTGCAATTCTACAAGGACAATTTCGTGCGCTTGCGTCAACGCCCTGATCATGTCGAACCTCTATTCGATGGCGTCGTGGACACCCTGACCTCTTTGCGTGCGGCCGGGTTCCTGCTCGCGGTCGCCACGGGGAAAGCGCGGCGCGGCCTATTGGCCACCCTGGGCCGTCACGGTCTGACCGAACATTTCGACGCGCTACAGACCGCCGATGATGCCCCGGGCAAGCCCCATCCGGGGATGCTGTTGAACGCCATGGTAGCGCTCGGCGTCGATCCTGTTGACACCGTGATGATCGGCGATACCACCTTCGACATGGAGATGGCGCGGGCGGCGCAGGTCGCCGCGATCGGCGTGGGCTGGGGCTATCACGAGTCCGACGAGCTGATTCAGGCCGGCGCCCGCGCGGTGATCGCCGAGGGCCATGCACTGACGCCGGCCGTGCTCGGTTGGGCGGCGGAACGGCGATGAACGCGGGACTGCGCCGGGTCTACAGCGCGGTGACGTTGATCCCGGCAGCGGAGTGTTTTCCGGAGATTGCTGCTGGTTTCGCGCTGGCACTCGATGACAAACCCGTGCGGACGCCGGCCAAGTCGCCTCTCGTGCTGCCGACTGAGGCGCTGGTCGCCGCCATCGCTGCTGAGTGGGTGGCGCAGGGCGATCGGATTCGGCCCTATACTATGCCCATGATGAGCCTGGCCTGCACCGCCATCGATCGGGCCGCACCCAATCGTGAGCGGATGGTCGAAGACATCGTCGCCTATGGCGGTACCGACCTCGTGTGTTATCGGGCGGATGGACCGGCCGATCTGGTCCAGCGCCAGATCAAGGTCTGGCAGCCCCTGGTCGATTGGGTGGCCCTCGTCCACGACGCACCGCTCACGGTGACCGCCGGAATCGTGCCGCTCGGCCAGCCCGCGACGGCGCTGCGCGCACTTACCGCCGCGGTCGCCGGGTTCGACGATTTCGGCCTGGCCGGGCTGTCCCTTGCCACCAGCACGGCCGGCTCTCTGGTGATCGCGCTGGCGCTGGCGTCGGGCCGGCTCGATGGCGGCGCGGCCTTCGACGCGGCCCAGCTCGATGAGAACTATCAAATTGCGAAATGGGGCGAGGATGCTGAGGCCGCCGAACGCCGCCGGGAAATCCGCGCCGACCTGGCGGCGGTCGAGCGATTCTGGGTCTTGCTGCGGCGTTGAAGCGGGCGCGCGCCGGTGCTAGACCGGAGTGGCCATTCGGTGCGGGAGCGGCCCATGCAGGACATTATCCGACAGCTCGACGAAAAGAGGGCCGGCGCGCGCGCCGGCGGTGGCGAGCGCCGCGTGTCCGCCCAGCACGCCAAGGGCAAGCTGACGGCGCGCGAGCGTATCGATCTGCTGCTCGATCCCGACTCCTTCGAGGAGTGGGACATGTTCGTGGAACATCGCTGCGCCGATTTCGGCATGGAGGCGCAGAAGATTCCGGGCGATGGCGTGGTCACCGGCTACGGCACAATCAATGGCCGCCTCGTCTTCGTGTTCAGCCAGGATTTCACCGTGTTCGGCGGCTCGCTGAGCGAGGCCCACGCGGAAAAAATCTGCAAGATCATGGACAAAGCGGTGCAAGTGGGCGCGCCGGTCATCGGACTCAACGATTCCGGCGGCGCGCGGATTCAAGAGGGCGTGGCCTCGCTTGCCGGCTATGCCGAGGTGTTCCAGCGCAACGTCACGGCATCGGGCGTCATCCCCCAGATTTCCGTGATCATGGGGCCGTGTGCGGGCGGCGCCGTCTATTCCCCTGCTATGACCGACTTCATTTTCATGGTCAAAGACAGCTCCTACATGTTCGTGACCGGCCCCGAAGTGGTCAGAACCGTGACCCACGAGGCCGTAACGCAGGAAGAACTAGGCGGCGCCGTCACCCACACGACCCGCTCGGGCATCGCCGATCTCGCCTTCGAGAATGACGTCGAAGCGATCCTACAGACCCGTCGCTTCGTCGACTTCCTGCCCGCCTCGAACCGCGAGAAACCGCCGGTGCGCCCGACTGCCGACACCGCCGAGCGCGAGGAAGCCTCGCTCGATACCCTGGTGCCGGCCAACCCGAACAAGCCCTACGACATGAAAGAGTTGATTGGGAAGGTGGTGGACGAAGGTGATTTCTTCGAAGTCGGACCGAATTATGCGCGCAACATCATCACCGGCTTCGGCCGCATGGCCGGCTCGACCGTCGGCTTCGTCGCCAATCAGCCCATGGTACTGGCCGGTTGCCTGGACATCGACAGCAGCCGCAAGGCCGCCCGCTTCGTGCGCTTCTGCGACTGCTTCAATATCCCCATTGTGACCTTCGTCGATGTGCCCGGCTTCTTGCCCGGCACCTCTCAGGAGTTCGGCGGTATCATCAAGCACGGCGCCAAGCTGCTCTACGCCTATGCCGAGGCGACCGTGCCCAAGGTGACCCTGATTACCCGCAAGGCTTATGGCGGTGCCTACGACGTCATGAGCTCCAAGCATCTGCGCGGCGACGTCAATTTCGCCTGGCCCTCGGCCGAGATCGCCGTCATGGGACCGAAGGGGGCGGTGGAGATCATCTTCCGCGCCGATATTGGCGACGCCGCCCGCATCGAGGCGCGGACCGAGGAATATCGCCAGAAATTCGCCAACCCCTTCGTCGCCGGCCATCGCGGCTTCATCGACGACGTCATCATGCCCCACGCTACCCGCCGCCGCATTTGCCGCTCGCTCGCCATGTTGCGCGACAAGAAGCTGGAAAACCCGTGGCGCAAGCACGGGAATATTCCGCTGTAGGTTTGTCGGTGGATGGGGGCTGCTCCACCTCTCGTTCGCCAGGTTGGAACCGCTAGGTTTCCATCCGCGGCACTTTGGCGCTGTTTTCGTTGTTCGCCTTGCTCTGCGCTCTACGGTGTATAAAGTTCCAGTTCGTGGGAGCCAATTAGCCCGATGTTTAAGAAAATCCTCATCGCCAACCGCAGCGAGATCGCCTGCCGGGTTATCCGCACGGCGCGGCGGATGGGCATCAAGACCGTGGCGGTCTATTCCGAGGCGGACGCCGACGCGCTCCATGTGCGCGAGGCCGACGAGGCCGTTGCCATCGGGCCGGCGCAATCGGCCAAGAGCTACCTAGCCATCGACAACATCTTGCGCGCCTGCAAGGACACCGGCGCCGAGGCCGTTCACCCCGGTTATGGCTTCCTGTCGGAAAATCAGGCCTTCGCCAAGTCGCTTAAGGCAGCCGGCATCGCCTTTATCGGGCCCGACGTGCATGCGATTGCCGCCATGGGCGACAAGATCGAATCGAAGAAGCTGGCGACCAAGGCCGGGGTCAGCACGGTGCCCGGCCATCTCGGCGTGATCAAAAATGCGGACGAGGCGGTGCGCATCGCGCGCGAGGTCGGCTATCCCGTCATGATCAAGGCCTCGGCGGGCGGCGGCGGCAAAGGCATGCGGCTTGCTTATAACGACGAGCAGGCGCGCGAGGGTTTTTCATCCGCCACCAACGAGGCCAAATCGAGCTTCGCCGACGACCGCGTGTTTGTCGAGAAATTCATCGAGCAACCCCGGCATATCGAAATCCAGGTGCTGGCCGACGGACATGGCACCTGCCTTTATCTCGGCGAGCGCGAATGCTCGGTGCAGCGCCGCCACCAGAAGGTCATCGAGGAAGCGCCGTCGCCCTTTCTCGACGCCAAAACGCGCGCGGCCATGGGCGAGCAGGCCGTGACGCTCGCGCGCGCGGTTCAATACAAGTCGGCCGGGACCGTGGAGTTCATCGTCGACACCCAGCGCAATTTCTACTTTCTTGAGATGAACACGCGGCTGCAGGTTGAGCATCCTGTGACCGAATACGTCACCGGACTCGATCTGGTCGAGCAGATGATCCGGGTGGCGGCGGGCGAGAAGCTGAGCTTTGCGCAGAAGGATGTGCGGCTCCAGGGCTGGTCCATGGAGGCCCGCGTCTATGCCGAGGATCCCATGCGCGGTTTCCTGCCGTCGATCGGCCGGCTCGTGCGCTATCGTCCGCCCCGGGCGAGCGCTAATGTGCGGATCGATACCGGCGTCTATGAGGGCGCCGAGATCTCCATGTTTTACGACCCCATGATCGCCAAGCTGGTGACTTATGGCCGCGACCGCGCCGAGGCGATCGGCGAGATGCGGGCCGCGCTCGATACCTTCGAAATCGGTGGCGTCTCGCACAACATCCCGTTCCTGTCGGCCCTGCTGGCCCTGCCACGCTTTCGCGAGGGTCGCCTGACCACAGGCTTGATCGCCGAGGAGTTTCCCGATGGCTTCAAGGGCGCCCGGCGTTCGCTAGATGATACGCAATGGCTGATTGCCGTGGCGGCGGCACTGCACCGGCGAGCGGCCGAGCGCGATGCCTGCGTCAGCGGCCAATTGCCCGGGCGCCGCCGGGTTGCTGCGGAGGCCTGGGTCGTCAGGCTCGATGGCACCAATCACCCTGTGACGGTCGTCGCCGTCGAGGGCGGCTACGACGTGACACTCATGGCGGATGACCATGTCTTGGCCGTTCGCGGCGATCTCACGCCCGGCGCCACGCTATTCATCGGCCAGGTGAACAGTCATGACGTGGCCGTGCAGGTCGAGCGCGACGGCATCGGCTATCGATTGACGCGTGCGGGCAGCGCCGCGCGTGCCGTGGTGTTGACCCCGCGCGGCGCTGAACTGGCGGCTCTGATGCCGGTCAAGGCGGCGGCCGACATGTCGCGTTTCGTGCTGTCACCCATGCCCGGCCTGTTGGTTTCGTTGGCCGTGCGCGAGGGCGATGAGGTTAAAGCTGGTCAGCCGCTTGCGGTGGTCGAAGCCATGAAGATGGAGAATGTGTTGCGCGCCGAACGCGACGGCCGTGTTGCCAAGCTGCGCGCCAGCGCCGGATCGAGCCTGGCCGTCGACCAGGCCATCCTCGAATTCGAATGACCGGCGCCGGTTACGAGGTCTGCGTGCGCGTGCGCGTGGTGGGGCGCGTTCAAGGCGTGTGGTTTCGCGCCTGGACAGTGCAGGAGGCGACGCGCCGCGGCCTGGCCGGCTGGGTGCGCAACTGTCACGATGGCGCCGTCGAGGCCGTATTTGCGGGGTCTCGGACCGATGTCGAGGATATGATTCTCGCTTGCCGGCGCGGCCCGCCCGCTGCGAGCGTAACAGCACTGATTCAAGAGCCGGAGATGGACGCGCCGGAACCCGGACGATTCGGGCAGGTGGCAACGACATGACGGCGATGGCGAGCGTATTGGCCAAGGCGAAGCCCGAGCATGTCCGTGCGACGCCTTACCCCTATATCGTGATCCCCGATGCGTTAGACCGCGCGCTTTACGATGCGCTGATGCCCGGCTTCCCGCGACTGAACAAACCGGACGCTGAGAACAATTTCGCCTATCGCATTCAATCCCGCACGGCGCTTAAAGTGGCGCGGCTGCAACCGCTCTGGACCGAGTGTATCGAACGGCATACCGGTCCGGCATTCGTGCGCGAGGCGATCGAGCTGTTCGGCCCTCATATCGAGCGTTTGTTTCCCGAACTCCTCGCGCGCTTCGGTCCCGGTTTTGGCCAGGCGCCCTGCCGGTTGCGGCCGGTTCACGGCCGCGATGATCATGTGGCGCCTGACGCCGTTGGCGTCGAGACGGATTGTCAATTCGTGTTCAACAGCCCCGTGAAAACTGCGTCCTCCGTGCGCGGCGCCCATGTCGATCAGCCGGAGAAGTTGTTTGCCGGATTACTCTATTGCCGTGCGGACGATGATGACAGCGTGGGCGGCGATCTAGAGATTTTGACGCTCAAGCCGGGGGTGCGCCAGTCGGCCAACCCATTCAGCGTGCCCCGCGACCAGTTCGATGTGGTCGAGACCATCGCCTACCGCGCCAATGCGCTGGTGTTCTGGATCAATTTGCCCAATGCGTTCCATGGCGTGACGCCGCGCGATGTGACGCCTCATATTCGCCGCTACATGAACTTTATGATCAATCTGCCGCGCGACCTGCCGCCGCTGTTCCGGGCGCACCAGGAGCGGTTGCGCTGATATCCAGACGAAAGACATGGGCGGTGTCTTCGCCGCCGGCCACGATGGTGTTCGACCCCAGTTTGAGCTCGGCCAGTGTCGTGCGCTCGAACGGGCTGATGGCCGCACCGTTGACGCGTGTGCCGAGTTTGCTCGCGTCGTCGAGCACCACGTATTTGCCGCCAAGCCGCTTGATCGTGAAATGGCGGCGCGATAGCCGATAGGGCGCGCGGTCGTCGAACAACAAATCGATGCCGGGCATATCGGCTTCGCGCTCGCGCCGATGGCGACCGATCGTGAAGGGCAGGCGGTCGATGGCGATCTCGGCGGGCATGATCGTCTTGAGCAAAATAGAATCGGGATAGAGGACGGCGCGCGGTCCGACCGGGCCCAATGCGCCGGCCTCTGCGGCCAGCTCGGTGATGCGGTCATTTTGTTGACGCAGCCGCTCGACCAGGTTGCGTAGGATGGCGAGTAGAGGAAATTGCACATTGCCGACCGCACCCATCAGTTCGTCCGGCGACAGGCGATAGATGATCGCGTCAGTGCGCGCGCGTGCCGTACCGTAGCGCGGTTTGTCCTGGATACAGGCCATCTCGCCGAAGACTTCACGCGGGCCGCACGCGCCGATCACGGTCTCGGCCCCCTCATTGTCCTTGACGATCTCGATCTCGCCTTCCAAGACGATGTAGAGTTCCTGGCTCAAATCGCCCTCGTAGAACAGGACTTCGCCGGCCGAAAGTTCAATCTGGCGTCGGAGATCGTCGACACGCGAACGCCGCCGGCGTGCCCAGGCCACGATTCCAAGTCCCGCATGGGTTAGGAGCGCGCCGGCCAGCGCGCCAACCACATTGGCGATCAGGTCGCCGGTGTCGGGCGTGCGCGCCAGCACGGAATTCTGGAACGCCTCGGTCAAGACACCGAGGGCTATGACGCCGAACAAGGCCAGGAACGATGCCCACCCCGAGAGTGCGAGCACGGCCAGCGCGCCGACGACCGCAAAGCCACCTAAATGCATGAGGCGGTCCAGCGCCATCATGCCGCCGGGTGAGCGGCCTGCGGCTAGGGTCACTATAGTCACGAGGGCAAGGCTGATCAGCCAGGAAAACAGGAAATGCCGTCGAGGCGGTCTGGTTCGGCTGTCCGAAGCAATACGCGACATGGGACAATTGTCACCGAGATCGGCGGATGCGGCAAGTGATGGCGATCACTGGGGCCAAACTAAGGAATATCAGTTGCAGGTTCGACCGTCTCCGGAACCGTCAAAGGTATTAGAAAACTCTGCCTTCAATGCCATGTCCACTTCGGCCAGGGAGACTGCGATGCCGAGATCGACGAGCGAGGTTACGCCATGTTCGGCGACGCCGCAGGGCACGATGCCGGCGAAGTGATCGAGGGCGGGATCCACGTTGAGCGCAACGCCGTGATAACTGACCCAGCGGCGTACGCGCACGCCAATGGCAGCGACCTTGTCCTCGCGCTGTGGCTCGCCGAGATCGGCTCGCCGGACCCAGATGCCGACCCGGCCGCAGCGCCGCTCGCCGACGACGTTGAAGCGGGCCAGTGTGCGGATCAGCCATTCCTCCAAATCGTTGACATAGGCGCGCACATCGCCGCCGCGTCGCTTGAGGTCGAGCATGACATAGGCAACCCGCTGGCCCGGCCCATGATAGGTGTAGCGCCCGCCGCGCCCGGTGCGATGGACGGGAAAACGGTCGGGGTCGATCAACTCGCCGGCTTCGGCGCTGGTCCCGGCCGTGTAAAGCGGGGGGTGTTCAAGCAGCCAGATCAGCTCGCCGGCGGTGCCCGCGCGGATTGCCGCGACCCGATCTACCATGGCCGCCACAGCGGCCTCATAGGCCACCGGGGCGTCGGAGATACGCCATTCCAGCCCTATATCCGCGTCGGCCCCGGCAATGCTTGATAAAGCCATCTGGATTTGCTATGCCCGGCACGCTGGTTTGGCAAGCGTTCCGTGGTCTTGCGTTCGGAACGACAAGACGAAGAAACCAACCTGGAGCACCAAGCGGTCGTGGCGGAACTGGTAGACGCGCAGCGTTGAGGTCGCTGTGGGGGTAACCCTGTGGAAGTTCGAGTCTTCTCGACCGCACCATTGCTCCGAAGCCCGCCGCCTCGATGCTGCGGGCTTCATCGTTTGAGGAGGGTGCGATGCCCGACGATCGGCTGAAGGAAAGCGCCCTCGAATATCATCGCCTGCCTACGCCGGGAAAACTCGGCATCACGGCGACCAAGCCGCTCGCCAACCAACGCGACCTGGCGCTCGCCTATTCGCCCGGGGTCGCCTTTGCCTGCACGGCGATTGCCGAGAACCCCGCCGAGGCCGCCAGCCTGACCGCGCGCGCCAATCTGGTCGCCGTGATCACCAACGGGACCGCCGTGCTGGGCTTGGGTGCGATCGGGCCGCTCGCGGCCAAGCCGGTCATGGAGGGCAAGGCGGTTCTGTTCAAGAAATTCGCCGGCATCGACGTGTTCGACATCGAAATCGACGAGCGCGATCCGGACAAGCTGGTCGATATCGTCGCCAGTCTGGAGCCGACCTTCGGCGGCATTAATCTCGAGGACATCAAGGCGCCGGAATGCTTCGAGATCGAGGCCAAGCTGCGCCGGCGCATGAAGATTCCGGTCTTCCACGACGACCAACACGGCACCGCGATTATCGTCGGCGCCGCCATCCTCAATGGCTTGCGCGTGGTTGGCAAGAAGATCGATCGGGTGTGCCTGGTAGCGTCGGGTGCCGGCGCGGCGGCGCTGGCCTGCCTCGACATGCTGGTGGATCTGGGCTTGCCCGTGAAGAACATCACGGTCACGGACATTGCCGGCGTGGTTTATGAGGGGCGTAGGGAACTGATGGACCCGCGCAAGCAGCGCTACGCCAAGAAGACCAAGGCGCGCACGCTTGCTGAGGTGATTGCCGGGGCCGACATCTTCCTCGGTTTGTCGGCGCCGGGCGTGCTCAAGGCCGAAATGGTCGCGACCATGGCAAAGAAGCCGCTGATCCTGGCTCTCGCCAATCCGACGCCTGAGATCATGCCAGAGGAGGTGCGTCGCGTGCGCCCCGATGCCGTCATCGCCACGGGAAGGTCGGACTATCCCAACCAGGTCAACAACGTCCTGTGCTTTCCCTTTATCTTCCGCGGCGCGCTCGACGTCGGGGCCACGACGATCAACGAGCCGATGAAAATTGCGGCGGTCAAGGCGATCGCAGAATTGGCATTGGCGGAGTCCTCCGACGTGGTTGCCACCGCCTATGGCGGCGGCGCGCCGGCACCTTTCGGTCCGGACTATCTGATTCCGCGCCCCTTCGATCCGCGCTTGATCCTGAAAATCGCCCCCGCCGTTGCGAAAGCTGCCATGGAGTCCGGTGTGGCGGCGCGGCCGATCGCCGATTTCGATGCCTATCACCAGCGACTCGTCCAGTTCGTCTTCCGCTCCGGCGTGGTCATGAAGCCCATGTTTGCCCGTGCGAAGCAGGAGCCTCAGCGCATCGTTTATGCCGAGGGCGAGGAAGAGCGCGTTTTGCGCGCCGTGCAGACCGTGGTGGACGAGGGCTTGGCCCGACCGATCCTGGTCGGTCGGCCCGAGGTGGTGGCGAACCGGGTGGAGCGGCTCGGCCTGCGCCTGCAAGCCGGCACCCATTTCGAGCTCTGCAACCCCCAGAGCGACGCACGCTTTCCCGAGTATTGGAAGCTATACCACAGCCTGATGGAACGGCGCGGCGCAACGCCCGAAACTGCACGCACGGCGGTGCGCTCAAACAATACCGTTATTGCCGCCCTGATGCTGCGACGGGGCGAGGCCGATGCCATGTTATGCGGCCTGGCCGGGCAGTTTCAGCGTCATCTCGGCCATATCCGCGACATCGTCGGCCGCGAACCCGGTGCCAAGGCGATGGCCGCCCTCAATCTGCTGATCCTGCCGCGCGGACCGTTTTTCGTGGTCGATACCCATGTCACGCCTGATCCGGATGCAAGTCAGATCGCTGAGATCGCGGTCATGGCTGCGCGCAAGGTGAAGGAGTTCGGCCTGGCGCCCAAGGTAGCGCTATTGTCGCATTCGAATTTCGGCAGCATGGACACGCCCTCCGCCGTCAAGATGCGCGAGGCGGTCGGGTTGATTCAGGCGATGGCGCCTGATATCGAGGTCGAGGGAGAAATGCATGGCGATGCCGCCGTGTCCAGGGATATCCGCCAGCGCCTGTTTCCCAACTCACGCCTGACGGGCACGGCCAATCTTCTGATCATGCCGACCATCGATGCCGCCAACATCGCCTTCAATCTGCTGAAGGCGTTGGGTGACGGCCTGTCCGTCGGGCCGATGCTGCTAGGCACCGCCCTGCCGGCCCATGTGATGGCCGCATCGGTCACCGTGCGCGGCATCGTCAACATGACGGCAGTCGCCGCCGTCGATGGCCAACTTCGCGCGGTCGCGGCCGCGATCAAGCCGGCGAAGCGGGTTCGGCAGAAGTAAGGTAGACCCAGAGCGCCACGCCAGTGAGAAAAGCTCGGTCGAGCGTGGTGTCCTTCGCAAGAGTATGGGTAAAAGCCCTTAGAACGCCTTGGGTTGAGCCGGCCTAATTTCGGCGGTAGCGTCCCTGCGAAAGCGGAGGATGCGATGGCCTGGATCGATGCGATGGATGCTGCCGAGCTGGCGGCGAAGGGGCGGGCGCTGGCGCGGATTGGGGGACGGCAGATTGCCCTGTTCAAGACGCCGCGCGGCATTTTCGCCTGCAACAACCGCTGCCCCCATGAGGGCTATCCGCTGATGCAGGGCACGCTGACTCAGGACTGCGTGCTCACTTGCAATTGGCATAACTGGAAGTTCGACCTGGACAGCGGCGAGACCCTGGTCGGCGGCGATGCGCTCAGGCGCTATCCCGTGCGCAAGCGCCGTGGCCGGATTGAGGTCGATGTGGTCGATCCGCTGGCCGAGGAGGTTCAGGCGCGTGCGCTGGACAGCCTGGATGAGGCTTTGGCGGATTTCGACTATCAGCGCATGGCACGCGAGGTGGCGCGGCTGGAGCAAGCGGGCGGCGACGGCCTCGAAGCCGTTCGCCGCGCCATCCGGTGGAGCCATGACCGCTTCGAGTTCGGCATAACCCATGCCTTCGCCGCGACGGCGGAATGGCTGCGCCTGCGTCTGCGGACCAAGGACCCTGCGGAACGGCTGGCCGCCCTGGTCGAATCTATCGCCCACATGTCCGACGATGCCGACCGGGTGCGCCGCTACCCGTTTCCGCGCGGCAATAGGCGCTGGAATGCCGCCCTTTTTGCCGCGGCGATCGAGGCGGAGGATGAAAAGACCGCGGTCAAACTCGCGCGCTCGGCGGCGTCGCTGCCCGGTGCCGTGTTGTTGCCGGTCTTGGCGCGCGCGGCCCTGGCCCACTATCAGGATTTCGGCCATTCCCTGATCTACGCGGTCAAGACCATGCGGCTGATCGATGCGCTCGGCCCCGATATTGCCGAACCGGTTCTCCTCGCTTATGTGCGCGGCCTGATCTACGCCAGCCGCGAGGATTTGTTGCCCGAGTTCCGCGACTATCCCGCTCGCTTGGCCGAGTGGGGCCGGGACGGACGCAAGGCGCCGGTGCTGGAGCCAGGCGCATTGATCGGGCGCAACGCCCGGGCATGCATGAATACGGTGGTGGCGTGGTCGGCCGCCCACGCCCCCGAGGCCATCTATGGCGCCTTGCTCGCCGCGGCGGCGCGCCACCTTCAGGCCTTCGACACGCGGGTGGAGCGGCGCACGGACGGCCCGGTCGCCGACAATGTCGGCTGGCTCGATTTCACCCATGCCATCACATTCGGCAATGCCGTCCGCACGGTCTGTGCGGCGACGCCGGATTTGTGGCCGCCGGCACTGCTTCAGCTCGCCTGCTTCGTCGGCCGCAATGCCGGCTATCTCGATCACGATTTGCTCGGCCGAAGCGCGACCGTGGACAAGCCCGCCGATTTTTTCGATGGCGCGGTGCGCCGCCTATTCGATCATGGCAGCGGCGAGTTCATCATCTCCTGCCACTTGGTCAAGACGACGCTGGCGGCGGAGGTGGAGGCCGCTTCCGTGCCGTCCGCCGCACCCGAACTGGCAGCCGGGATCGCCCGCTTCCTCGCCGCGCCGATCAAGCGGCGGCACTCCCTGCGCACGGCCAAACAGATGCTCGCCTTCGTGGCGGCGGAATAGAGGTGGTGGCCTATCCTTCCAGCTTCTGGCGAGTTGGCCGATACTTGGCTGGGGCCGCCGCTTCAGTATTTCTTGCCGTGTACGCGTTAACCTGGCCGGCCTGGTCCGCTGATGTCGTACATTTCGAAAGCGCGGCTCTGCCGCCAAGTCCGCTCAGGGTTCGCCTTGCCCGGGATGCCGGCGTTTCTCCGACAACGGAGCGCGGAACTCCTATCTGGGGTCATTTGAGCATGCCAGCAAGCGATGGGCCGTTCCCTGCGGTCGTACTGCTCCATGGTTGTGACGGAATTAGCCCTTTTCTGGGCCGCTGGGCTGATGAGCTCGTGGGCTGGGGCTACGTGGCGCTGCTGGTCGATAGCCTCAACCCGCGTAGCGTGTTCAATGTATGTGAGGACAATCCGCCCTTGGCTGGCGACCGCGCGCTCGATGCCTTTGGCGCACTCACATTCCTCCGCGCGCTGCCATATGTCGTTGCGCACCGGATCGCGGTCATGGGGTGGTCTCACGAGGGCTGGACGGTTCTTGCTGCTTTGGATGGCAACGGAATTGGCGCACCGTTTTCACCTGGCTTCCGCGCGGGTACCGCGCTGTATCCACCGTGTGGATATCGCGCGCACCTCAGCGCACCTTTACTGATCCTGATCGGTGACAGCGATGAATGGACGCCGGCCGCACGCTGCCGGGCAATGTTGGCAGAGTCTGAATCTCAGAGGCGAGAGATCGAGATGATCGTCTATCCCGGAGCCCATCATACCTTCGACGCGGCCGAGCTGCGTGAACCGATCTTCCATCGGACGAGCTATGGACGTTTCAGGTTGCAGTTCGATGCCACCGCCGATCGAGATGCCCGTCGCCGCGTGCATGAATATCTTCGGGTGAAGCTGCAATGACTGGGTATCGCCCGTTGTCCTGAAGTTCCAACGCTTTCGGCGAGCCGTGCGGCATCCGTAGCGGTTGATCGTATCTGACGTTGACGTAAACGTCAATATATGTTAGTCGTACTTCATGCTCGGCCAAATGGCATCGAACCAGCCGACTTTCTCGATCGTCGATCTCGCGCGCGAGTTCGACGTGACCACGCGCACCATCCGCTTTTACGAAGAGCATGGCTTGCTCGCGCCGACCCGGCGAGGCAACCGGCGCGTCTATGCGCCGCGCGACCAAACCCGGCTCAAGCTGATCATGCGCGGCAAGCGGCTCGGATTTTCAATCGCCGAGATCAAGGAGATGATAGAGCTCTACGATGCCCGGCGGGGTGCGGAGCGACAGCTTCGTCTGTTCATCGACAAGATCGGCGAGCGTCGTGCGCTGCTGCTGCAACAGCGCCAGGACATCCAGGTTATTCTTGATGAACTCGACGGGTTGGAAGCGCGTTGCCGCGACCTGCTCGCCGAACGCGCGGACTGAGGAGACGAGGGATCATGACGCGGTTCTCGACACCCAATCCGGATTTCGCCGCCCGCGTGCGCGACAGCTTCGCGCGCCAGCGCTTCATGACCATGCTCGGCGCGGAGTTGGGCAAGGTGCGCGCCGGTCATTGCGAGATCGCGCTCGCCTACCGGCCCGACCTGTCCCAGCAGCACGGCTATTTCCACGGCGGCGTGATCGGCACGCTGGCCGACAACGCGGGAGGCTACGCAGCCTTCACCCTGGCGCCCGCCGACACCAGCATTCTGACCGTCGAATACAAGCTCAACATCGTCGCCCCCGGCGATGGAACGCGACTCATCGCGCGCGGTCAGGTCGCCAAGCTCGGCCGCACCCTGGTGGTCGCCCGCGTCGATGTGGTGGTCGAGAAAGATGGCCACGAGAAGCCCTGCGCCATCGCCTTGACGACGCTCATGCTGATGGCCGGCAAATCCGATGGGCCGGCCTAGTCTCAAGGCCTACGGCCCGGTATAGTTTCATATCCGCGGGAGGCGGTTCGACCCATGATCCCCAACGCGTTGCCCGCGCTCGATTTCGACCTGGGCGAAACGGCCGAGATGCTGCGCCAGAGCGTGCGCGATTTTTCCGCGATCGAAATCGCTCCGCGGGCCGGCGACATCGACCGCAGCAACGAATTCCCCGGGGATCTCTGGCGCAAGTTGGGCGATCTGGGCGTGCTTGGCGTCACGGTCGAGGAGGAGTATGGCGGCGCGGCCATGGGCTATCTGGAGCACTGCGTCGCCATGGAGGAGATCAGCCGGGCCTCGGCCTCGGTCGGCCTGTCCTATGGCGCGCACTCCAATCTGTGCGTCAACCAGATCCGGCGCAATGGCAACGATGCCCAGAGGCGGAAATACTTGCCCCGGCTGATCTCGGGCGAACATGTGGGCGCGCTCGCCATGAGCGAACCTGGCGCTGGCTCCGACGTCGTCGGCATGAAAACGCGAGCGGTCAAGAAGGGCGACCGCTACGTGCTCAACGGGTCGAAGATGTGGATCACCAATGGACCCGATGCCAACACCCTCGTGGTCTATGCCAAGACCGAGCCCGAGGCGGGCCCGCGCGGCATCACGGCTTTTCTGATCGAAAAGGGCATGAAGGGTTTTTCCACGGCCCAAAAGCTGGACAAGTTGGGCATGCGCGGCTCCAACACCTGCGAACTCGTGTTCCAGGATTGCGAGGTGCCGGCCGAGAACGTCCTGGGCGAGGTCAACAAGGGCGTCGCCGTGCTGATGAGTGGGCTCGACTACGAGCGCGCCGTGCTCGCCGCCGGGCCGCTCGGCATCATGCAGGCCTGCATGGACGTGGTGCTGCCTTATGTGCATGAGCGCAAGCAGTTCGGCCAAGCTATCGGCAGCTTCCAGCTCATGCAGGGCAAACTGGCCGACATGTACACCACCATGAATGCCTGCAAAGCATACGTCTATACCGTTGCCAAGGCCTGCGACCGCGGCCAGACCACGCGCAAGGACGCGGCTGGCGCCATCCTCTACGCCTCCGAGAAAGCGACCTGGATGGCGCTGGAGGCGATCCAGGTGCTGGGCGGCAACGGCTATATCAACGACTATCCCACGGGCCGCCTGTTGCGCGACGCTAAGCTCTATGAGATCGGCGCGGGTACTAGCGAGATTAGGCGCATGCTGATCGGGCGCGAATTGTTCGAGCAGAGCGCATAGGAAGAGGAGACAGTCATGCCCGAAGTCAATCTACTCGCCGTCCTCGTTGCAGGACTTGTCGCCTTCGCTATTGGCGGTGTTTGGTATTCGCCCGTGTTGTTCGTCAAGCCTTGGATGGCGGCCCATGGCTATAGTGACGAGAAAATGGCGGCCATGAAGCAGAGCAATCCGCCCGCCCGCGCCATGATCGTGACGGCGGTTTGCCAGATCGTCATGGCTTATGTGGTCGCCGTCCTGCTCGCCTGGACCGGTATGGCCGGGTGGACTCGCGGCGTGGCGCTTGGTGTGCTGCTCTGGGTCGGGCTGGCCGGCGCGGTGGCGCTGATCGCCAACATGTTCTCGGACAAGCCGATCCGAGTGTTCGTCATCGAATCCGCGTATCAGCTCGTCTGCTTGATTGTGATGGGCGCGATTTTGGGCGCCTGGCGGTAGAGCGGAGGGCGCGGAGCATGGCAATACCCATCACCATTCCCGCCCGCAAGGGCAAGGCGGCGCTGGTCGGCAAGGGTCAGAAAATCCGTGTCATCAATACTCATGGTCAGCAGGTGGTCGATACCTGGGCGTTTAACCGGGACGATGTGCATGAGTTCATGTCGATGGAGCACAGCCGCGCCTCGCTATCTTCGATTTTCTGCCGGCCCGGGCGCAGCATGGTAACCAACAAGCGGCTGCCCATCCTGACCGTGGTGGAGGATCGCAGCGGCGGCATCCACGACACCTTGATCGCCGCTTGCGACCGCCACCGCTATCGTCAACTCGGCTGCAAGGAGTATCACGACAATTGTACGGATAATCTGCACGCCGCCATGCGCGAGATCGGGCTGACCGCGCCCGAGACGCCTGGCCCATGGAACCTGTTCATGAACATACCGGTTTCGGGCGATAACGGGCTGGGCTGGGAGCCGCCGGTGTGCAAGCCAGGCGACTGGATTCTGTTGCGGGCCGAGATGGATCTAGCGATCGTGTTTTCCGCCTGCCCGCAGGATATAATCCCGATCAACGGTGTCGGCATGAAGCCGACCGAGGCCCATTTCGAAATTCTCTAGGGGGAGCCTGAACAATGGCGACGGTGACCGATTTTCGCTCGATGGACGAGAGCACGGCCGAGGACTGGCGATTGGTCGCCCAATCCGTCTCGGGCGACAGTTCCGGTATGGCAGACGTGGCACTCGACATGCTGAAGCGGCTCAAGGGTTCCAGCCTATGCATGCCAGTCGATCCCTATGAGCATTCCCTGCAAACCGCAACGCGCGCCCACAAGGATGGCGCGGAGGAAGAGCTGGTGGTGTGCGCCCTGCTGCACGACATCGGCGACCTGGCGGCGCCCCAGAACCACGCCGAACTCGCCGCCGCCATCGTGCGGCCCTATGTGTCCGACCTCAATCACGGCGTCGTTCTGCTGCACGAAATTTTCCAGGGCTATCATTATTTCGACAAGGTCGGGCTCGACCGCAATCTGCGCGACCGCTTTCGCGGCCACCCCGCTTATGCGCGCACCGCCGAGTTCTGCGCCAAATGGGACCAGTCCTCCTTCGACAAGAATTATCAATCCATGCCGTTGGAGGCCTTCGAGCCGATATTGCGCCGGGTCTTTGCTCGGCCGCCCTATGGCGGCAATCGCACGCCCCATGTGGACTACATGGGCTTTCGCATCAACATGATCCCTGGCCAGGCGGCCTGATACGATGCCAACTGTTCTCATCACAGGCGCTGGCCGTGGTATCGGCCTCGAATTCACCCGCCAATACGCGGCCCAGGGCTGGCAGGTCCTGGCCTGCGCGCGCGATTCCGACAAGGCCGAGCTTAAGGTGATTGCCGGTCAAGTCAGCCGCCATCGCCTCGATGTGACTGGCCCGGCCAGCGTGGCGGCGTTGGCACGCGAACTCGATGGCGTCGCAATCGACGTTCTGATCAACAATGCCGGCATCTATGGTCAGCCCAAGGGGAGCGGCGGCTTCGGCGACATCGATTACGCCATGTGGGAGCAGACGATCCGCGTCAACGTCTTCGGCCCCATGCGGGTGGCCGAGGCGCTGCTGCCCCTTGTGGAGCGCGGCGACCGCAAGGTCATGGCCTTTATCTCTAGCCGCATGGGCTCGATCGCGGAGAACCCCGGCGGCGCCTATGTCTATCGGTCAAGCAAGACGATGCTGAACGGCGTGGTCAAGGGCCTGGCCGGCGACCTCAAGAGCAAAGGCATCATCGCCGTCGCCTTCCATCCCGGCTGGGTGCGCACCGACATGGGCGGCGCCAGCGCCACGCTATCGACCGAGCAAAGCGTGACCGGCTTGCGCAACGTGATCCTAGGCCTAACCCCGGCCGATAGCGGCCGGTTTCTCAACCACGACGGCACGGCCATTCCCTGGTAATTATGTCATGCAGCTCTCCGAAGATCAGATCATGATCCGCGACATGGCACGCGAGTTTGCCCGGGAAAAACTTGCCCCCGGCGCGGCCGAGCGCGACCGGAGTTCGGCTTTTCCGCGCGCCGCCGTCGACGAGATGGGGCAACTAGGCCTAATGGGGATGCTGGTGCCGGAAGCCTGGGGCGGGTCGGCGGCCGATCATGTGGCCTATGCGCTGGCACTTGAGGAGATCGCGGCCGGCGACGGCGCCTGTTCCACCATCATGAGCGTGCACAATTCGGTTGGCTGCATGCCGGTCCTGAAGTTCGGTACGACCGAACAGAAGAAGCGCTTCCTGGAGCCGATGGCGCGGGGCGAAATGCTGGCGGCCTTCTGCTTGACCGAGCCCCAGGCCGGCTCCGACGCCTCCGCGATCAAGACCCGCGCCCGGCGCGAGGGCAATCACTGGGTGCTCAACGGCACCAAACAGTTCATCACCTCAGGTTCCGAGGCCGATCTTGCCATCGTCTTCGCCGTGACTAGTCCAGATCGGGGCAAGAAGGGCATCAGCGCCTTCATCGTGCCGACCGACACGGCGGGCTACACGGTCGCGCGCACGGAACGCAAACTCGGCCTGAAATCCTCCGACACCTGCCAGATCGTGTTCGAGGATTGCCGGCTCACGCCCGACCTCATGCTGGGCCAGGAGGGCGAGGGCTACAAGATCGCGCTCGCCAATCTGGAGGGCGGACGCATCGGCATCGGCGCCCAGGCCGTCGGCATGGCGCGCGCGGCGCACGAGGCGGCACTTTCCTATGCGCGCGAGCGGCAGTCCTTCGGCACCGCCATTATCAACCACCAGGCCGTCGGCTTCCGGTTGGCCGATATGGCGACCAAACTGGAGGCGGCGCATCTGCTCGTGCTCAACGCCGCGCGCCTACGAGACGCCGGCGAGCCCTGCTTGAAAGAGGCCTGCATGGCCAAGCTGTTCGCCTCGGAGATGGCGGAAGAGGTCTGCTCGGCGGCCATTCAGGTCCATGGCGGTTATGGCTATCTCAACGATTTTCCGGTCGAGCGCATCTATCGCGACGTGCGCGTGTGCCAGATCTACGAGGGCACCAGCGACGTGCAACGCCTGGTCATCGCCCGGCAGTTGATGGCTTGATTTGGAGAGTGTGATCATGCCCGCGCCGGTCGAGTTCTATTTCGATTTCTCCTCACCCTATGGCTATCTCGCCTCGACGCGGATCGACAAGCTGTGCGAGAATCATGGCCGCGCCGTGGGCTGGCATCCGATCTTGCTCGGTGTGGTTTTCAAGGAAACCGGCGGCGCGCCGCTGACCACGATCCCGCTTAAGGGCGACTATTCCAAGCGCGACTTCGTGCGTACCGCGGCCTTTCACGGCATCAAGTTCACGCCCCCGCCGGTCTTTCCCATCCCGACCCAACAGGCCGCGCGTGCCTTCTACTGGGTGCAGCAGCAGAATCCGGGTGCCGCCAAGGCCCTGGCCAAGAAACTGTTTGAGGCCTATTTCGCCGAGGCGCGCAACATCTCGAGTGCCGAGGCCGTGGCCGACATCGCGGCCTCGCTCGGCCACGACAAGGCAGCCGTGCTGGCTGCCGTCAACGATCCCGCCATCAAGGACCGGCTGCGTCAGGAATGCGAGGCGGCCCTGAAGAAGGGCGTGTTCGGCTCGCCCTTCATCGTCGTCGATGGCGAGCCGTTCTGGGGCTCCGATCGCCTCGACCAGGTGGATAAATGGCTCGAAACTGGCGGGTGGTGACCGCGCCAGGCCGTTGACGTCGGTCAAGTCGCCGCATTCAAGGAGTTGTTCATGGAAATCGCCATTTTGACTTTCGATCAATTCAACGAGATGGATTCATTCGTCGTGGCCCACCTTCTCAATCGCCTGTCGCCTCAGGGCTGGCACGCCTATATCACGGCGCCAAGCGATCGGGTGACCTCGCGCAATGGCGTAGCGGTCGACGCGCAGCGGCCGCTGGAGTTCACCGCGACCGCCGACGCCGTGGTCGTCGGCAGCGGTTGGCTGACCCAGGAGATCGCCCAGGATACGGCGCTGCTTGGTCGCATCGCTCTCGATCCGCAACGGCAATTGATCGCATCTCAGTGCTCGGGCGCCCTCATCCTCGCCCGCCTCGGATTGCTCGCCGGTCAACCGGTCTGCACCGATCAATTCACTCGCCAGGCGATCGCCCGCACCGGTGCGCAGGTGCTGGACACCCCCTTCCATGCGCGGGGCAATCTGGCGACGGCCGGCGGATGCCTGTCGTCCCAGTACATCGCAACCTGGATGATCGCCCGGCGGCTTGGTCTGGCCGAGGCCGAGAAGGTGATCCGGTTGGTCGCCCCCGTCGGCGAGGTGGCAGGGTATGTCGATCGCGCGCTCCAAGCGGTTCGCCCCTTTGTCGCCAACGCGCCCGTGAATTCGGCGGCCTAGCTCGAAAGAATTCTCCCATGTCCGCTCTGACATCGACCCTCGACCCACGCGCGGACGATTTCAAGCGCAACCGGGACGCTATGGCGGCCCAGGTCGAGGATCTGCGCCGGGTGGTTCAGCAGGTCAAACTCGGCGGCGGCGAGGAGGCCAGGGCCAAACATCTGGCGCGGGGCAAGTTGCTGCCGCGCGAGCGCGTGCGCGCCCTGCTCGATGTTGGGTCGCCGTTCCTGGAGCTGTCCCAGCTCGCGGCCTGGGGCATGTATGGCGGCGACATCGCGGCGGCCGGCATCATCACCGGCATCGGCCGGATCGCCGGGCGGGAATGCATGGTGGTGTGCAACGACGCCACCGTGAAGGGCGGCACCTATTTCCCCATGACGGTGAAGAAGCATGTGCGTGCCCAGGAGATCGCGCGCCAGAACAATCTGCCCTGCATCTATCTCGTCGATTCCGGCGGCGCCAATCTGCCCAACCAGGACGAGGTGTTTCCCGACCGCGACCATTTCGGCCGCATTTTCTACAACCAAGCCACGATGTCGGCGGCCGGCATCCCGCAGGTGGCTGTGGTCATGGGCAGTTGCACCGCCGGCGGTGCCTATGTGCCCGCCATGTCGGATGAAAGCATTATCGTCAAGAACCAGGGCACCATCTTCCTCGGTGGCCCGCCCCTGGTGAAAGCGGCAACCGGCGAAGTCGTGACGGCAGAAGAGTTGGGCGGCGCGGACGTGCACGCCCGGGTCTCCGGCGTGACCGATCACCTGGCCAATGATGACGCCCACGCGCTCGCCATTGCGCGCCGCATCGTCGCCAATTTCAACCGAACTAAGCATCCGGGCCTGGAGTTCACGGAACCCCGTCCGCCGACCTACGATCCGCAGGAAATCTATGGCGTGGTGCCGGCTGACACGCGCAAGCCCTATGACATTCGCGAGATCATCGCGCGCGTGGCGGACGCCAGCGCGTTCGACGAGTTCAAGCTACTCTACGGTGCGACGCTGGTAACTGGCTTCGCCCGCATTTGGGGCTATCCCGTCGGGATCATTGGGAATAATGGCATTCTGTTCTCCGAATCGGCCCTCAAGGGCGCTCATTTCGTCGAACTTTGCTGCCAGCGCGGTGTGCCCCTGATCTTCCTACAGAACATCACGGGCTTCATGGTCGGCAAGAAATACGAGGCCGGTGGCATCGCACGCGACGGCGCCAAGATGGTGACCGCCGTATCCTGCGCCAACGTCCCGAAGTTTACTGTCATCGTTGGCGGTTCCTTCGGTGCGGGCAATTATGGCATGTGCGGGCGCGCCTTTGGGCCGCGCATGCTGTGGATGTGGCCGAATGCGCGCATCTCCGTCATGGGTGGCGAGCAGGCCGCTGCCGTGCTGGCCCAGGTCCGACGCGACAATTTGGAGGCCAAGGGCGGTGCCTGGTCTGCGGCGGACGAGGAAAAGTTCAAGGCGCCGATCCGCGCCCAGTACGAGACCCAGGGTCACCCCTATTATGCCAGTGCACGGCTATGGGACGATGGCGTGATCGACCCGGCGGAAACGCGCATGGTTCTGGGCCTGGCACTCTCCGCGGCGCTTAACGCGCCGATCGAGCCGACGCGGTTCGGCGTATTTCGGATGTAAGCATGACCGAGATTCCCGTCCTGATCGATATCGACACCAGATCCGGCGTGGGCCGGCTGACGCTTAATCGGCCGAAGCTGCACAACGCTTTCGACGAGATCGCGATCGCGCGCGTGACTGAGGCGGTGGAGCTGCTTGACCGCGACGACCAAGTCCGCGTCATCGTGATCGCCGGCAACGGCAAGAGTTTTTCCGCCGGTGGCGATCTCAACTGGATGCGCCGGATGGCCGATTTTACGCCCGAGGAGAACGAGGCGGATGGGCGCCGCCTTGCGGCCATGTTCCAGGCCATCGATCTCGCGCGCAAACCCACGGTGGCCCGTGTCCATGGCAATGCCTTTGCCGGTGCGACCGGAATCATTTCTGCCTGCGACATCGCAGTGGCCGCGGAAGGCACGGTGTTTTCGCTGAGCGAAGTCAGGCTCGGCTTGGTACCTGCCACCATCTCGCCCTATGTGATCCGCGCCATCGGTGAGCGCCACGCCCGGCGCATTCTGTTGACGGCGGAGCGCTTCGGTGCGGCCGAGGCGCTGCGCATGGGGCTGGTCCACATGGTCGTGCCCGAGGCGGAATTGGATGCCGCGGTCGATCGGGTTATCGCCGACCTGCTCGCCGGCGCCACCTCATCCCAGGGGCGCGCCAAAGAGCTCATTCGCTTCGTCGCCAGCCGTCCCATCGACGAGGGCGTGATTGCCGAGACCGCACGCTGCATCGCCGCTGCCCGTGCTTCGCTCGAGGGGCGGGAGGGCCTGGCCGCCTTTTTTGCCAAGCGCGAACCGACCTGGCGAACGAAGCTGCCGAGCGCCAAGAAATCATGAGTGCCGTCACGCCCGGGCGGATTAGGTCCTGGCTGGTGGATAAACATCTGCCGCTCTGGCGCGGCGCCGGAATGGATCGCACCCATGGAGGCTTCTACGAACGCCTGGACAGCCAGGGCCGACCGCTCGACCTGCGCTACAAGCGCACCATGGTGCAGTGCCGGCAGATCTTCGTTCATGCCCACGCCGCCAGCCTGAGGCTACCGGGCGCCGATCTCGCGCCCGTGCGGCACGGCCTGGCCTTCCTCATGGATCGCTGTCGCAATTGCGAGACGGGCGCCTGGGCCTTTAAGGTGACCCCGGCAGGCGAGCCGCTCGATCGGACGATCGACACCTACAGCCTCGCCTTCGTGCTATTCGGTCTGGCCCATGCCGGTCGTGTACTGGGCGACAAGGCGGCGCTCGCGGAGGCCGGTCAATTGCTAGGCACAATGGACCGCCATCTGGCCCTGGCACATGGCGGCTATCATGCCGTGGCCGAACCGGATTGGACGCGGCGGCCCGATCTCAACCGCCAGAACCCGAATATGCATCTGACCGAGGCGTTCCTAGCGCTGTTTGAGGCGACGGGCAACGCGCTCTATCGCAACCGCGCCGTTGTGCTCGTCGATCTTCTGGTTCATCGGCTGTTCGACGGGGCGAGCGGCACGCTCGGCGAGTATTTCGATGGCGATTGGCGCCCGGACATCGCCACCGGTCACCGGGTTGAGCCCGGCCATCATTTCGAATGGTGCTGGCTACTCCACTGCTTCGCCCGTATCTTCGAACGGCCCGACGTCTTGGCAATCGCCGACGCCCTGTTCGCCCATGCCGATCACCAGGGCGTCGACCGTACACGCGGCGGCGTCTATGACGAGATCGACCGCTCCGGCCGCGTTCTCGTCGATAGTAAGCGCATCTGGCCGCTCACCGAATACATCAAGGCCCTGGCGGCACGGCTGGAATCCGGCGGTGCGCGCGCCGACCGGGCGGCTCTGGATCGCGCGCTCGGTTGGATCTTCGAGCATTATCTGCTGCCCGATGGGCGCTGGCGCGAACACTTGGCCGCCGATCTCTCCGTCACCAACGACCAAATGCCGGGCAGCACGAGCTATCATATCGTGTTGGCCCTGACCGAAGCGGCGCACGCACTCGATCCGGATTGGGCGAGGGGGTAGGCTATGTTCTCCAAAATCCTGATCGCCAATCGAGGGGAAATTGCCTGCCGGGTCGCGCGGACGGCGCGGCGCATGGGCATTCGCACCGTGGCGGTCTATTCCGATGCCGATGCCGGGGCGCGTCATGTCCAGGCTTGCGACGAGGCCGTGCGCATCGGTCCGGCGCCGGCGCGCGAAAGCTATCTGGTCCTGGAGCGGATCGTGGAAGCGGCCCGAGCGACGGGCGCGGAGGCGATCCACCCCGGCTATGGCTTCCTGTCGGAGAATGCCGGTTTTGCCGAGGCTTGTGCGGCAGCCAAGCTGGTTTTCATCGGTCCGCCGCCTTCTGCCATCCGCGCCATGGGGTCGAAGAGCGCGGCCAAGTCGATCATGGGCAAGGCGGGTGTGCCCCTGGTGCCGGGCTATCACGGCGATAACCAGGATTCCACTTTCCTCGCCGCCGAGGCCGGGCGCGTCGGTTTCCCCGTGCTGATCAAGGCCTCGGCCGGCGGCGGCGGTAAGGGTATGCGGATCGTGCGCGCGGCCGATGGCTTCGCCGAGGCGCTGGCCAGCGCGCAGCGCGAGGCGAGATCGTCCTTCGGCGACGACCGCGTGTTGATCGAGCGCTATCTGACCCGGCCGCGGCATATCGAAATCCAGGTCTTTGCCGATACTCACGGCAATTGTGTCTATCTCTTTGAACGCGACTGCTCGCTTCAGCGCCGGCATCAGAAGGTGATCGAGGAAGCGCCGGCCCCCGGCATGGAGCCAGAGCGCCGGCGCGCCATGGGTGAGGCGGCGGTCAAGGCGGCGCGGGCGGTCGCCTATGTCGGCGCCGGCACGGTGGAGATGATCGCCGACGAGGACGGCACGTTCTACTTCATGGAAATGAATACGCGTCTCCAGGTCGAGCATCCCGTGACCGAAATGATTACCGGCCAGGACCTCGTGGAGTGGCAGTTGCGCGTGGCGACGGGGGCGCCCTTGCCCCTCGGTCAGGCCGATCTGACCATATCAGGTCACGCCTTCGAAGCGCGCATCTACGCCGAGGACCCCGCGCGCGACTTTCTGCCCGCGACCGGCCGGCTGCATCACCTGCGCCTGCCGGCGGATGGCCCCCATGTGCGGGTCGATTCTGGGGTGGGGCCCGGCGATGTCATCGGCATCCACTACGACCCCATGATCGCCAAGCTGATCGTGTGGGACCGCGATCGGGCTAGCGCGCTCGGCCGCTTAGCCGGCGCGCTGGAGGGAACGGAAGTCGTCGGCGTCGCGACCAATGTCGCCTTCCTCGCCGCGGTCGCACGCCATCCCGCTTTTGCCACTGCCGAGATTGATACCGGCTTCATCGAGAGGCACCGCAGCGATCTTGTTCCCGAGGCGCAGCCGACCGACGACACGGCGTTGGCCCTGGCGGCGCTCGCCGTCATGATCCGGCGCGCGGAAGAGGCCGAGGCCGGTGCGCGTCGCTCGCTCGACCCCCATTCGCCTTGGCATCGCAGCGATGGCTGGCGTCTCAACGACGATAACCAGCACGCTATTTGCTTTCTCGACGGAGCGATGGAGCAACGCATCCTCGTCCATTACCGGCCTTTCGGCTATGTCGTCGATTTGCCTTCGGGCCGTCGCATGACCGTTTCCGGCACGCGCAGTGCAGCGGGCGAGATCGCCGCCGATCTCGATGGACGCCGCTTGACCGCGCGTATCATCCGCCTTGACGAGGCCGAGCGCGGCGAAAGCCTAACCGTCCTGTGGAACGGCCGAGCCCATCGCTTAGGCCTCCATGACCCCATGCGCCAGGCCGCCACCGCGGACGCCCGGGCAGCCGGGCGCCTGACCGCACCCATGCCGGGGAAGGTCGTTCAAGTCCTGGTCAAACCGGGCGAGACGGTGGCGCGCGGGCGAGCGCTGATGGTGTTGGAGGCGATGAAGATGGAACACACCATCACCGCACCGGCAGACGGCACAGTAAAGTCCGTTCGCTACGCCTCGGGTGATTTGGTGGAAGAGGGGACGGAGCTCCTAGTGATCGAAGGCGTCGACGCTAGCTAACAGCCTAAGATAGCGCTCCATCTATTCCAGATTGAATTCGCGAAGCGTCCTGTTTAGGATCGATCCAAGCATCAATCGAGACACAGAAGGCAACGGGGAGAATCGAGCCATGTCGCAGGGAATTGGACGCCGGACTTTTCTTGGTGCCGCCGCCGGTGCCGCCGTCATTTCGCCCACTGCCACGGCCTTCGCCCAGACCCAGGATTTGATCGTCAACGGCTATGGCGGATCGTGGGAGAAGTTCTGGCGCGAATCGATCCTGCCGGATTTCGAGAAGTCGAGCGGCATCAAGACCAAATACGATAGTGGCCTCGCGCGCACTTGGACCGCCAATCTGCGTGCGGCCGGCGTGGATAAGCCGCCCTATTCGTTCATCATGATGAACGAGGTTTTCGCCTCGCTCCTGCGCGGCGAGGGCTATTTCGAGCCCTGGCCGATGGACAAGGTGCCCAATCTGCGCCATGTCCATCCCGAGGCGAAATACCCCGACAATAATGGCGTATTCGCCATGATCTCGCCGATCGGGCTCGGCTACCGCACCGACATGGTGAAGAAGGCGCCGACTTCGTGGAAGGATCTTTGGGAGAATCCCGAATTCAAGGGCAAGACCGGCATGTACCAGATCGGCAATTCCGCAGGCTATATGTTCCTGATGCTGGTCTCGAAGATTTTCGGTAAGGGCGCACTCGATTTCGATGCCGGGTTCCGAGAGATCGAAAAGCTCAAGCCGTTCCCCCAGGTTGACTTCTCCGGCACCATGGGCCAGCTCATCACGCGCGGCGAGGTCGCCATCGGTATCCTCGATTTGCCCGAGGTGGTTCGGCTGCGCCGTGCCGGCGCGCCCGTCGCCTTCGCCGCTCCGGCGGAGGGCATGTTCATGTTCGAGCAGTCGTTCAACCTGCTCAAGAACGGCACGGCCAAAGACGCCTCGTGTAAATACCTGGATTACATGCTGTCGGCGGAGATGCAGCGTCGCGCGGTTGCCGAGTTCTTCATCACGCCCGTCAATGTCAACGTGGCGATTCCGGACGATCTTAAATCGGTGTTGCCAATCGGCGTCAACGATATCGGCAAGATCCTGAAATGGGATTGGGCGGCGGCCAATGCCCAGCGCGATACCGTGACGGAGCGCTGGAACCGCGTGATGCGCTAAGCATCTGCGCATTCGACCGATGACTCGCCTCAGCATCGAGGCGCTGGAAAAGCGCTTTGACGCCGTCCGTGCCATCGCCGGTATTGACATGGAGGTCGCTCAGGGCGAATTCGTCGCCCTGCTCGGGCCCTCCGGTTGTGGCAAGACCACGACCTTGCGCTGCATCGCCGGTTTCGAGAGCCCAAGCGCCGGTACCATCTGCTTCGATGGCGACGATGTCACCGGGCTGCCCCCGGAGAAGCGCGATATCGGCATGGTGTTCCAGAACTATGCCCTGTTCCCGCATATGACGGTGAACGGCAATCTGGCCTTCGGGCTGGAAATGCGCGACATCGCGGCCGGGGAGGTTCAGAGGCGAATCGCCGAGGTGCTCGGCCTGGTCCAACTCGACGGGCTGGGCGAGCGGTATCCGCGTCAGCTTTCGGGCGGTCAGCAGCAGCGCGTCGCGCTGGCGCGCGCGCTCGTCATTCACCCTAAGTTGCTGCTGCTGGATGAACCCTTGGCCAATCTGGACGCCAAGCTGCGCGACGAGATGCGATTTTTCATCCGCGGCTTGCAGAAGCGCATCGGCATCACGGCGATCTATGTCACCCACGATCAGGCCGAAGCCATGGTCATGTCCGATCGCATCGTCGTCATGTTCGACGGAATCATTCATCAACTCGGCACGGCCGAGGATGTTTATGACCGCCCGGCCACCCGCGCGGTCGCCAGCTTCATCGGCCTGTCCAATTTTTTCGAGGGTACGTTCAGCGGACAGGTGGGTGTCCATTACGGGCTCGATACCGCACTCGGTCGAATCGGCTGCGGTGCCGGCTTCGCGCTGACGCCGGGGCAGAAGGCGACGGCCATGATCCGGCCCGAGGCGATCGGCCTGGCCTCGGCGGTGCCAAACGGGGCGGCGGCGTTCCAGGGTACGGTGGCGGAGCGTTATTTTCTCGGCAACCTCGCCGACTACCGGATCAAGATGGCGGATGGCTCCGTGCTCCAGGTGCAGCAGCCGGCGACGGCCTCCTTCGCGCCCGGCGCCGTCGTCCATGTGATCTTGCCGGCGGACCGGGCCTGGCTGGTGCGCGAGCGGGCGCCGTGAGCGAGCGGCCCGCGCGCCCGACAAAACTGCCGCTGGGCCTGCTGCTCGCCCTGCCCGTGCTGGTGACGGTTGGGGCCTTGATCGTCGTGCCCTATGTCAACATCGTCATCATGAGCTTCCGCACGCCGTCGACCACGCGGCCCTATGCACCGGGCTTCACGATCGACAACTACGCGCGCGCGTTGACCGATTCGTTCTATCTCGAATTACTGGGCGACACGGTCCGTCTGGCGGTCATGATCACCGCGCTTTGCCTCGTCATCGCCTATCCCGCTGCCTATCACCTGGCGCGCACGACATCGCGCTGGCGCGGCGTGCTCTATGCCCTCGTGTTGTCGCCTCTACTGGTCGGCGTGGTGATCCGGTCCTTCGGCTGGATCATCCTGCTCGCCAACAATGGGTTGATCAACCAGATGCTCCGCGCCCTCGAATTGCCGGCTCTACCGCTGATGTATAACGAATTCGGCGTGGTCCTGGCGCTTGTCCATGTATTCCTACCCTTTATGGTGCTGCCGTTGATGGGCGCCATCCAAGGCATCGATCCCCGGCTGGAGGAAGCGGCGCGCTCGCTCGGCGCCAGCCGGACCAAGGTGTTCCGCCGGGTGGTGCTGCCGCTATCCATGCCGGGCGTGCAATCCGGCTGTATCCTGGTTTTCGTGCTGTCCTGCGGTGCCTACGTCACGCCGGCCCTGCTGGGTGCGGGACGGGTGCATACGTTGACCACGGAAGTCGTGACCATGCTCGACCAGTTCCTGTGGCCGCGCGGCGCGGCGCTGGCACTGATCCTGGCGTCGGCCGGGTTGATCGCGGTCTGGCTGTGGGCCCATTTCTCCGGCCGGACCATGCGGGGCCTGGCATGAAGCCCGGCCGCGCCGCTTACTTGACCAGCGTCGCCGCAGTCTATGTATTCCTGATGCTGCCCATCTCCATCGTGGTGATCGCATCGTTCAATTCGGGAAAATATCTGCGCTTTCCGCCCGAGGGTTTTTCGCTTCGTTGGTACGCCCAGTTCTTCGCCTCCCAGCCCTTCATGGATGCGCTGGAGCTATCGCTCGTCCTGGCGGCGGTTTCGACCCTGGCGGCAACCCTGATCGGGACGCCGGCCGCCCTTTACTATGTGCGCCATGCCAAGAACTGGCGCGAGACGTTCCGGCTGTACACACTAGCGCCGTTGCTGCTGCCCGAAATCCTGACCTCGATCGCGCTATTGTTTCTCTATTACCAGATCGGGCTCGGCACCAAGACCGTGGCCGGGCTCTATTTCGGCCATATCGTGATCTGCGTGCCCTTCGTTTTTCTGCAAGTTACGGCATCGCTCTACAATCTTTCGCCGGCGGTGGAGGAGGCCGCGCGGTCCCTGGGCGCCTCGCCAGCAACCGTCTTCCGCCGCATTACCCTGCCCTTGATCAAGCCGGGCATCATCAACGGCGCTCTCTTCGCCTTCATCATCTCGTTCGACAATGTGACGATTTCGCTGCTGCTCAAGGGCGTGGGCACGACGACCCTACCGATGCAAGTGTTCGACTATCTGCGTTGGGATTTCGATCCGACCACAGCGGCGGCCTCGACCGTGTCGATCCTGATGACGCTCGGCGCCGTGCTGGCGGTGGACCGGCTGGTCGGCCTCAGGGCAATGCGCTACTGACCTATTCGGCGGCGCGCGCGAGCGCGGTGCGCCGGGCCTGGGAGGCCGCGCGATCGACCCGGCCACCGGCGCCCACGACCACGCCGTAGTCGCGCGCCGCGCCGGTTGGCGTCACATAACCCTGGTCCAGATCGCCATCGATGGCGTCGTAGCTGCGGGTCAGCGGGTCGCCATAGCCGGCGCCGCCGGCCAGAATGATTTCCGCGATCTCGTCGTCGCTCGTCAGGGTCAACAACTGGCCCGTACCGAGATCGTGGGGAACGCCTGATTTGGTCAATGTGCCGCTGACTTTGCCGCCGGGCCGCCCGCCATCCAGGCCTTCATAGGAGAGCCCGACCCCCTCGGGATAGACGCCCGCCAGCAGGTTGCGGCCGTCGCGCGCAAGCTTGCGGAAGCGCACGAACTGGCCGAGCCCGCCGCGCTGTGCGCCGGGGCCGCCGGTGTCGGGTAGATAGGCCTTTTCCAGCACAATCGCCGGGGTGCGCGTTTCGAACAGTTCGATCGGCGTATTGGCCGCCGAGGTCGGCCACATCAAGCCGGATTTGCCGTCGCCGCCGGCCGAGCCGCCTTGTCCGCCGCCCATGAAGATATGGTCGTTATAAGCCCGCCCATCGGGGCCGAGGCCATAGACGAACACCGCCACGGGCAACCCGGTATGGGCTTGGACCTGGGCGGGCATGGCGGGGGCGAGGGCGCGGAACAGATTGGGTGCCACATACCAGCCCACCCTCGTGCGCAGATTGACCGCTGCCGGTCGGATGCAGTTGAGCGCGCTGCCCTCCGGTGCCTTGACCGTGAACGGCCGGTAGCAGCCGGCATTGCCGCGCACGTTCGGCGTCAGCATGCATTTCAGGGGATATGTGGTGTGGGCGGCGGTGTAGTTGAGCGTGCAATTATAGCCGCCCTGGGGCAGTTGGGGCGGGCAGCCCTCGAAATCGACTTCGATGCTGTCGCCGGCCACCGTCACCTTGATCGGATAGTCCAGGCGTTGGCCCAGCGGGTTGTTGGAAATCGTGCTGCGATAGACGCCGTCGGGAATGGCGCGAATGGCGGCGCGCATGGCGGCCTCGGCGCGGTCCTGAACGATGGCGGCGAGCGGGCGCAAATCCTCGATGCCGTATTCCGCCATGAAGGCGAGCAGACGCTGGGCGCCGACCGCGTTGGCCGAGACGAGGGCATGGAGATCGCCCAGCACCTGTTCGGGATTGCGTACGTTCTCCGCGATCAGGGCGAACAAATCCTCGTTGGGCACCCCGTCGCGGAACAGCTTCATCGGCGGGATCTGGATGCCCTCCTCGAAGATCTCGCGCGCGCGCATGGAATCCTTGGTGCCGCCGATGTCGGAGACATGGCCGACCGTGCCGATCAGGCCGACCAGCACGCCCTCGCGAAACACCGGCGTGACCACGGCGATGTCGAAGAGATGGCCGGCACATAGCCAGGGATCGTTGGTGGTCAGCACGTCGCCCGGCTTCAGCGTGTGCGGCGGGAACTTCGCCAGCAGCGCCTTGACCGCGCGCGGCAGGGTCAGGTTGAACACCGGCATGGCGCGTGGGCTGTGGGCCAGCGGCTCGCCTATGGGATCGAGCAGCTCGCAGGCGAAATCCTGGCTTTCCGAGATGATCAGCGAGAAGGCCGTGCGGCATACGGTCGACCACATCTCTTCGACCACGGTGATCAGCCGGCTCCACATGATCTCCAGCCCGATCGGATCGGCCTCCAGCCGGGCGCGCGCCTCGGCCATGGGCATCTTGGCCGTGATGCGGGCCGGCGCGGCAGCGAGTGCGGCGATGGCGATGCGCAGGTTGAGCGTGGCATCCACCGCCAGCTTGTCGCCCGGTGGCACGATGGTGGTGGCCTCGCGCTCCTCCACGATCGCGGGCCCGTCGATGCGGTCGCCCGGGCGCAGCGCGTAGCGGTCATAGACCGGCGTGTCGACGAAGCGGCCGTCGAACCAGGCGGGCCGGTTGCCCTTATGGGCGGCGCGCAGATTGGAGCCGGTCGTGGCTTCGCGGATGTCGAGCACCGGGGGCGGCCCCTCGGCCGTAACCCGCCAGGTGATCGCCTCCATGACGGCGCCGGTATAGACATGGGTGTAACGCGCGGCATAGACCTCGGCGAAGCGCCGGCCGATCTCGGCCAGCGAGTTCGTGCCGAGCGGCCCATCGGGTAGGGGCACGTCGATTTCGTGCATCTGGCCGAGCAGGCGCATGTCGGCGCTGCGGCGCAGCCGGATGTCGCCATCGGCGATGCCGGCCTCGCGCAAGGCGGCGCGTGCATCGGCCTCAAGCTGGGCCAGCGCGGCATTCGCGGTGGTGGCGTCGAAGCGCGCGGCATCCATCACGATGGGCAGCGAGCGCATGCGCTCCGCACCCAGCGGGGCGGCCAGGAAACCCAAAGCCGAGGCGGCACCGCAGGCGGGCGGCACGATCACCTCGGGCATGCCCAGGATGCGGGCGACGCTGCACGCATGGGCCGGGCCGGCACCGCCGAAACCGACCATGGCATAGCGCCGGGGATCGCGGCCCTTCTCGATCATGTGGACGCGGGCAGCGGACGCCATGTTCTCGTTGACCACGGCATGGATGCCCCAGGCAGCCGCCGTGGCCGATAGGCCGAGCTTCTTGCCCAGCGCGCTCAGTGCCGCTTCGGCGGCATTGCGGTCAAGCGTCATCCGCCCGCCCAGGAAATAGCTGGGATCGAGATATCCCAGCAGCAGATTGGCGTCGGTCACAGTGGCCGCCGTGCCGCCTTTGCCGTAACAGGCGGGGCCGGGGTCGGCACCGGCCGAGTGGGGGCCGACCTTGAGCAAGCCGACCTCGTCGACGCTGGCCATAGAGCCGCCGCCGGCACCGATCTCGATCATGTCGATGACGGGCGCCTTGATCGGCAGGCCCGAGCCCTTCTTGAAGCGGTGGACGCGGGCTGCCTCCATCATGGCGGCGATGTCGGCGCGGCCGTCGACGATCATACAGGCCTTCGCTGTGGTGCCGCCCATGTCGAAGGACAGCATGTCTTTCAGCCCGGCCTGCTTGCCGAACAACGCGGTCGCCAGTCCGCCGCCGGCCGGGCCAGATTCCAGTAGGCGGATCGGATAGGCCCGCGCCATGGCGGGCGAGGCGAGCGCGCCCGAGGACTGCATCAGCATCAGCCGGCCGGTGAAACCGCGGCGGCCCAGTTCCGCCTCCAGCCGCTTGAGATAGCTGTCCACCAGGGGTTGGACATAGGCGTTGGCGCAGGTGGTGACGGCGCGCTCGTATTCCCGGATCTCGCCAACCACGCCGGAGGATAGCGACACGGCCAAGCCCGGAAACTCCGCGCGGGCCAGTTTGGCTACCGCCTGTTCGTGCGCCGGATTGGCATGGGAATGAAGGAAGCAGACGGCGACCGCCTCGACCTTCTCGGCCGCCAACCGCTTCAGCGCCGCGCGCACCTCGTCGGTCGCGAGCGGTGCCAGCACGCTGCCATCGGCCAGCACGCGCTCGGCTATCTCCAGCCGGCGCCGTCGCGGCACCAGGGGCGTGGGGAATTGCAAGAACAGGTCGTAGATGTCGTAGCGTTGCTCGCTCGCCATTTCGAGGGAGTCGCGGAAACCCTTGGTGGTGAGCAGGCCGAGCCGCGCGCCCCTGCGCTCGATGATGGCGTTGGTGACCAGCGTCGTGCCATGGACCAGCTCGCCGATCTGGGCGAGCGAGATGCCGGCGGCCGATGCCAGCGCCTCCAACCCCTCCAGCGCGCCAACGGAGGGGTCTGCTGGCGTGGTCAGGCATTTATGCAGCCGGATCGTCCCGCTCTCGCCATCGTGCAGGATGAAATCGGTGAAGGTGCCGCCGATATCGAAACCGATGCGGTAACGGAGCGCCGTGGGTGGGTCGAAGGGCATGGATCGAGCACCTCGGGATGGGGCGACGAGGCAGGAATCTTAGCGTTTTAACCGGATTATGTCATCCCGCCGGACCAAATGAAAATGGGGCGCCCCGTCGCCGGGGCGCCCCATGTTTTGAGCGGAGAAAGCCGCGTTCAGCTACATCCGCTGGTCGCCCCGCAGGTCGCGCATTTCATGCAGGTGCCGTTGCGCACGAGGGTGAAGTTGCCGCATTCGCCGCAGGCGTCGCCCTGATAGCCCTTCATGCGGGCCTCGCGAATCTTCTCCAGCTTGAGATCGACCGCGGCGGCCACCTCGGCGGCTACCGTCACGGCGGCGACGACGGCACCTTGGCCGAGTGTTTGCAGCGCGCCGCCATTGGTGCCGGTCAAGGCCGTGGAGGCGCTGAGCACGGCGGTAGTGCCATGGCCGTTACCGCCATGGCCATTGCCGCCGCCATTGGTGCCGGTAGCGGCCTGGGTAAGGGCGTGGGCGGCGTGACCGTTGCCATTCCCGTTGCCGCCCTTGTAGACGACCAGATTGGTGCGGACGTAACCGCGGCTCGCCACCTTCTCCACCGCCGGCATGGTCGGAACGCGCGGCTGCCCGGACGACCCGGTCAGCGCGCTCTCGTTCGCGCCGGTGCCGATCGAATCCGGCTGCAAATCCGAGAGCTGGACATGGGCGAGGTCGGTGCGGTCGAGATAGGAGACCGCGAGTTCGCGGAAGATGTAGTCGAGCACCGAGGTCGCCATCTTGATCGAGTCGTTGCCCTCGACGAGGCCCGAGGGCTCGAAGCGCGTGAAGGTGAAGGCCTCGACCAGTTCTTCCAGCGGCACGCCATATTGCAGGCCCATGGATACCGCGATGGCGAAGCTGTCCATCAGGGCGCGGAAGGCGGAGCCTTCCTTGTGCATGTCGATGAAGATTTCGCCGAGCTTGCCGTCATCGTATTCGCCGGTGCGCAGGTAAACCTTGTGGCCGCCGACGATCGCCTTCTGGGTATAGCCCTTGCGGCGCTGAGGCAGGCGGGAGCGGCCGGCCGGGCGCTGCACGATGCGCTCGATCACGCGCTCGACCGCGCGTTCCGCGACCAGTGCCGCCCGCTCGGCCGGTGGGGCCGCGGCGAGCTGTTCGGCCGCCTCGATCGCATCCTCGTCGTCATCGACCAGGGAGGACGACAGCGGCTGCGACAGCTTGGAGCCGTCGCGGTAGAGCGCATTCGCCTTGAGGCCCAGGCGCCAGGACAGCATGTAGGCGTCCTTGCAATCCTCGACGGTCGCCGCATTCGGCATGTTGATGGTCTTGGAGATGGCGCCCGAGATGAACGACTGCGCCGCGGCCATCATGCGGATATGGCTGTCGACCGACAGGTAGCGCTTGCCGATGCGCCCGCAGGGATTGGCGCAATCGAACACGGGCAGGTGCTCGTCCTTCAACCCGGGCGCGCCCTCCAGCGTCATGGCGCCGCAGACATGGGTGTTGGCGGCGGCGATATCGGCCTTGGCAAAGCCGAGATGGACCAGCATATCGAAGCCGGCATCGTCGAGCCGTTCCGCCGGAATGCCAAGCGACTTGATGCAGAACTCCGCGCTCAGATTCCACTTGTTGAACACGTATTTGATGTCGAAGGCGCTGGCCAGCGCCGCTTCGACCTGGTCCAGCGCCTTGTCCGTGAAGCCCTTGGCGCGGAGCATGCCGTGGTTGACGCCGGGCGCGCTTTTCAGCGTGCCATGGCCGACCGCGTAGCGCACGATCTCCTCGATCGAATCGGCACCGTAGCCGAGCGTGCGCAGCGCGTCGGGCACCATGCGGTTGATGATCTTGAAATAGCCGCCGCCCGCCAGCTTCTTGTGTTTGACCAGGGCAAAATCGGGTTCGATGCCGGTGGTGTCGCAATCCATGACCAGGCCGATCGTGCCGGTCGGCGCGATCACGGTCGCCTGGGCGTTGCGGTAGCCGTGCTGCTCGCCGAGCGTCAGCGCCTGGTCCCAGGCGCGCCGAGCGGCGGCGACCAGGTTCGGGTCGGGGCAATTGGCGTCGTCGAGCGGCACCGGCGGCACCGACAGGTCTTCATAGCCCTTGGTTGCGCTATGAGCGGCGCGACGGTGGTTGCGGATAACGCGCAGCATGGCGTCTCGGTTCTTGTCGTAGCTGGGGAAGGAGCCGAGTTCGCCCGCCATCTCCGCCGAGGTCGCATAGCTGACGCCGGTCATGACGGCGGTCAGCGCCGCGCACATGGCGCGGCCCCGGTCGCTGTCATAGCCAAGCCCCATGGCCATCAGCAGCCCGCCGATATTGGCGTAGCCCAGACCGAGGGTGCGATATTTGTAGGAAAGCTGGGCAATTTCCTTGGACGGGAACTGCGCCATCAACACGGAGATTTCCAGCGTGATCGTCCACAGCCGGGTCGCATGCTCGTACGCGGCGACGTCGAAACCGCCCTTGGCGTCGCGGAAGGTCATCAGGTTGAGCGAGGCCAAATTGCACGCCGTGTCGTCCAGGAACATGTATTCTGAGCACGGGTTGGAAGCGTTGATCCGGCCGGAGGCGGGGCAGGTGTGCCACTCGTTGATCGTGGTGTCGTATTGCAGACCCGGATCGGCGCAGGCCCAGGCGGCGTAGGCGATGTGGTCCCACAAATCGCGCGCCTTGACGGTCTTGGCCACCTTGCCGTCGGTGCGCCGGATCAGTTTCCATTCTCCGCCCTTGAGCACCTGTTCCAGGAACGCGTTGGTCAGGCGGACGGAGTTGTTGGAGTTTTGGCCGGACACGGTCAGATAGGCGTCGGAATCCCAATCGGTGTCGTAGGTGCGGAACTCGATCTCGGTATAGCCCTGGCGCGCAAACTGGATGACGCGCTGGACGTAATTCCCCGGAATCATGGATTTGCGGGCGGCAAGCACGGCGCGCTTGAGCGCTTGGTTCTTCTTGGGATCGAAGCGATCCTCGCCTGACCCGAGCTGGCCCATGTTAATTTGGCAGGCCGCCATGACCGCATTCATGTGGATATTGGTCATGCGCGAGCCGGCGACCAGCGCCGCCACTTTCTGCTCCTCGACGACCTTCCAGTCGATATAGGTCTCGATGTCGGGGTGATCGATGTCGACAGTTACCATCTTGGCCGCGCGCCGGGTCGTGCCGCCCGATTTGATCGCGCCGGCCGCCCGGTCGCCGATCTTGAGGAAACTCATCAGCCCCGATGATCGTCCGCCGCCGGCCAGCTTCTCGCCGTCGCCGCGCAGCTTGGAGAAATTGGTGCCGGTGCCCGAACCGTATTTGAACAGGCGCGCCTCGCGCACCCACAAATCCATGATGCCGCCCTCGTTCACGAGGTCGTCGGCGACGGATTGGATGAAGCAGGCATGGGGCTGGGGATGTTCGTAGGCAGAGGCGGAGGCGACCAGCTTGCCCGTCTGGAAATCGACATAGTGGTGCCCCTGGGCCGGGCCATCGATGCCATAGGCCCAGTGCAGCCCGGTGTTGAACCATTGCGGGCTGTTCGGCGCCGCCATCTGACGGCACAGCATGACGCGCATTTCGTCGAAATAGGCGCGCGCGTCGGCCTCGCCGTCGAAATAGCCGCCTTTCCAGCCCCAATAGGTCCAGGTTCCGGCTAGGCGATCGAACACTTGGCGCGCCCGGGTCTCGCCGCCCATGCGGCGGGACGGGTCGGCAGCCTGTTGGCGCCACAGCCAGGATGGAACGTCGGATTCTTCCACGGGCTTGAGATTGTCGTCGGCGGGGACGCCAGCGCGCCGAAAATACTTCTGCGCCAGCACGTCGCACGCCACTTGGCTCCACTCCGTCGGCACTTCGATGTCGGCCTGGTGGAACACGACGGAGCCGTCGGGATTCCTGATTTCGCTGACCGTGGTCCGGAACTCGATGGACGCGTAGGGGTCTTTGCCCTCGACCGTGAAATGCCGCGCGATCCGCATGAAAAACGCCCCCTCCGCCAGAATCCTCATAAGGCCCGCGGCGCTACGCTGCGGGCCCGTGTCGATCGCTGCTCCGGTCCCCAACTCACCCGGCTCGGGCAAGCATCCCCCACATATTGTGGTCAGCCGCAATCGTTACACCAAGCTTAGGGAAGTTCGCTGGATTTTGCAATGGAAAAAGCTCATCTAAATTTGTAACTAAATTTCGTATCTATCTGAAAAGTAACAAAATATCGGCGCGGTCTAGACGTTCGCTTGAACGCACCGTTCGCCGGCCAAATCAAAAGAAATGGCCCGAGAAAACAGTCTAGGAATGGGCCGTTAAGCCCGGGACCTGGGGATCGCCGCTGCCGGCTCTCTCGCTCAGGAAGGCTCAGGGTAAATCAGGTGACGGTTCGATTGCAACGAGATTTTGAGGTTGGGTGATGACTCCCCCACTATATGTGGGGTCGCTCCGGTCGACTCGCGGTGCAGCCAAGGGCAGCTACAACCGGCTCTTGAGGAAGCGCGGGCGCCGCTCGTATTCGGCCGCTGAAATCAGCCCCGCCATGCGCAGGTTATACAGGTCGCGCAGACGCGGATCGGAGTCGGAGTCCATGGTCGTTGGCCGCGTGGCGATGCTGGTCGGTACGGTGGCGGCAGTGGCGCGCGGCGCGATCGACATGGGCTGAGCCGGCGATGTCGGCGGCGCAAATGCCACGGTGGC
Organism: Alphaproteobacteria bacterium; assembly: GCA_009694085.1. GTDB lineage: Bacteria > Pseudomonadota > Alphaproteobacteria > SHVW01 > SHVW01 > SHVW01. Next base: position 62,407 of record SHVW01000002.1, read on the forward strand.
GGCCGGGGTTGCGGGCCTCGTTGCGCTCGGTGCCGGCGGCGTGAACTTCCCGGCGGATTGGTTGAGATCGACCCTGATGACATTGGGATAATCCCAGGCCGCGCCGCAGACAAGGTCGACCGTGATGCCGATCAGGCCGCCTAAGATGATGTTTCGAAGACCGGCAGGCCGGTCGTGGACGGCACCGTGGTCGAGGCCTGGTCGCCCTCGCGATGGGTGCAATTCACCAGCAGATCGCCATAGGCCCGGTGCACCTTGGTGGTGCCCGGCGTGGCGGCGACCGTCCATGATCCGTGCCCGTTGGCGAGCGTGCATTCCGCACCGGGCCGGGGCGCCGTTTCGACCACAACGTCCTGGGTAGTCCCCGACATGATCGACGCGCAAGCGGCGGTCAATTGGAGCACCAGGGCACAGCAGAGCGCACGAAACATCCCCATCTGAGCCATAGCCCTACCCCTCGATCGATGTGGCGACGGCTCAGTATGTCGATGCGGCAGGGCGGACACAAGGCGCTCGCATTGCTGCGGGGAATTCCTGGCAAAGCCCCTGACCGCCTGGGGCAAAGGCGGGTCGGTCTTCGAGTCGACTCAGGGATTCGGCCGCTTCAGCCAGAACACCATCGGCTTGTCCGTTTGTGCCGAATCGCCAATGTCGCGCCAGGAAAAATGGGCGACCAGCTCCGGGTGGCGCGCGAAGCCGCGTTTCTGCCAGAAACGGTCGAGCGGTATGTAATCGTCCGGCCGCTTGGGGTGGTCGGCTGGGCGGTCGACGCCGCAGAAAGCGAACCAATCGAACTCGCCGAAAGACCGCGCATGGGCCTCGCGATGCTCGAAGAAGCCGAGGCCGATCCCGGTGCCGCGATAGGATTTGAGCAAAACGGACTCGCCGAAATAGAAGATGCGCGCGATGTCGTAGCCCCGGGCCAGGAACGGCTTGGTCACGTAATCGGGCTCGTCGGCCATGGGTAAGGCGGTGGCCGCCCCGACCACGGCTGTGCCGTCGAAGGCGGCTACGATCACGCTGCCGCGCGAACGCCCATAGCTCCTGAGATAGTCGCGCTCATAGTCCAGGGAGCCATCGTAGAGATAGGGAAAGTCGCGAAACACCGCGATGCGCAGCCGGGCGAGGTCGTCGATATGGCGTTCAAGCGCGGGGCCGGTCAGGCGCTCCAGGCGGATCGCCGCGCTCATCGCGGCGGTCGCCGTTTATGGGATGCGGCCGAAATCTGGGCCAGCCAATCGTTGAGATTATAGGTGTTGCTGATGCGGGCCACGCGCCCGCCCTTGATCTCGAAAAATGCCCCGGCGGGCAGTCGATAGCGCTGTCCGGTCGCGGCGGGCAGGCCCTTGTCAGTCTTTACATAGGTTCCGAGCACCGTGAATTCCGCGGCGGCGCGCCGACCGGTACGATCGGTCATGACAACGATACCGACGATTTTCTCGCGGTAGCAGGCCGCCATGCGCTTCAGAAAGCGTTGGAATGCCGGCTTGCCGATTTCGCGCCGGCCTTGATTGATATCGTGCGCCACGCGAGGGGCGAGTAAACCCAGAAAGCCCTCGACATCGCCGGCGTTAAAGGCGGCGTAGTAGGCGCGGACGACGGTCTCAGCTTCGGCGGCCATTCTAAGCTCCCATCTCAGGTTCGTGCCTTCCTAACCCGATCCGGCCCAGCCGCACAACTGCGCCCTGAACCGACCGGAGCGGGACAAGGGAGCGGAGGACGGAACGCAGGATATGTCATAAACTCACGTATAAGATCAGGATGCACCTATGTTGAAGACACTCAAACAGATCGATCGGCGATGGCTCGGCGCGGCGGCGGCGGCGATCATCGTCCTTTTTGCCGGCGGCTTCTATTGGGGTGGGCGCGATGACGGCGCACAGGCCGGATACCGCTTTGCGCGGGTAGAGAAAGGCCCGTTGGTCGCCGCCGTCTACGCCTCCGGCTCGCTCAACGCCGTGGTCACCGTGCAGGTCGGCTCTCAACTCTCTGGGCTGATTAAGGAGCTTTATGTCGACTTCAACGCCGAGGTGAAAAAGGATCAGGTGATCGCCATCCTCGATCCCCAGACCTACGAGGCCAAGGTTAACCAAGCGCAGGCCGAACTCGAAGTGGCGCGCGCCGCCGTGCTGACCCAGCAGGCGTCGGTGGAACGCTGGCGTGCCGATGTGCGCAGCATGCGCGCCAATTTCGCCGCCGCCCAAGCTCAGACCGCCAAGTCGCGCGCCCTCAAGGACGAGGCCGAGCGGGATTTCACGCGAAAGAGCGGCCTGGTTCAACGTGGCTTCATCTCGTCCGCCGACATCGACAAGGCGCGTTCCGCCTTTGAGTCCGCCCAGGCTCAGCTCACAGCCTCCCAGGCCCAGGAGCGCGCCCAGGATGCCACGATCGGCTCCGCCGAGGCCCAGCTTCGCATGGCCGAGGCCCAGGTGATTAATGCCCAGGCCACAGTCAAACAACGCGCGGCCGCGCTTCAGCAGGCCCAGATCGATCTCGACCGCACCATCATCCGCGCGCCGCTCGACGGCGTGATCGTGCTGCGCAATATCGATGTCGGCCAAACTGTGGCGGCCAGCTTGCAGGCGCCGACCCTGTTCACCATCGCCCAGGATCTACGCGTTATGGAAGTGCACACCACGGTCGACCAGGCCGATATCGGCCGCATCCGCGTCGGCCAAGGTGCGACCTTCACGGTCGATTCCTATCCCGGCCGCACCTTCCAGGGCGATGTCGCTCAGATTCGCATCGCGCCGCAGACGGTACAGAACGTGGTGACCTATGTGGTTGTCATCAGCGCCCCCAATGCCGATGGCCGGTTGCTGCCCGGCATGACCGCCAATGTACGGGTGGAAACCGCGCAGCGCGCCGACGTGCTCAAAGTGCCGAACGCGGCGCTGCGCTACCGGCCGGCCGGTACGAGCGCTGCGTTGCCGGGTGAGGCGCCGAGCGCCGGTGGCGGTCCGCGCGGTGAGGCCGGGACGCCGGAGCAGCGTGCCGAACAGCTTGCGCGCGAACTCGGCTTGTCGGCGGAGCAGAAAGATCAGGTCACTCGTATCTTCACCGAAGCGCGCCAGCAGTTCCAAGCGGCGCGGCGGCCGAGTGCGGGCGGTGAGGCGGCGCAGGGCGAGGGCGCCGCCGCCGGCAATCCGGCACTCCAACGCCAGCGCGCCTTCGCCGCTGTGCGCGAGAAAGTGACGGCCGTACTGACGCCTGAGCAGCGTCAGCGTTATCAAGAGATGCAGTCCCAGCGCGCCAACGCCGATCGGCCGACGCCGGGCCGGGTGTGGGTGCTCGGCAGCGATGGCAAGCCGCAGGCGGTGGCCATCCAGATCGGCATCGGCGACGGCAATGTCAGCGAGCTAGTCCAGGGCGAGATCAAAGAAGGTCAGCAGGTCATCGTCGGCGGCATCGGTGCCGCCGCTGCTAGCGGCGCGGGCGGCAATCAACGCCCGCCCGGCCCACCCGGTCTCAGGCTTTAGGCCGCGCCATCGTGACCACGCCCGTGGTCGAAACCATCGACCTGCGCAAGACCTACCGCTTGGGCGGTCACAAGGTGCGCGCGTTGCGCGGCGTGTCCATGTCGATTGCATCGGGCGAGTTCGTCGCGGTCATGGGGCCGTCGGGATCGGGCAAATCCACATTCATGAACCTGGTCGGTTGCCTGGACTCGCCGAGCGACGGTCGTTACGTGCTCGACGGACGAGATATCGGTCAGACCGACGCGGTCGAGCGTGCGGCAATCCGCAATCGCAAGATCGGCTTCGTATTTCAAAGCTTCAACCTGCTGCCGCGCACCAGTGCCGCTGAAAACGTCGAGCTGCCCCTAATTTACGGCGGGCGGCCCCAACGCGAGCGGCGCGAGGCCGCCTTGGCAAAACTGGCCGCCGTCGGTCTCAGCGATCGCTGGCATCACCATCCCTCTCAGCTTTCCGGCGGCCAGCAGCAGCGCGTTGCCATCGCACGCGCGTTGGTCAACGATCCCGTCCTCGTGCTGGCGGACGAGCCGACCGGTGCGCTCGACAGCCGCACTAGCTTGGAAATTATGGCCTTGTTTCAGGGACTCAATCGCGATGGCATTACCATCGTGCTGGTCACCCACGAACCCGACGTGGCGAAATTTGCCAGCCGCATCCTGAATTTTCGCGATGGCAAGCTGGTCGGCGACCACGCCAATGACGACCGGGCCGATGCCACGGCCTTGCTAGCGGCCCAGCCGGCGGCGGTCGAGTCATGAGCTTTTGGGCCAGCATCCGCGTCGCACTCCGCGCGCTTCGCGTCAATGCCCTGCGCTCGGCGCTCACCATGCTCGGCATCATTATCGGCGTCGGCGCGGTCATCACCATGGTGGCGGTCGGCTCGGGCGCACAGCAGAAGGTGAGCGAGCAGATCCGCAGCCTTGGCGCCAATCTGATCATCGCGCTGCCCGGCAATATTACCAGCGGCGGCGTGCGCATGGGTCTGGGCAGCCGGGTTACCATCACCGACGAGGACGCCGCCGCGATCCAGCGCGAGATTCCGAGCGTACAGGTGGCTGCCGCTACCGTGCGCGGCGGCGTTCAGATCGTCTATGGCAACCAGAACTGGGCGACCGCGATCCAGGGCGTGACGCCCGAATTCTTCGAGGCGCGCGAATGGGATGTGGATGACGGCCGCCTGCTCACGGGCGAGGACGTGCAATCGACGGCGCGCGTCGTGCTGCTCGGCCAAACCGTGGTGCGCAACCTGTTCGGCGATGAAAGCCCGCTCGACCGCACCATCCGCATTCGCGACGTGCCGTTCACGGTGATCGGCGTGCTCGGCTACAAGGGTCAGAACACCCAGGGCCAGGACCAGGACGACATTGTCGTCGCGCCGTTATCGACCGCGCGCAAACGCGTGCTTGGCTTCAGCGCCGTGCGCGCGCGCTCGGTCGGTACCATCCTGGTCAAGGTGCAGCAGGCGAGCCAGATGGACGAGGCGATGTCCGATTTGCGCGACCTGCTGCGCCAGCGCCATCGTCTTCAGCCCAACGACGATGATGATTTCTCGCTCCGCAATTTGGCAGAGATCATGGCCACTCGCGAGGCGTCGAGCCGCATTCTGACACTGTTGCTGGCCGCAGTCGCTTCGGTATCGCTCGTGGTCGGTGGCATCGGCATCATGAATATCATGCTGGTCTCGGTGACCGAGCGCACGCGCGAGATCGGCCTGCGCATGGCGGTCGGCGCCCGCGCGCGCGACATCATGGCGCAGTTCCTGATCGAGGCGGTGACCTTGTCGATCATCGGCGGCACGATCGGCATCGTTGCCGGCGTTGCATCGTCTCACGCGATCGCCCATTTCGCCGGGTGGCCGACCTTGATCCGCGTCGAATTCGTGTTGCTGGCGTTTCTGTTCTCGGGCGCGGTCGGGGTTTTCTTCGGCTTCTACCCCGCACGCAAGGCGGCGCGGCTCGATCCGATCGAGGCGCTGAGATTCGAGTAAAACTGGGCATCTCGGCTAGACTCTGTGATCGCCGCAGAGCCATCCTTGCCCGATCTTGTTCGACGCTGCGGTCCATTTGACCGATGGCAGATAGAGGAGTGAGTGCGATGCGCGGCCTCGCGATCCTGGCAATTGTTGCAATCGGGGCGTTGATCGGTGCAGCGCCGCTGTTCGCTCATCACGGCTGGAGCGGTTACGACTCCCAGAATGTCTTGACCCTGACTGGGCCTTTGATTCGCGTCGATTACCCCAATCCTCATGTCTTGATCGACCTCAAGGTTGGCGACAAATCCTGGAATGTCGTGCTCGCGCCGTCCACACGCATGCATAGCCGCAGGCTGCCCGATGGCGTACTCAAGGTCGGCTATCCGCATAAAGTCGAGGCGGGCGAGCTGCGTGCGGAGCGCATGACCGTGGCCGGCAAAACGATCGAACTGCGCTGATCGGCCGGTCATGCACGCCGCCGAAGGACCGGCGTGGGCGCTGGCACTGGAACACTCGGCGTTCGCAGAAGCCATGCGCGGCGGTATCTATCTCTATCCGGCGATCGAGACCGGACATATCCTCGGCTTTGCCTGTCTGATCGGCGCCATCCTCGTACTCGATGCGCGCCTGCTCGGGCTGGGACGCGGTGTCAGCCCGGCGGCGCTGGCGCGACTGGCCATCCCGATCGCTGCTTCAGGCTTGGCGCTTGCCGCGGCGATGGGCGTCCTGCTGTTCTTGACCGAGGCGGCCGCCTATCTGCGCAACCCGTTCTTCCTCGCCAAGCTGGGACTGATCGCGGCAGGGCTCGTCAATATCGTCTTGTTTCACCGCTATCTGAAGCCGGGCATCGACGCTTGGCCGGCCGACGGCCTGCCGCCGCCGCGCGTTCGCGTGAGTGCCGCGATCTCGGCGGCGATCTGGATCGCGGTGCCGATCTGCGGCCGGCTCATCGCCTATGTTTGAGGGGTTTAAGCCTTCGGCTTCCACTCCGCTCGCACGGCGGAGCGGCTGGACCCGATCAAGGGCCTAGGTTCGAGTAGGGGACCCCACCGCTCGCCTCCCTTGCTGGCTTGCTTTGATATGAAAATTTATCATGCTTCCGGGATGCGGCGACTGATCTGGTTGGGCTCCACGCTAGATGATCTTTCCAGGTTTTCCAAGGAGGTGAAAGGTGCCTTCGGACATGCCCTGCGCGAGGTGCAAAAAAAGGCACGATTCCGCCCGGCAGCGCTCCACTCAAGCAATTCGGCTCGGGTGTCTACGAGCTTCGGGACAGCCATGCCGGTGACGCCTATCGCGGTATCTATCTGGTCAAGCTTGCGCACGGAGTCTATGTCTTGCACATGTTCAAGAAAAAATCGAAAGTCGGACGCAGCATGCCCAATGAGATCGTCGCAACCATCGCGTCGCGCATCAAGCAGGCGCAAATGATGGATCGAGAATTGGAGACGCCATGACAAGACGCTCGGCCGTGGCACGCATCGGCAGCGACAACGTCTTCGCCGATCTTGGATTTTCGCCCGAGGAGGCGCAGGAAGCGCTAACGAAATCTGAATTGATTTCCGCCATCGCACCTACGATCAAGGGCCGGAAGCTAACTCAGGTCGCGGCGGCGCGGTTGTGCGATACGGACCAGCCGACCATGTCGAAGGTTTTGCACGGACGCATGGAGAGCGTAACCATTGACCGGCTCGCGCAATGGCTGACCGCTTTTGGTCGCACCGTTGAAATTCGTGTCATGCCTGCGGGGCGGGCGAAAGAGCGGCCGGCTGCTCGTGCGTGCGGCCTGATCCGGTTTAAACCTTCAATTTCGGATCGAGCCAGTCGCGCAGGCTGTCGCCGAACAGGTTGAAGGCGAATACCGATAAGCTGATGGCGACCCCGGGGAACACGATCATCCAGGGCGCCTCGCGATAGAAATCGGCGGCGCTGCCCGACAGCATCAGGCCCCAGGCGGGGGTCGGCTCGGTCACGCCGAGGCCGAGGAAACTCAAGGATGCCTCGAGCAAGATAGCTTGCGCCACGAAAGCGGTCAGCATGATCAGGAAGGGCGCGGCCACGTTGGGCGCGATATGGCGGAAGATGATGCGGGTGTGGGAATAGCCGGCGGCGCGCGCCGCGTCGATGAACGGCATCTCGCGGACGGCGAGCGCGGAAGCACGCACGACGCGCGCCACCCGCGGCAGGATCGGGATGGCGATCGCCACGATCAGGTTGAAGTCGATGCCGAGCATGCGGCCCTTGCCCAGGAGTGCCACGACGACCACGGCGAGCACGATGATGGGAAAGGACAGCAAGATGTCGAGGAAACTCTGGACCGCGAGGTCGATACGGCCGCCAAAATAGGCGGAGGCCACGCCGACCATGGCGCCGAGGAACGATCCGGCGAAGGACGACAGGAACCCGACGGCCAGCGCGGTGCGGGCGCCGTAGATGATGCGGCTGAGTACGTCGCGGCCGAACGAGTCCGTGCCGAGCCAATGCTCGAACGATGGGGCCGTTAGCATGGCGGCGAAGTCGACCGCCACCGGATCGTAGGGTGCCACGTAGTCGGCGAATAGCGCCGCCACCATCATGGCAATGATAATTAGCAGCCCTACGGCGCCCAGCGGCTGCAAGATAAGGAATTGCAGGGCCGGATGCCGGCGCTTGGGCAGGACAAGCTCGTTTTGGGGCAGCGCCAGAGTCATCGGCCACCATACCGGATGCGCGGGTCGAACACGGCGTAGAGGATGTCGACCGCGAAATTGACGGCCACCGCGATGAACGCGACCAGCATGACCAGCCCTTGGATCAGCGTGTAATCGCCGCGGCCGACGGCCTGGACGAACAGCTTGCCGATGCCGTTCAGGTTGAAGACCTGCTCGGTCACGACCAGCCCACCGATCAGGAAGGCGAATTCTAAACCGATCACGGTGATGACGGGGAGGATGGCGTTGCGCATGGCGTGGCGGGCCACCACCAGACGCTCGAACACGCCCTTGGCGCGAGCGGTGCGGATATAGTCCTCACGCAGCACCTCAAGCAAGGCCGAGCGCGTCATGCGGGTTGCCACCGCCGAGTAACGATAGCCCACGGCCAGCGCCGGCCAGATCAACTGCGCCAGATTGGCACCGGGGTCTTGCAGGAAGGGCGTGAAGGTGATCGGCGGCAGCCAGGAAAACAGCGTCAGCAGCGACAGGATGGTGATCATGCCGAGCCAGAAGGACGGCACGGCAAGCCCCGCGATCGCCAGCACGCGCACGATGTAGTCGATCCAGGTGTCCTTGAAGAGAGCCGCCACCGTGCCCGCCGGAATCGAAATGAGCACGGCGATCAGCGTCGCCATGAACGAAACCTGGAGCGACAGTTCCAGTCTGATCGCGATCTCGTGGGCGACGGGCTGACCGGTCCACATGCTCAGCCCCATGTCGCCGACCAGCATGCCGCCGAGCCAGGTGGCAAGCTGGACATGGAGCGGCTTGTCCAACCCGAGCCGCGCGCGCTCCTGGTTGAGCACGTCCTCGGACACCGAGGCCCCATCGGCACGCAGCTTGAGTTCGACGATGTCGCCCGGCATGACGCGCAGCATGAAGAAGACAAGCAACGCCACGCCGAGCAACGTCGGCAACATCAGCAACATCCGCTGGATCATGTAGCGGAGCATCGACCCCTCGCTATCCGTTCTCTGGCCTCACTCTTATTGCGATAGCCATACGCTCGACAGTTCCTGGTGGATGTAATGGCTAGGCGTGACGTGCCAGCCCTTGACCTGGGGCGAATGCGCGATGATGCGATGGTACCAGATGGTCGGGAACGTGTAGCTCTGCTCCAGCACATGGCGCTCGAACTCGCGCACCAACCGGTAGCGCTCCTTGGGATCGGATGCGCGTTTCTGTTTCTCGTAGAGATCGTCGAGCTTGGCGTCGTTGTAGCGGCCGTAGTTGATCGGCGAATTCTTCGCCGAGAGGTATTTCAGGAGCTGCAGGTTCGGTTCGTCCATGAAATCGCAGTTGAAGTCCATGCCGGCTTCGTAATTGCCGCCGCTGAGTGCCGCTTGGTAGAGACGGGTTTCGAGCTGATCATGCTCCACCGTAACGCCGATCTGGCGCCATTGGTCGATCACGAAGATGCCGACCGGGCTGTAAGGCATGGGCACGTTGCGGTTGGTCAGCTTGAACTTGAGCTTGTCGTGGCCAGCCTCTTTGAGGAGCCGCACGGCCTCGGCACGCGAGGCGCGGATGTCCTTGGAGAAGCCGGGCATGGCCGTCAGATCGGCCTCGTTCGCCGCCAGGCTGTAACCGGGTCGGAGCAGGCCGCCGACATCGCGGACAATGGCGATGCGCGACATGCCGGGAGCACCGCCCCAGCGATCGAGCGCTAGATTAAGCGCACGCCGCACGCGGGCGTCGTCGAACGGCTTCTTTTCCGTGTTGAAACCGATGACAAGGTTGCACACCCACGGGCCTTCCTGGACGCGAATCTTGTCGCCCATGGCGGCGGTCAGGCGGTCGCGCTCGGCCGGGGTCTGGCCGCGGAACTCGATCGACACTTGGCCGCCTTGGATCGCGTTGATGATGGCGGCACCAGAGATGAACACGGCCTTGTAGCCATCGAGATAGGGTTGGTCCTTCAGATAGTACGCGTCATTGCGCTTGCCGACCCAGTGGGAGCCGCGCACATGCTCGACGAAGGTGAAGGGACCGCTTCCGAACACGTTCTTCTCCGGGAATTTCGGATCCTCAGCCAACTTGGCGGCGCTGTAGATGCAATCCCAAGGCGATGCGAAGTTTTGGAGCATCGACGCGTCGGGCGCCTTCAGCTTGAACACGACGGTGGTCGCATCGGGCGTTTGGATTTCCGTCATATCGGCGTATTGCGCCCTGCGGATCGACACCACGCCGGCCGGCGGATTGCGCAGCCGCTCATAGGTTGCCTTGACGTCGGCCGAGGTGACCGGTGAGCCGTCATGGAATTTGGCGTTGGCGCGCAGTTTGAACGTGTAGGTCAAGCCATCGGGTGCCACCGTCCAGCTCTCCGCCAGGTCGCCGGTCACCGCCGGATATTTCGGCGCGTCGAACTTCAGCAGAGTCGAGTAGTGCGGCGCCACGGGATGGATGAACGCGAAGGAGGTGTTGGCGTGGCAGTCGTAGTTCGGCGGCTCGGCGTTGACCGCGAAACTGAGCGTGCCGCCGCGCTTGGGCATCTCTTGTGCGACGAGCGGTAGGGCCGCGCCCGCGGCAGCGAGCGCGGTGGCGATAATCAGGTGGCAGATCGTCATGGTTTTATCCTCCCTAGCGTTCTTGTTCGCATGATTCGCGTCAGATTTTGATGCAGGCGGCGTGATGGCCGGGCCGAATCTCGCGTAGTTTAGGCACGTCGGCGCTGCATTCGGCGCTCGCGAGCGTGCAACGCGTATGAAAGACGCAGCCCTTGGGTGGCGTCAAGGGACTGGGCAACTCGCCGCCTAGCAGTCGCGGCGCCCGCGCGCGCTCGACCGCCGGGTCGGGTACGGGGGCGGCGTCAAGCAGGGCCTTGGTATAGGGATGGAGCGGGTCGGCGTAGAGCGTGTCGCGATCGGCGATCTCCATGACCCGGCCCAGATACATCACCATGATGCGGTCGGAGATGTGACGTACCACGGCAAGATCGTGGGCGATGAACAGGTAGGTCAGGCCATGTTGGCGCTGCAAATCCTCGAGCAGGTTGATGATCTGTCCTTGGATCGATACGTCAAGCGCGGACACCGCTTCGTCGCACACGATGAAGGTCGGCTTCATGGCGAGCGCGCGCGCGATGCCGACGCGCTGACGCTGACCGCCGGAGAGTTCGTGGGGGTAGCGCTCGGCCATGTAAGGGAACAACCCGACCTGGCCCAGCAGATCGGCAACCCGCGCTTTGACCGCGGCAGCATCGGGCTCGATCTTGTGGACATGCATGGGCTCGCCGATGATCTCGCCCACGGTCATGCGTGGGTTGAGCGAGCTATAGGGATCCTGGAAGATCACTTGGATTTTCTGGCGCAGCCGCGCCATCTCGGCCTGGTCGGCGGCCACTAGGTCGCTGCCCTCGAACACGATTTCGCCCGCAGTTGCCTGTTCCAGACGCAGCAGGGTGCGACCTACCGTGGTCTTGCCGCAGCCGGACTCGCCGACGAGTCCCAAGGTCTCGCCGCGCCGGATCTCGAACGACACGTCATCGACCGCGCGCACCGTCGCCTTGGTGCCGCCGAACAGGCCGAGGCCTTTGGTAATCGTGAAGTATTTTTTCAGGTTCCGTACGGCAAGCACGGGCGCACCGTCGTCGGCCCGCGCGCCGCGGGTGGCCGCTGGCCCGGCAGTAACCAGGCCGAAGTGGCGATAGCTGTCTTCGCCGGTCAGTTCGGACGCGCGAAAACAGGCCGAGCCGTGCCCGGGCTCGATCTCTACCAACGCCGGGTCGGCGGCGCAGCGTTCCTGGCGGCCGGGGCAGCGCGGCGCGAAGCGGCAGCTGGCCGGTGGGTCTAGCAGGTTCGGCGGCAGGCCCTCGATGGTCTCCAGCCGCGCGCCACGCGGCCGGTCGAGCCGCGGTACCGACCGCATCAGCCCAACCGTATAGGGGTGGCGCGGCCGGTTGAACACATCGTCGGCTTCACCCTGCTCGACCATGCGCGCGGCATACATCACGTTCACCCGATCAGCGTAGCGCGCGACGATGCCAAGATTGTGCGTGATGACAACGAGGGCGATGCCGAGACGCCGGCACAAATCCTTCATCAACTCCAGGATTTGGGCCTGGATGGTGACGTCGAGCGCAGTCGTCGGCTCATCCGCGATGATCAGCTTGGGGTTGCAGGCGAGCGCAATCGCAATCATGACGCGCTGGCGCATGCCGCCGGAGAATTGGTGCGGGTACTGGTCGAGCCGGCGCTCGGCATCGGAAATGCCGACCAGACCGAGGACTTCGATCGCGCGCCCGCGCGCGCGGGCGTCGTCATAGCCCAGGTGAATCTGGAGCGGCTCCATGATTTGCAACCCGATCGGCAACACCGGGTTGAGGCTGGTCATTGGCTCCTGGAAGATCATGGCGAGCTCGCGCCCGCGCAGTTGGCGCATTTCCTCCTCGTCGAGGGTTAGCAGATCGCGCCCGTTGAACCAAACCTGCCCGCCCATGACCCGGCCCGCAGGCTTGGCCAACAGACGCATGATGGTCAGTGCCGCAACCGATTTGCCGCAGCCGGATTCGCCGACCACGGCTACGATCTCGCCTGGCCGCACCGCATAGGAGACGCCGTCCACCGCGCGCACCACGCCGCGCGAGGTCACGAAATGGACACGCAGATCGCGCACGTCGAGAAGGGGCGCCGGGCCGGATTCGCTCGTGGCACCGGAGTGGGAGCCGAGACCTGCTTGCATTGTCCTCGCCTGTGGGCCGGCCCACTTCTGCGGCGGGCACAAAGATGAAATACTACTCTATCATGCCGCTCGCAACGCCGGGTAGAGTGACGCAATGGACACGAAGGCAAGAACCGATGGTTGACTCAAGCCGGGCCGGCAACCGCTTGGGGCTGTGGTTGACATTGTCATTGATGACGTTGGTGCAGGCGTTTGCCACCATGGCGACATTGACTATGGCCACGATCGCGCCGGAAGTGGGCGCGGCGCTCGGCCTGCCCGTCGCCGCCATCGGGTATCACGTCAGCTTGATCTACCTCGGTGCGGTCGCCACATCGCTCTACGGCGGCGTCCTCGTGCGGCGGTTCGGGGCATGTTTGGTCAGCCAGGCAGCCCTGACCATGGCGGCCGTGGGTTGTCTATTGCTTGCCATGGCCGATCTGGCCGCGGCCATGCTTGGCTCGATCGCGCTTGGCTTCGGCTACGGCTTGACCAATCCCGCCGCTTCTCATTTGCTTGCGCGCGTTGCGGGCACCCGTATCAATCTGGTCTTCTCCATCAAGCAGGCCGGGGTGCCGCTGGGTGGTGTCGCGGCCGGTGCGCTCATGCCGCAGATCGCTCTGGCACTGGGTTGGCAGGCGGCGCCGCTAGCGGCCGCCGCCATATTGGGTGTCTTGGTGCTGGCACTGGTACCCTTGCGCCAGCGCTGGGACGATGATCGCGAGCCCGGCCAGAGCCTGTTGCAGCGACCCTATCAGGCACTGGTCCTCGTCCTGTCGGCGCCGGTGCTGCGGTGGTTGGCGGCTTCCTCCTTCGCCTTTGCCTTTGTTCAGACCTGCGTCTCTGCATTCCTGGTTTCCATGTTGGTCGGCGATTTCCGTTTCGGCCTTGTGGTCGCTGGGCTGTTGTTGTCGGTGACTCAGGTTGCCGGCTTTATTGGGCGGCTGGTTTGGGGGATGGTCGCCGATCGACTGAGCGATGGCATAGCCACGCTGGCGATCATCGCGGGTTTGATGGTGGTCGCGGCGGGGCTGACCGCGATGACCGGCCCGACCTGGCCGATCTGGGCGATTGGCGCGGTCTTCGTTCTGTTTGGCGCCAGCGCGCTTGGCTGGAACGGTGTCTATCTTGCCGCGGTTGCCCGCGCGAGCGCGCCTGAGCAAGTTGGGACTGCGACCGGCGGTGGGCTTAGCGTCGCATTCGCCGGGGTCATGATCGGCCCGACCACCTTCGCCGCCGTGCACACTGGCCTCGACATCGATTTTGCCGCCACCTATGGCTTGCTCACACTGGTGGCGGGGGCCGGGCTTGTCTGCTTGTGGCTTGCCCGGCGGGCGCGACTGGCCGCATGATCGTTCAGGGCTACTTTCTGCTCGCCGTGACGGCGTTCGGTGCAGCGACCCTTCTGCCCTTTCCCAGCGAACCTGCGGTGATCGCGCTTGCAACCCAGCCGGGTTATGACCCAGTTGCGATCTGGTTGATTGCAACGGTCGCCAATACGGCGGGATCTATGGTTAATTGGTGGCTCGGTCGGGCCTGCCTGCGCTGGCGCGACCGCCGCTGGTTTCCCGCCGGCCCCGGCCAACTTGCGCGCGCCGAGCGCTGGTTTACACGATGGGGCAAATGGTCCCTGTTGCTCGCCTGGCTGCCGTTTGTCGGCGATCCCCTGACCGTAGCGGCGGGTATTCTTCAGGTGCGCCCGCTGACCTTTTTGGTGTTGGTCGGAATGGGGAAGGCGATGCGCTACGCCGTCGTGCTCTATGTGCTCGATGCTGCCATCTACGCTTATCGGGTGTCGGCGGGCTAGGGGGAAGATAGAGTTCCGCGCGTCTAGAGAATCGGGGGATGGTTTTTTGGCTAAACAGCTCATCGACAAAGCGAAGATCGATGCCAAGCGCAAGCGAAAGAAGCTGCTCGATCCGACGCGTCGTGCCATGGCACAGGCCAAGCCGGTGGGGCCGTATCGGTTGGCACGCGAGACCATGATGGAATGCCTGAGCGGCCAGTTCGCTGCCATCGACATGCGTGTTGCCCAAGACGTTGATAACGTGCGCCATGCTCGGCGCAACGTGTTGCCCCTTGGCTTTATCATGTATCCGCTTAGGGGCCCCAAGGGCGAGGAACTGACAGACGTCGCATTGGCAGCGCTCGACCTTGGGCAGGACGCCATCGAGGTGAACGCCCACTATCTGACGCTCGGCAAGACTTGCGCGAATCTAAAGCTTAAGATTCGGCTCGATCACCGTTTCCTGTCCGAACAACCGGAGTTGACCCGCAGCGTCCACATCATCATCGACGGTTGGGTCTGATGACCCCCCAGCAAATTCTCGATACCATCGGTAAGCACGAATTGTGGTTGCAGCACCAGCAGGGCGGCGCGCGCGCCAACCTGGCCGGGCTCAATCTATCCGGGCTTCATCTCAACCAGATCAATCTGCAATCGGCCAAGCTCAGCGGTGCTAACCTCAGTCGAACCATCATGGCGGGCACCGACCTCAGCTATTGCGACATGTTCTGCGCCAATCTGGACTCCGCCGACTTTCGCAATGCCATGTTGCTGCGTGCCGATATGCGCGGTGCGCGCGTGCGCGGCGCCAATTTCACCGGCGCCGACTTGACCAAGGTCGATCTGCGCGGCGGCGCGATGGTCGCCAGCATCGCTTCGGGCTCGCCAACCTTGATGCGTTCCGATTTGTCGAATAGCGCGATGGATGAGGCGACGCTGCGTAGCGCGAACCTGTCCGGCGCCGATCTATCGAACTGCACCATGGTCGGCGCCAATTTGGAGAACGCGTTGTTGTGCGGCGCTTTGCTGTCCGGCGCCAACCTGTCCGGCGCCAAGCTCAAGGGCGCCGACCTGTCCGGTGCGAACCTGTCCGATGCCTCGCTCGAGGGCGCCGAGCTTGCCGGCGCCAACTTGGCCGGCGCTATCCTAAACAATACGCGGCTCCAGCGCGCCGATTTGATGGGCGCCAATCTCGAATCGATCGACCTGGGCAAAGCAGATCTGACCGGCGCGAAGCTTAGTCGTAGCGAGAAATCCCTGTCGCGCCCGGTACGTGAAATTTTGCGCGATCACCATACCCGGATCACCGATGGCGGCCGGCGCGGCGCACGGGCCCAGTTGATCAAGGCCGATCTCAGCTTCGTCGATTTCGGCGAGATCAATCTGTCGG
>SHVW01000044.1 GCA_009694085.1 Alphaproteobacteria bacterium
ATACCGCTATCCGAGAGCCGCCTACGCCGCCAAGTTCGCCATCGTCGCCAGCATCGTCAATCTCGTCACAGGCTTTTGAAGCGGTGGAGCTTCGCCCACCTTGCCGCCGCCCTACGCCAAAGCTACTTTTGCAACAGGTCTATTGTTCGCCGTCGACGATGTTCTCCGCTTCTACTTCGTTGAGCGCGCCATGGGTGGACACATCATCGGGAATGAGATCTCGCTGCTCTTCGTGCGTGAGCAGCGTCTGCCCCGGCTCAGAACTGAAATGCGGGATCACTTGACCCGCCAAATCGAGCGAAGATTCCGCGCGACCAGGTCGCGCGCCTTCCGATCGATCAGGCGCCGGCGATCTTGATCGTTGAGATTTTGGCCCTCCAAGTCCATCGAACGGGACACCGGGGCAACCAGGGGGGCGGCGGCCCTGCGGGACTGCCTATCGACAATGTCTTCTAAACTCGTCGTGGGAACAATGGCGTAGACGATCTTACAGCCTAAGGCTTCGGCGGCGCGGCTTAGCGTCCCCAACCGAACCGACCCGTTCACTTCAGCTCGTTCCAGGGCGACAATGCGCGGTTGGCTGACGTCCATGCGAGCCGCCAAGACAGCGGATGGAATGCCGAGAGCACGGCGGATCGCGTTTATCCAACCGCGTTCGGGTGGCACAAAGTCGGTTGAAATTGTCTTCAACCGTCTAATTCGGCGATCAAGCTGATCTCGACGGTCACGCTGGGCACTGGAATTGGAGCTGCGTGTTCGGATTGATTTCATGCGGATAAAATAATTTTTTCAGCATTAAACGTGACGCCAATTCTTTACTGGAATTCGCGAAGTTCCGGCCTGAGTGCCTGAGTTTCCATGAGCCTCCCATTCAAATTCCGTGTGGCTCGAATCGTCATGGCTACAAAAAGCTATAGGGATCCACATCCACCTGGATGCGCACGCTATTCGGCGTCTTGACGCGGGCCAGCCACTCGCCAATCACGGCCTGGACATTGGTCTTGCGCGGCGCCTTGAGCAGCAGGCGGCGGCGCTGGCGACCGCGCAGCACGGCATAGGGCGCAGGCGCCGGGCCGAAAACGGCGATATCGTCGCCGCGCGGGGCCTGGCGGCCGAGGTCGCGGGCCACCCGGTCGACCGCTTCGCCGTCGGGACCGCTGACGATGAGCGCCACCAGCCGGCCGAAGGGCGGCATCGCCGCCTCCTGGCGCGCCTCGGCCTCCAGTGCCAGGAAGCGGTCGCGCGCGCCCGATGCCAATGCGCCGATCACGGGATGATTCGGCATATAAGTCTGCAACAGCACGCGGCCCGGCCGCTCCTCGCGCCCGGCGCGGCCAGCGACCTGATGCAGCAATTGATAGGTACGCTCCGCCGCGCGCAGATCGCCGCCGGCCAGACCGAGATCGGCATCGACCACGCCGACCATTGTGAGCCAGGGAAAATGGTGTCCCTTGGCGGCGACCTGAGTCCCGATGACTATATCGACCTCGCGATCGTGGATCGCGCGCATGATCTCGGCCGCCTCGCGCGGGCCGCCGATGGTGTCGCTGGCCAGCACTTGGAAGCGCGCCTCGGGAAAGTCCTTCAGCACTTCCTCGGCGACGCGCTCGATGCCCGGGCCGCAGGCGGTCATGGTGCCCTCGGCCTGGCAGGAGGGGCAATCGCGCGGCACGGGGAGCGCGTGGCCGCAATGATGGCATTGCAGCCGGCCGGCCAGGCGGTGCTCGACCAGCCAGGCCGTGCAATTCGGGCATTGCATGCGGTGGCCGCAGGAACCGCATAGGGTCAGCGGCGCATAGCCCCGGCGGTTGAGGAACAGCAGCACCTGTTCCTCCGCCCCCAGCGCCGCGGCAATCGCCTGGTGGAGCAGCGGCGACAGCCAGCGCCCGCGCGGCGGCGGATGCAGCTTCATATCGACGATTTCCACCTCGGGTAGCCCGGCCGCGCCATGGCGTTCCGGCAATTCGATCCGGTCGTAACGTCCGACCCGGACATTGACCACGGTCTCCAGGGACGGCGTAGCCGATGCCAGGATGATGGGCACGTGGCTCAATTGGGCGCGCACGACCGCCATGTCGCGCGCCTGATAAACCACGCCATCCTCCTGCTTGAAGGCGCCGTCATGCTCCTCATCGACCACGATCAAGCCGAGCTGGGGCAGCGGCAGGAACAGCGCGGAGCGCGCGCCGACCACGACGCGGGCATGGCCCTCGGCCAGTGCGCGCCAGGTCCAGCGCCGTTCGGCCGAGGTCAGGTCGGAATGCCATTCCGCCGGTCGCACGGCGAAGCGGCGCTCGAAGCGTTCCAGCCATTGGGCCGACAACGCAATCTCGGGCAGCAGGATCAACGCCTGATGACCGCGCGCCAGCGCCGCCGCGATCGCCTCGAAATAGACTTCGGTCTTGCCAGCGCCGGTCACGCCGTCGAGCAAGGTGACGGAGAAGCCTTCTGGAATCTTGGTGCGGAGCGCGTCCGCCGCCGCCGCCTGCGCTTCGGATAAGGCGACGGGGGGGCGGCGCCAATCCGGATCGACCCGCGCTCGGCCCGCCGGCAGTTCGATCGGCACGAGTGCGCCGCCGGCGATCAGCGCCTTGACCACGCCCATGCCCACGCCGGCCTCGCGCGCGATTTCGCCCGGCGCGCGCGACGGCCCGTCTTCCATGAGGTCGAGCACGCGACGGCGCGGCGGCGTCAAGCGCAGGCCCGCGCGCGCCGCCAACGCGTCGACCGGCCCATCCGCGCGCAGATAGGCGATGCGCGGCGGCAACGGCGCCAGCGCCGCCGGCGTGTTCATCGCCATGCGTAGCACCGCGCCCGGCGGCGACATGGTGTAGTGGGCAATCCACATAACGAATCGGCGCATCGATTCGGCCATGGGCGGGGCGTCGAGCCGCGCCAGCACCGGCTTCAGCTTGGTCTCCGCGACGTCGCCGGCGGCCGGGCCCCAGACCACGCCGATCACTTCGCGCCCGCCCAGCGGCACCGCCACGAAATCCCCGGCGTCCAGCGCCATGCCGGGCTCGACGCGATAGTCATAGGCGCCCGATAACGGCAGAGGCAGCAACACCGCCACCCGTTCCGGCGCAGCTGTCGCGGCGGGCACCGGCCTAGCGCCTGGATCGCTCATGGGATAGATTGGCTCATGCAACGATCTGCTTTCAGCCGCGAGGCCCGCAATCCATGAAATTCTTCGTCGATACCGCCGAGATCAAGGAGATCGAGGCACTCGCCGCCACCGGCCTGCTCGACGGCGTGACCACCAACCCGTCCCTGGTGGCGAAGTCGGGCCGCAAGTTCATGGACGTGCTGAAGGACATCTGCGCCGTCGTCAAGGGGCCGGTCAGCGCCGAGGTCACGGCGACCGACCACAAGGCCATGCTGGCGGAAGGCCGCAAACTTGCCAAGGTCGCCGACAATATTACAGTCAAGGTTCCGCTCACCCCGGATGGGCTGAAAACCTGCAAGGTGCTGTCCTCCGAAGGCACCATGGTCAATGTGACGCTCTGCTTTTCGGCGGCCCAGGCGATCCTGGCGGCCAAGGCGGGCGCCAGCTTTATTTCGCCCTTTGTCGGCCGGCTCGACGACGTCGGCTCGGACGGCATGGCGCTGATCGCCGATATCTGCACGATCTACCGGCAGTACGAGTCTTTCAAGACAGAGGTGCTGGTCGCCTCTATCCGCGGACCCATGCATGTGGTCGCCGCCGCCAAGCTGGGCGCCCATGTGTCGACCATGCCGCCCAGCGTACTCTGGCAAATGTTCAAACATCCGCTCACCGAAAACGGCCTCGCTGCCTTCCTTGCGGATTGGAAGAAGACAGGCCAGTCGATCCTTGACTAGATCAGCCTCATGGCGCTGACCCCAACGGATTCGCCAGCTGCCGCCCCACGCGGCGCGAGCGCGGAGGAAGTCGCCGCCTATCTGCGCGCCCATCCCGATTTTTTGAATCAGAATCCCGAATTGATGCTGATCCTGGCGCCGCCGACGCGGGTTGCCGGTGAAAATATCGGCCAGGGCGTCGTCGACATGCAGCATTTCATGCTGCGGCGCCTGCAAGGCGAGATCGAACGTCTGAAGCGCGACCAGCGTGACCTGGTCCAGACCGGGCGCGGCAATCTGGCGATCCAGACACGCATCCACGCGGCCTCGCTCGCGCTCCTTAGCGCCACCGGTTTCGATCATTTGATTCAGATCGTGACCACGGATTTTGCCGTCCTGCTCGACGTCGACGTGGTCATGCTGTGCGTCGAACCCACGGTCAACGCCGTTCCGGTGATACGCGCCGCCGGCATCCAGGTTTTAAGCGCCGGAACGGTTGGCCGGCTGATCGGCGAGAACCACGACACCGTTCTGCGGCCCGACGTGATGGGCGATCCCGTGATTTTCGGCGCCGCAGCCGGACTGGTCCGGTCGGACGCCTTGGTTCGCCTCACCGTCAGTCCAAAGGCACCGGTTGGGTTGATTGCCTTCGGCTCGCGCCAGGTCGGTGCCTTTCATCCCAATCGGGGCACGGAGCTGTTGGGATACCTTGCCCGGGTGCTGGAGAACTGCATCCGCGCCTGGCTCGATCTGCCCGCGTGAACGCGCCGAGCCTACTGGCAAGCGACGACGCGGTCCGCGCCGCGGCGGGGGATTGGTGGAGCTGGCTCGCCGATCAACGCCGTGCCTCGGCCCACACGCTGGCAGCTTATCAGCGCGACCTCGCCGGATTTCTCGCTTTCGTCGCCGAGCATCGGGGCGGGCCGATCGATCTTGCCGGCCTCGCCGGTCTCGGCCAGGGCGATTTTCGCGCCTATCTGGCGCGCCTGATGGACGAGGGCAAGGCCAAGACCTCGGTGGCGCGCGCGTTGTCCGTGTTGCGCGGTTTCTTCCGGTTCCTGGAACGGCGCGGCCTGGCGCGCAACGGTGCGCTCGCCGGCCTCGCCGGTCCGCGCTTGCCGACATCGGTACCCAAGGCGCTGACGGCGGAGGAGGCAAGCGAAGCGGTCGGCGCGGTCGGCGCCTTGGCAGACGAGCCCTGGATCGCCCGGCGCGACGTGGCGATTCTCACCTTGCTCTACGGTGCGGGCTTGCGCGTGGGCGAGGCGGTGGCGCTCGATCGTCACCAGTTGTCGCGCGATCATGCCGCGGCGCTTGCCGTCACCGGCAAGGGGCGCAAGCAGCGCCTGGTGCCGTTGCTGCCCCAGGTGCGCCAGGCGATCGATGCTTATCTGGCGTTGTGCCCGTATCAGCTTCAGCCCGACGATGCGCTGTTCGTGGGCGCGCGCGGGCAAAGGCTGAATGCGCGAATCGTGCAGCGCCAGATGCAGCGCCTGCGCGGCTGGTTGGCGCTGCCCGAAAGCGCCACGCCGCATGCGCTCCGCCACAGCTTCGCTACCCATCTGCTGGCCGGCGGCGGCGATTTGCGCGCGATCCAGGAGCTGCTCGGCCACGCCTCGCTGTCCACCACCCAGCGTTACACCGCCGTCGATGCCGCCCGCCTGATGGCGGTCCACGCCGCCGCGCATCCGCGCGCCAAGAGTTAGACGCCGGCCGAAGACCTCCGATGGAATTCCTGGATCATTTCGAAGCGGCGGTGCGCGATTTCGTGGTGACCCACCGCGCCTGGGCCGGGCCGATCGCGTTTGCCCTCGCCTTCGGCGAATCGCTCGCCTTCATCGGCATCCTCGTGCCGGCGACGGCGGCCCTGGTCGTCGTCGGCGTGCTGATCGGCCAAGGACTGCTCGATTTCTGGGTCATGGCGCTGTGGGCCATACCGGGGGCGGCACTCGGCGACTGGATCAGCTATTGGATCGGACGCAAATTCGACTGCGCGATCGCTCGGGTCTGGCCCTTCGCGCACCATCCCGAGCTTTTGGAAGCCGGCCATCGCTTTTTCGCGCGTTGGGGTGCAGCGAGCGTCTTCCTCGGCCGCTTTCTGGGGCCGGTGCGCGCCACGATCCCGCTCATCGCCGGCATGATGGACATGCCGCGCATCCCGTTCCAGATCGCCAATTGGACGTCGGCCTGTATTTGGGCGCCCTATTGGCTGGCTGCCGGCGTGCTTGGCGACCGGGCTTTCGATTGGGTGGGCGATTACCTCGGAACCTGGGGCGGCCTCGCCCTTCTCGCCGCGATCGTTGCGCTTGCACTAGCCGGATGGAAACGGCTCGTGCGGGCGAAATCATGATTCCGTCATAATCTATTGATAAATTTATATTTTTTATAACAAACCTCCTATGATCCCGACGCCGCGACGAGCCGCGTCCACGCATTGCCCGGCAAGAGAATCTGTCCAATGTTTACTTATCGTTAATCAACTCCGGCCTAGTCTGGCGATGCAAAATCCAATTTGCACACCGGGGTGGCAACCTCCCAGCGTCGCCGGGGGATATTATGGAGATGAATCAACATGCTCGAACGCATCGCCCGCCTCGAAGTCCTGCCCGGATTGCCTGAACCAGGGCTCGGCGAGGTCTCAAACATCCTGCCGCTCGATCGGCCGGGCCGCGCCGAAGCCGAAGCGGCCGTGCGCACCCTGCTGCGTTGGGCCGGCGACAATCCCGCTCGCGAGGGCCTGCACGACACGCCGGCCCGCGTGGTCCGCGCCTTCGAAGAGTATTTCGGCGGCTACGAGCTGGACCCCGAGGATATTCTCAAGCGCACCTTCGACGAGGTCGAAGGCTATGAGGATATCGTGCTGCTGCGCGATATCCGTTTCGAATCCCATTGCGAGCATCACATGGCGCCGATCATCGGCGTCGCCTATTTGCCGCGCCGGCGCGTGGTCGGTATCAGCAAGCTGGCCCGGGTGGTCGATCTCTATGCCCGCCGTTTGCAAATCCAGGAGCGCATGACCGCCCAGATCGCCCGTGCGATCGATGGCGCGCTGGCGCCGCGCGGCGTCGCCGTGACGATCTCGGCCACCCATGGCTGCATGACCCAGCGCGGCGTGCGCAAGCCGGGTTCGGCCTTAACGACCAGCCATGACCATCCAGTTCGACGCCAGTTTAAGATCGCCCGAGCCCAGGGGGGGCGCATCGCCATCCTCCGCAAGCAAGGCGGAAAGCCCCAACGTTTCGGCGGTCTTGGCGATGACCGGGCCGAGATCGACATGGCGGTTGCTGATGTGGACAAGGATCAACCCACCCGGCGCGAGCTTGTCGAGATACAGCGCCAGCGCCTCGCTGGTGAGAAGATGGACCGGGATCGCGTCGGAGCTGAACGCATCCAGGACGATCAGATTGAAATGCCGCGGGGGCTGGGCTTTCAAAGTCAATCGCGCATCGCCGATCGCCACCCGCGAGCGGAGCGGGCAGTCATCGAGATAGGCGAACCAGGTGCGCGTGCGAGCCACGCGCTCGATCGCCGGATCGATCTCGAAAAAGGTCCAATCCTCGCCCCGATGACCGTAACACGCCGTTGCCGCGACCCCAAGCCCGACCAGGGCGACACGGCGCGTGCGCTCGCTACCGCCGATCCTGGCGAACACCTGCCCCAGCGGTCCCGTAGGATGGTAGTACATCATCGGCTGAAGACGCCAGGCCGGATCGACGCTTTGGGCGCCGTGCATAGTGCTGCCATGGAAGAGGATGTGAAATTTGGTGCCATCGCCCTCGTCGCGGACCCATTCCTTGACCCTGATGACGCCGAAGAAGTTCCGTTCGACATGTACGGCGTCGCGCAAATCCGGCAACAGGATCGTGCCGAACAACAAAGCTGCCATGCCCAGCCCCAATCGCAACGGACGCCGTGCCGCCAGGCCAGCGCCGAGAACGATGAGCGCGATGCCTGCCAGAAGCTTCCAATGCAAGGGGACGTACAGCCAGTCGACGGCGTCGAGGCCGAACGGTTTGACAAGGGCCAGCAACA
Organism: Alphaproteobacteria bacterium; assembly: GCA_009694085.1. Lineage (GTDB taxonomy): Bacteria > Pseudomonadota > Alphaproteobacteria > SHVW01 > SHVW01 > SHVW01. The sequence continues at coordinate 7,852 of SHVW01000044.1, forward strand.
GCAATGCCGGCAGGATGACATCGAGAAAGCCGTTTAAGCGTCGCGCCGAGTCCGGCCAGCGGCCCGGCCGCAGCAGACATGCCAGGACAAGCGCAAGCGGGTATTCGATCGCCGTATTGAAGATCAGAGGGCTCAACAAGGCGTTGAACCAACCGCCGAGCGCGCCGCCGAGAGCCAACCACAGATAGAACTCCGTTAAGTGCTCCGGGGCCGGTCGCGAAGCGGCGAGGCATCCGTGGCAGACCAGCACTGTCGCCGCAAAGGCGGCGAGGTGGATGGCAATGCGGATTTCCCAGGGCCCACCGATGCCGCGCAGGCCGATGGCGCCGACCGCCAACACGAGGACGATCTGCATCCATAGGATAAGCCGAACCGGTATGATCGTCCGGCGCGAAAATGCGATGACGAAAGTCAGCAAGTAGAGCGCTAGCGGGACCGTCCACAGAAGCGGAACCGTGGCGATATCGGTGGAAATATGAGTCGTGACGCCGAGCAACAGGCTCGATGGCACTGCCGTCAGCGCCAGCCAACGGAATCTCGCGCGCCAAGAAACGGTGGAATCCGCGGTAGCGGCCCGCTGGGATACCAACGTCCGGGCCTGGCGCGCTGGCGACAATTCTGTCATCGCCGCACCTGCCAACAGGAGAACGCCCAACACCGCAAAACCGATCGACCAGATCGCTCGCTGGTCCGTCATCCGCAAGGACGGTTCGGGCAGGAAGGGAAATGCCAGCAAGGCGAGCAAGCTTCCGGCATTGCTCGCCGCATACAAGAAGTATGGATCGCGTGCATGCCGGTGACCTGAAAGAACAAACCACCGCTGCATCAGCGGTGCCGTAGCGGCAACGACAAAAAAGACGGGCCCGACGGAGCGTAACAACGCGTGGAGAAGCCACAATTGCGGCTCTTCGGCCGGACCGCTGCCATCCACAGAAAAGCCGATCGGCAAGGTCGTGCACGCCAATGCAATCGAAACCGCATGGGCCAGGGCCTGTCCCCAGACCGAGAACCACCGAGAGATCAGGTGCGCTTATCCATACCCCGCGAGCAGAACGGTTTGGAAAAACGCTAGGCTCAAAGCCCAAACCGCCGGGCTGCCGCCCAGCACCGGCAACAGCACCTTGGCGGCCAGCGGCTGGATCCAAAACAACAGAAACGCAGCGAGAAAGATCGTTGCGCCATACGCGAAAATAACCAGTGCGACCCCCGTGCCTCATGCGCACCGCTCGGCCCGGACGGCGCGATTATCGACAACATCCAGCGACTGCTTACGGCAGCAGCCTAATTCTTCTCCGCATCGAGCGCGATCCAGCGCAACAGAACGAGGCCGAGTGCCGAGCCCGCACCCATGGCGGCGAAGGCCCACATCCAGGCGGTAGCGCTTGTATTGCCGCCCGCGAGGTCAAGAGTAGCGCCGACCGCCAGCGGCCCAATAAAACTGGCGGTAAAGCCGGCAAGCGAGTGGACGGCCAGCGTCGCGCCCTGTTCGCCCTGCCGCGCGCCGCCTAGTGCGCCCGCCGTAAGCGCTGCCGAATCGCCCATGATCATCACGTTGTAGAGCACGACCAGCGCGATTACGACGGGAAACGGCAGCCCGGCGCCGGCACCGGTGGCCAAGGCAGACAGTGCCGCCGCCGCCATGACCCAGCTCACCACCCGCTTGCGCCCGAAGCGCAACGCCAGCTCGCCGCCAACGATCGAGGACGGCATGCCGGCCAGCACGGCCAAGGACGCGATCAGAGTCAGATTCCAACCCCGCGCCATCTCGGGTTGCAGACCTTCCGCAAAGGCCAGAAACACGACCAGCCAGCCGCGCACGGCCATCAACTCATAGGAATGGCCGGCATAGCCGAGCGTAAAACCCATGGCGGCGCGGTTGCGCAGGATTGGTCGGAAATCCAGCAAATGACGCGCGGGCGCCGCGCTCGCCACCGCCAGCTTGGCCTCAACGCCGAATAAAATCAACAAAACGCACAGGACATTGCCACAGCCGGCGACTAGAAACGCCAGCCGCCAGCCACCCCAATCTTCCACCAGCCCCGAGACGAAAAAGGACAGAGCGATGCCGAAACTGAAACCAGGTGTGTAATAGGCTACGGCACGCAAGCGTGCCGGACCGTCGAGCCGGTCGGTCAGCATCCTGAGTCCAGGCATATAGGTGCCGGCCAGCGCCGCGCCGGCAATGGCGTGAAACGCCAGAGCGCTCCAGAATCCCTGGACAAGCCACGCAAAGCTTATGAATGCGGCGGCCCCCAGACCGGCGGACACCAGGTGGATGCGACGGGAATCCATGCGGTCGGTCAACGCGACGAGCACTGGCACGACCAAGGCGTAGCCGCCGTAATAGACGCCGGCGATCCAGCCGATCTCGGTATTGGTGAGTTGCCAATCCTCGGCCAGGCGTGGCACCAGCGCGGCGAAGGTCGACGACCCGGCCATGCTGGCGACATTGGCAACAAAAATAAGTCCGGTCAGGCGGATTATGGGCGACATCATTGGTCACGCTAGCGAGCTTGATGGGCCGGGGCAATCCGAAGGCGTTCCATCCGCCAAATCGGTGCTAGGGTGACCAATTCCAATCCACACTCGGTTGTCGTGTCGATCGAACCTTTCATTGTCGCGCTTGTCCTACTGGCCGCCTTGATGCATGCGGCGTGGAACGCACTTGTGAAATCGGCGGAAGACCGCGTCGTGACGATGACGCTGGTCAATCTGATGTGCGGCGCCTGCGCGGGCGGAGTTGCACTATTCGTCGACGTGCCAGCACCAGCAAGCTGGCCTTATCTTGGCGCCACGCTGGCCATCCATCAGGTCTATTTCCTAGCCCTCGTGCTTGGTTACCGGGCCGGCGATCTCAGCCAGATCTATCCGATCTCGCGCAGCCTGGGGCCGCTGTTGGTGGCGTTGTGCTCCGGCCTTGTCCTGGGCGAGCGGCTGGCCGCCGTCCAGATTGCCGGGGTGGCAGTCACCTCACTCGGAATCCTCAGCCTTGCTATCGGCACGTCCGGTTTCTTTCGTCGGGCCAATTCGGTGCCCCTCGGCTACGCCGTCCTGATCGGACTGACCATCGCCGCCTATACCTTCGTCGACGCACTGGGCGCGCGCATCGGGGGCGCCGGTCGGTTATGTCGCCTGGCTATTCATCTTGAACGGTGTCGTCTTTCTCGTCTGGATCCCGCTCGGCTGCGGCGACCGCCTGCGTCCGGCCTTGGCGCAGGGTTGGCGCAACCAGTTGTGGGGCGGCGTGTTGACCATCGGCGCCTACGGCATCGTGCTCTGGTGCTACACCCTCGGCGCGGTGGCGCCGGTTGCCGCGTTGCGGGAGACGTCGGTTGTCTTCGCCGCCCTGATCGGTGCCCGGCTTTTGAGCGAACCGTTCGGCCGGCGCCGTGTCCTGGCCGCCATGATCGTGGCGGCCGGCGTCATCATGATTAGCCTGCGCGTCTAATCGATCGGCGCTTGGTGCGGCCGCCGGTTGGTGCTTCAATCGGGCGCCCGCCAACCGGATGCCGAACGCGATGACCGCCCGCCCCGCCAATAGCTTCAACGCCGAGGAAATTCTGGCCGGCATCCTGGAATGGGTGCGGGTGGAAAGCCCGACCCACCACGTCGGCGGCGTCAACCGCATGATGGATCTGGCCAGCGCGGCCATGGCGAAGCTGGGCGCCAAGATCGTGCGAGCGCCCGGTGCGCCTGGCTATGGGGACGTCGTAACAGCACGCCTGCCCTGGGGGCGAGACGACGAGCCCGGCATCCTGGTCCTCGGCCATCTCGACACCGTGCATCCCATCGGCACCATCGACGGCCCGCTGCCGATCCGGCGCACCAATGACCAGGTCTGGGGGCCCGGCATATTCGACATGAAGGGCGGCATGTATCTGGCGGTTCATGCGTTGACCCAGATCGTGCGCGTTCAGGGCCGCACGCCGCTACCGGTGACCTTCATGTTCATTCCCGACGAGGAGGTCGGCAGCCCATCGACCCGCGCCCAGATCGAAGCCGAGGCCCGGCGCCACCGCTATGTGCTGGTGCCCGAGCCGTCCCAAGGCGGCAATCTGGTGACCGGGCGCCACGCCTTCCTGCGCTACAAGCTGCATATGTACGGCAAGCCCGCCCATGCCGGCGTCGACAACCGCCAGGGCCGCAGCGCCATCCGCGCCATGGCCCGGCTGATCGAGCGCATCGAGGCGATGAGCGATCTCGATCGCGGCATGACCTATAGCGTCGGCATTATCCAAGGCGGCACGTTCGTCAACGTGGTGCCGATCGAATGCCACGCCGAGTTGCTGGCGGTGGCGCCAACGGTTGAAGATTTTGCCATGATCCAGCGAACCATGGCGGCGCTGGCGCCCGACGATCCCGAGGTTCGGTTGGCGGTCGAGCCCGGGCCTATTCGTCCCCTGTTCACCGCCCATGACGGCACGCTCGCCCTCTACGAAACCGCCAGGCGGGTGGCGCTGGCCAACGGCTTCGCCGTCGGCCATGGCCAGCGCGGCGGCGGCAGCGACGGCAATTTTACCGGCGCGCTCGGCATTGCCACGCTCGACGGGCTGGGCGTGTGCGGTGCCGGACTCCATACGCACAATGAGCATCTGCTGGTATCCTCGCTGGAGCCGCGCGCCCGGCTGCTGGCCGGGCTATTCGAAACATTGGGCAACTGACAAGAGCAAGGGAAGACCGCGACATGGCCCTCTACGATTTTATCGATCCCGCGTTCCACAAGCTGGTTATCCGCCATGCCCAGCTCGAAAAACTCGCCTCGGGTTGCCGTTGGGCCGAGGGACCGGCCTATTTTCCCGGCGGCCGCTACCTCGTGTGGAGCGACATTCCCAACAACCGGATCATGCGCTACGACGAGACCGACGATTCCATCGGCGTGTTCCGCAGCCCATCCGACTACGCCAATGGCAATACGGTCGACCGCAAGGGCCGGCTGGTCAGTTGCGAGCATGGCGCGCGGCGTGTCACCCGCACCGGCCATGATGGGCGGGTCACGGTGATCGCCGACAAGTTCGAGGGCAAGCGACTGAACAGCCCAAACGACGTCGTCGTTCATTCCGACAGCTCGATCTGGTTCACCGACCCGCCCTACGGCATCCTGGTGGACTACGAAGGTCATCGCGGCAACAGCGAGATCGGCCGCAATCTGGTGTTCCGCGTTGACGGCAGGACCGGCGATATCCGCATTGCTGCCGACGGTTTCGACAAGCCGAACGGACTTGCTTTCTCGCCCGACGAGAAGACGCTCTACATCGCCGATTCGGGCGAGCCCAAGAATATGCGCGCGTTCGACGTGACAGCCGATGGCCGGCTCAAGAACGAGCGCGTCTTCGCCACCTGTACTGCCGGCCGCTTCGATGGTTTCCGCGTCGATGAGGACGGCCGCATTTGGGCCAGCACCGATGACGGCATCCACTGCTATCTGCCCAACGGCCAACTCATCGGCAAGATATTGATCCCCGAGATTGTCTCCAACGTCGTGTTCGGCGGCTTCAAACGCAACCGCCTGTTCATCACGGCGACGACATCGCTTTACGCGATCTACCTTTTGGTCAACGGCGCCAAGACGTTTTAGAAGGAGCGATCATGGCCGAAACCCGTTATCCCGGCCCACGCGCGCTGAGTGACGCTATCAGCCGCATGGTATTGTCGCCGATCGAGGGCGCCGTGTTTCATCGCGAGGGGCTGCGCGAGAACTTCGAATATCGCGATCTCGGCTGGGCCGACGCGAGCGACCGGCAGGTCGGCGCTAAGCATATCCGTGCGATCAAGCCGTTCGAGGCGGAAACCGGCTGGCACTGGCACGACATGAACGGCCATTTCATCTATGTCCTCCGGGGTTGGGTCAAGTTCCGCTTCGACGGCGCAACCGACGAGGTGATTGCGCGCGCCGGGTCCAGCCTTAGCCAGCCGGCCGGCGTGGCGCACAACGTCATCGGCTATTCCGACGATTTCGAACTGATCGAAATCAATATCCCCGCAGACTACGCTACCAACGACTCGCCGGGGGATGGGTGACGCACCTCAGAGGTGCCATTTGCAGGCGCTTGCTCCGGCCCCTCGCGGTCGTTGCTGCGCTGTTCGCGGGTTCCGCCGGGGCTGCTAGTCTTGATTGCGTAGCGGCAGCACAACCCCATGAGAAATTGATCTGTGCCGAGGACGCGCTGTCCCGGCTCAATGATCGGCTAGCGCGCACCTTCGATGGCGCGCTCCAGGCATTGTCGCCGGAGGGAAAATCGCTGCTCCGCGCGGGGCAGCAATCCTGGCTTGCCCTGGTACGCCAGGCCTGCCCGACCGAAGCCTCGTCGAAGGCCGCGCCGGACGATCTGCCCGCGGCCTGCCTGGCGCGCGAATATAGCAGTCGTCTGACCCAACTCGATCATGCCGTCCTGACCGTCGGCCCCTTCCGCTTCATGGCCGTCGAGCGTTTCGGCGCCATACCCGCGCAAGGATCGCCCCAGCGCTACGCCACGTCCGAAATCGCGTATCCCCGCATCGATAACGACGATGGCGCGGACATCGGGCGTTGGAACGACTGGATCGCCCAGGAAATCAAGGGGCTCGACCGTAGCTATGCCAACACCGACGTGGCCGTCGGCTTTACCATCCACCATGCCGCGCACGACCTGATCTCGACGGAGATTTCCAGCTTCTACTACGGCCATGGCGCCGCCCATGGCATGGGCGATTTCCGCTTCCTGAACTACCTACTCGCCCGAGCCGCGCCGTTGCAAACGACGGACCTGTTCGCCGCCGATAAGCCTTGGGTCAATTTTCTCGCCCACCGCGCAGCGGACGACTTGACCGCGCGCGCGGCACGCAATGAGATCGCGCTATTCGACGACATGAAGGCGGAAGCGTTAGCTGCGTCGGTCGGCAATCCCGCGCGCTGGCGCATCGACAGCGACGGCTTAACGATCCAGTTCGCGCTCTACGAAATCGCGCCCCATTCCGAAGGCATGCTGAAAGTGACTCTGCCCTGGGCCGATCTGGCGCCCTATCTGATCGAAGATCGGCCTTTCCGATTTACGCCGCGCATCGCCCAACCCTGAAGTCGAAGCTAAAGCGCGTCGGCATTGGTTTCGCCCGTGCGGATACGCACGGCGTGGCTAACATCGAGCACGAAAATCTTGCCGTCGCCGATGCGCCCGGTATTGGCCGATTTCTGGATCGCCTCGACCACGCCTTGGACCTGGCCGTCGGTCACCGCGACCTCGATCTTGACCTTGGGCAGGAAGTTCACGGCGTATTCGGCGCCGCGATAGATTTCGGTTTGCCCTTTCTGCCGGCCGAAGCCCTTGACCTCGCTGACCGTTAACCCCTGCACGCCGAGCTGGGTCAGCGCCTCGCGCACATCGTCCAGCTTAAACGGCTTGATGATCGCCATGACCATTTTCATGTTCCCAACCCTTTCCCATGCCTGCCAGCGCGCAATCCTACGGTGCTGCGTCCTGTTCAAGAACCATGCCGGCCGGAACCCCGCGCCGCGCGCGCCGTTTTTTCGCGTTGCTGGCGGAAGTTCGGTGAAAAACTAGGCAGATTCGACGATCTGGCGAGAAATGCGTCAAGGTCAAGCCCGGCACTCAACCCAACGGCAGGGGTTGAATGTCCAGGCCGATCGACAGACGCAGATCGTTGCAGTGCGGTGGTGTCGTGGCATGGGTGAAATATCCGGAGAAGAGCACGAGATCGCCAGGAGCAGGACGAACGGCGTGGAAGGGTTGAGAAAGCTCTTTTCGTCCGGTGCCGAATTGCAGGAAAGCTTGCGAGTCCGACGGCACGCGAACGTAGTAGGACGCCACCAGCCAAGCGCCCGAGTGCAGATGAGGGTAATGCCATCCACCGCCGCGCGTAGCAGCCGCAAATACGCGCCATTGATATCGCGGCGGCACCCAAGACACGAAAGCATGTCGCTGATCGACCAGGAAAGCCTTGTACCGCGCAATCGCCTCGGCGACGCACGGTAACAGGACTTTCATCGATGGATGGGTGAGGTCGACCTTGCCATAGTCGACAATCAGCCGCTCATCGTCATTGATGCCGCGCTTGCCATGGCCATCGGCACGCAAGCCGCATGTTCGGATGCACGCTTCCAATCCCTCGTTGAGTTCATTCATGCGATCGACGCCGCCGTCGAGAAGGGCGTTTAGATTGAGCCGTTGAATCAGCCCGGGATCGAAGAAAGCAGGAATCGAACGGTTGTGCGAATACCCATCGCGGTGAAGCGCGAAAAGGTAATTCATCGCGGTGCACTGCACTGTCGAAAAGCGCTGACCATAAAGCGCGACCAGCTCCGTGCAAAGAGCGGCGGCGGAGATGTCGCCTTCTCGTGCGGCGCTCCGGACATATTTCAAATCGATCGATGGCATGTTCGACGGCGATTTCTCTAAATTTGAACACACAGTTAATCAGTATGGAACATGCGGGATTAAGTGGCCAGATCGATCCAGTCGATTGGTGCCAAATATCCCGAGGACTGGACAGAGGGAAGGGCTGGGATCAATCTTCGGCTATGAACGCACAAGCTGAACACGGCCATATGCTGCGAACCGACGTCGCCATCATCGGTGGCGGCATGGTCGGATTGACCTTGGGCCATGCGCTCGCCCGGAGCGGCCTGACCGCAGCCGTTATAGACCGGGAGTCGCCCGCGCTGCGCGCCGATGCCGGCTATGACGGCCGCGCTTCGGCCATCGCCTATGGCTCCAGGCGCATTCTGGAGGGGTTGGATCTGTGGTCGGGGCTGGCGGATGGGGCATGCGCCATCGATGACATCCGGGTGTCCGACGGCGCCTCGCGCCTGTTTCTGCACTACGACCATACCGAGATCGGCTACCAACCGCTCGGCCATATCGTCGAGAACACGGCGATTCGGCGCGTCCTGATCGGCGCTGTCGACCGATCGCCAGGATTGTTGCATCTCGCCCCGGCAACGGCTGCCACGATGAGCTATGAGGGCGCCGCCGCCGCAGTAACGCTGGCCGATGGCCGCACCGTCCGCGCCGGCCTAGTGGTCGCCGCCGATGGCCGGGCCTCGCTCACCCGGGCCGCTGCCGGCATCGCCGTGACCGAGCAGCGCTATGAACAGACCGGCATCGTCTGCACGGCCGGTCACGCGCGGCCGCACCGCAATGTCGCCCATGAGCGTTTTCTGCCGGCGGGGCCCTTCGCGCTCTTGCCCATGACCGGTCTGGCCGAGCACCCGCATCGGTCCTCCATCGTGTGGACCGAGCGCAACGACCTAGCGCCGGCCATGCTTGCCCTGTCCGACGACGCGTTCGGCGCCGAGATGACGCGCCGGTTCGGCAACACCCTGGGACCGCTCCGCGTCATCGGACGCCGCTGGTCCTATCCGCTGGGATTGCTGCACGCGAGCGCCTATGTGCGCCCGCGCCTAGCCCTGGTAGGCGATGCGGCCCACGCCATCCATCCCATTGCCGGCCAGGGCCTTAATTTAGGCCTGCGCGACGTGGCGGCGCTGGCGGAGGTGCTGGTGGACGCCCACCGGCTCGGCCTCGATTTGGGCAGCCCGATCGTGCTGGAGCGCTATGAGCGTTGGCGCCGGGTCGACGCGATCGCGTTGATCGCGGTGACGGATGGGCTGAACCGGCTGTTCTCGAACGATGTGGTACCCGTGCGCGTCATGCGCGATCTCGGCCTCGCCGCCGTCAACCGCTTGCCCGGGCTCAAGCGCCTGTTCATGCGCCACGCCATGGGCACGGTTGGCGATCTACCGCGTTTGGTGCGCGGCGAAAGGCTGTAGGGCCGAGAACCCTAAAGCCGATCCGGCAGTTCGGCGATTTGGACCGGCAATGTCGGCGCCGGCTTATCCGCCGGCCTCGGCACGGGCGACGTCTTGGCCTTAGCCGTCTTCAATTTGGCCGTTGGGTTCTTCTTTGCCTTGCTCGGACCGTCATCGACGCCGGGTGCGCTGGTGTGAACAAAGCCCAGGGTCGGATAATCCCGCGTGCCGAAATCGCGCCCCGGGGCGTACCAAACACGCACGCTCGACCAGTCGTTGGCGGCCGAGGTATCGATGACCGCCACGCCCTTGTGGATTTGGCCCTTGCGCACGCCGGGGCCACCCCAATTGGCGTGATCGACCACGATCCGGCGTTTATCTACGGTCTGTTTGACCACGGCGACATGGCCATGGCGCATAGCGCCGATACGATCGAATACGAGCACGGCACCGGGGCGCGGACTCTGGTTACGGGCATATTTACCCTCGGCCTGGCGCCACCAGGTCCAGCCATCGCCGTAGAGCTTCAGCCCCGATTCCTTGCGTGCATAGGGCACGCAGGTGATGGCCGCGTCAGCCGTCGCTGCCCCGAACAGCGCGGCGAGTGCCACAGCCGCGCCAAACGCGGCCCGCCTCCCCCAATTCATGGTGCTATCCCCCGCTTGCACAGAAATTTTTTGAAACATTAGTTGATACCTACCTACCAAAGTCGAAAAAAACTGTCCACCCACAAAATGTAGTAGGTTTAGGCTCCCTCACCCCCGTCACAGCCATTCCTTGAGATAAACTCATGATCGATCAAGCCTCTAGCCCCTGGCAGCGGACCGTGGCCTTGGCCGGTCCGGCGATCTTCGTATTGCTCTGGGGCACCGGTTTCGTCGGCGCCAAGGCCGGACTACAGCATTCCGAGCCCATGACCTTCCTCAGCCTGCGCTTCCTGATCGTGGCGGTGCTGATGGCCGCGATCGCGCGCGCCGCGGGCATACCCTGGCCCCGGGCACCAGGGGAGATCGGACATCTGGCGGTACTCGGCTTGTTGATGCAGTTCGCCTATTTCGGCGGTTGCTGGTTGTCCATCCACTGGGGCGTGGGCGCCGGCATTTCGGCCGTGATCTGCGCCCTCCAGCCCGTCATGACTGCCGTGCTCGCCGGCCCGCTCCTGGGCGAACGGGTAAGCGCGCGGCAATGGCTGGGCCTGGGCCTCGGCCTGATCGGCGTGGCGTTGGTGGTATCGCACAAGCTGGGCGAAGGCCTGGGCACGCCCGCCGCCATGGCCATGTCCTTCGTGGGTGCGATCGGGGTTACGGCGGGGACGCTCTACCAGAAGCGGTTTTGCCCGACCATCGACCCCCGCACGGGCAGCGCTATTCAATTCATTGTCGCCGGGCTGGCAACCGGCCTGGTCGGCCTGGCGACCGAAACCGGCGGCATCGACTGGCATCCCGAATTCTTCGGCGCGCTGCTCTATACCAGCGTCTTCGTATCCCTGATTTCAGTTACCTTGCTGACCCTGATGATCCGCCAGAGCGAGGCGACCCGGGTCGCCAGCCTGTTCTTCCTGATGCCGCCGGCAGCGGCCGTCGTCGCCTATTTCTACTTCGGCGAAACCATCACGGGCCTGGCGCTGGTCGGCATGGGCGTAGCGGTGGCAGGCGTGGCCCTGGCGGTATGGCGCCCAGCAAGCGCATAGGTGGCGCCCCGAATCCATTGGACGCCCCCGGCTCGCCAACCCTATATAACCCGCCATGGGCGCGCTTTCCTTCCGCAAGATGCATGGGCTGGGCAACGACTTCGTCGTGATCGATGGGCGTGCCAGCGACCTGAGCTTGTCGCCGGAACAGGCCCGCGCCATCGCCGACCGGCGCACCGGTATCGGCTGCGACCAGCTCATCGTGATCGAGAAGCCCAAGGCCAAGCTCGCCGACGCCTTCATGCGCATCCGCAACCCCGATGGCGGCGAGGCCGGGGCGTGCGGCAACGCCACCCGCTGCGTCGCCCAACTCGTCATGAACGAGCTTGGCCGCGACCATGTGATCGTGGAGACGATTTCAGGCCTGCTCGACGCCAACGCGGCCGAAGGCGGGCTCGTCAGCGTCGATATGGGTCCGGCGCGGCTGGACTGGCGCGAGATTCCCCTGGCCGAGCCCATGGACACGCTGTGTGTCAAACTCACGGTCGGGCCGCTCGCCGATCCCGTTTGCACCAATATGGGCAACCCGCACGCGACATTCTTCGTGTCCGATGTCGACGCCATTGCGCTGGAGGAATTCGGCCCGGTTCTGGAACGCCACAAGCTGTTTCCCGAACGGGCCAATATCGGCGTCGCCCAGATCGTCTCGCGCACAAGGCTGCGGCTGCGCGTGTGGGAGCGCGGCGCCGGCATCACGCGTGCCTGCGGCTCCGGCGCCTGCGCAACACTGGTCGCCGCCGTTCGGCGCGGGCTAACGGAGCGCAAGGCCGAGATCGTGGTGGATGGCGGCACGCTGACTATCGAATGGCTCGCCGACGGCCATGTGCTCATGACCGGGCCGGTCGCCACCTCCTTCACCGGCGAGATGCCGGCGGCGCTGCTGTCGTGAGCGCAACGGAAGTCATCACGCTCGGCTGCCGGCTCAACGCCTACGAGTCCGAGGTGATCGCGCGGCGCGCGCGCGAGGCAGGGCTCGACAACGCTGTGATCGTCAATACCTGCGCGGTGACCGGCGAAGCCGAGCGCCAGGCGCGCCAAGCGATCCGCCGCGCGCGCCGCCAGCGGCCGGATGCGCACATCATCGTGACCGGCTGCGCCGCCCAGATCGACCCCGCCGGCTTCGCCGCCATGCCCGAGGTCGACCGCGTGCTGGGCAACGCCGAGAAGCTGGAGGCGCGCAGCTTCCTGCCCAACGACATGACGCGCGTCGCCGTCAACGACATCATGGCGGTGAAGGACACGGCCGGTCACTTGCTTGCCGGTTTTACAGAACGCGCCCGCGCCTTCGTCCAGGTCCAGCAGGGCTGCGACCACCGCTGCACCTTCTGCATCATCCCCTTCGGACGCGGCAACAGCCGATCGGTCGCCATGGGCGGCATCGTCGCGGAGGCGCGCGCGCTGGTCGAGCGCGGCTGCCGCGAGATCGTTCTGACCGGCGTCGATCTCACCGCCTACGGTCAGGACCTGCCGGGTCGGCCCAGCTTGGGCCAAATGACGCGCCGTCTCTTGGCTCAAGTACCGGAGCTGGGCCGCCTGCGTCTATCTTCTCTCGATCCCGTTGAGATCGACGACGATCTCATGCGCCTCGTCGCCGAGGAGCCACGCCTGATGCCCCATCTGCATCTGAGCGTGCAGTCCGGCGACGACATGGTGCTCAAGCGCATGAAGCGCCGGCATTCCCGCGCCGACGTGGTCGCGCTGTGCCGGCGCGCCCGCGAACTCAGGCCCGACATCGCCTTCGGTGCCGATCTGATCGCCGGCTTCCCAACCGAGACCGAAGCGATGTTCGCCAATACGCTCGCCCTCGTCGCCGAATGCGACCTAACCTTCTTGCATGTTTTCCCCTACTCCCAACGCCGGGGCACGCCGGCGGCGCGCATGCCCCAGGTGCCGGGAGATGTCCGCAAGGCACGGGCGGCGCGGCTGCGCCAGGCTGGTACCGCCGCGCTCGACCGCCACCTCCGCAGCCGGATCGGTCGGCGCGCCCATGCCCTGGTGGAAGAACCCGGTCTCGGCCGCACGGAACACTATGCGCCGATTGCGCTCGATGAGGGCGAGGCCGGTTCGGTGGTCGCGGTCGATGTTGTCGGCGCGGCGGAGGGCAGGCTGATCGGCCGGCGCGCGGCGTGACCGGCTGGTTCGCGCGGCTCAAGGCGGGGCTGGCGAAAACCACCGCCAAACTCGGCGACGGCATCGCCCAGGTCTTCGTCCGGCGCAAGCTGGACGCGCAAGCGATCGAGGAGCTTGAGGAAGCCCTGATTGCAGCCGATCTCGGCCCCGCCACCGCCGCGCGGCTCGCCGGCACCATCGCCAAGCTCAAATTCCACCGCGAGGTCGACCCCGATACCGTGCGCGCGACCTTGGCCGAGGATATCGCAGCCATCCTGGCGCCGGTCGCCCGCCCGCTTGTCCCCGATCCCGCACGCAAGCCCCATGTGGTGCTGGTCGTGGGTGTCAATGGCAGCGGCAAGACCACGACCATCGGCAAGCTGGCGCGCCAATTTCGCGACCGCGGCCTGAGTGTGCTGCTGGCGGCGGGCGACACCTTCCGCGCCGCCGCGGTCGAACAGCTCAGAATCTGGGGCACTCGCGCCGATTGCCCGGTGATCGCGCGCGAGACCGGGGCGGATGCGGCGGGCCTAGCCTATGACGCGCTGGAACGAGCCCGGCGCGAGGGCTTGGATGTGCTGCTGATCGACACGGCGGGGCGGTTGCACAACAAGGCCGACCTGATGGCGGAACTGGCCAAGATCATACGCGTATTGCGTAAGCTTGACGCGACGGTACCGCACGATTGCCTGCTTGTGCTCGACGCTACCATCGGCCAGAACGCCCACGCCCAGGTCGAGACCTTCCGCGAATTGGCCCAGATTACCGGGCTGATCGTGACCAAGCTGGACGGTACCGCCAAGGGCGGCGTGCTGGTTGCGTTGGCCGATCGCTTCAAGCTGCCGGTTCACGCCATCGGCGTGGGCGAGGCGATCGACGACCTCCGCCCCTTTGAGGCGCGCGCCTTTGCGCGGTCGCTGCTGGGGTTGGATTAAGTGCCGAGTAGCGCGCGCCGCCGCGCCAGCGCATCCGCCGGCCAATATTTCTCGCGGTCGTAATATTCCAGCACCACCGGAATGCCGGGCGGCAATGTCACCCAGGGCTGCTTGGAACTGGTGAAGATATGGATATCCGGCGGTAGGCAATCGGGCTCATCCAGGGTGCCGACGCGCACGAACCGCACGGCATCCCCGGCGCCGGCATAGTTGCTCCACAGCGCGACCTTGCAAACCGGGCAGCGCGCGATTTTCTGCCCCTTGCCGCTGTTCGACGGCGTCATCACGATCTCGGGCGCGCCCGACAGCAGGACCGCCCGATCCGCCTCGATCATGGCGTTGAGCGCGAAGGACGCCCCGGTTTCCCGCTGGCACCAGCGGCAATGGCAGCAATGCACGAACATCGGCCGGCTCGTCATGCGATAGCGCACGGCGCGACAGGTACAGCCGCCATCGAGGGAAGTTTTCGAGTCGTTGGTCATGGTCGCGCCGCGCGCTTCTGGCGCTTTCGCACCGGCTCCGCCGGTACGAGATCGTCGATGTCGACGCGGAGTGCGCGGGCAAGCCGATGTAGCACGGCCTGGGAAGCCGCCCGCTTGCCCGATTCCAACTGAGACAGGTATGGTTTGGCAATGCGGGCCGCTAGCAAGCACAGCTTGGGTCATGACGCGATGCTGTCGCCAGTTGCGCACCGGGTTCTCGCCGGCGAGCAATCGATCGACCATCTCCGTCGGCACGAAATCCGGTGCCGGGTTCGCCATGGCGCGATCGAACAGCGCGATATCGTTCATTAGACCTGTTGCAAAAATGAAGGGATTCCCAAGAGCGGCGCGACGTGATTCAAGATGGGAGGGCGTTGGATGGCCCTTCCGATGGCGAAATTTAGCTGCGCGGGCCTTGTGCGCAAGCGGCCGTTTCGGTCGCTGACCGGCGTAACGCCGGGTCAGTTTCGGGCGATGAGCTGGCAGCTCCGTCCGCATTGGAAA
>SHVW01000045.1 GCA_009694085.1 Alphaproteobacteria bacterium
GTCGCCGAGATCGCCGCATAGGAGCGTCAGCGCAACGCTGACGGCGCCCGCATCAAATGGATGTTCACCACCGAGCGCGCCCGCGATAAAATGGCCCGCGCTTACCCAGACCAAACCAAAGAGTCATAATCACTGTGCAGAGGTAATAGTTGTGGCCTCGGAGCCGGTGCCAACTTTTCTGCGCGGCCTCCACGAGCTTGAACACCATGGCGAGCGCGGTCTTGTTGGAGGTGCCGAACGGTTGCGAAGGAACTCTCGATCGGGTTCGTTGTCCGCAAGTGCTTCCAATACTCGGCCGGGAAGTCGTAGAAAGCCAGCATCGGCTCGCGATCTTTTTTCAAGCAATCGACGGCCTTCTCATAGCCGGCGCCGGCATCCAAGAAGCGCACCATTCCAGGGAGCGGTCCGAGCATCGATGCCATGAAGTCGGCCACCGGTGCAGCGGTGAGAAACTGCCCGAGTTCCTCCTGCCGATCTCTAGGGGGTGCTGTGGTGGCGACTCTCATATGGTTAGGCTATCAACCAGAGACTCGCTTCTCCACTGAATAAACGGGCGTCGGCCCCTAAACCGATCACTTTAAATCGAGTCGCGCCGTCGTCATCCCTTCCTTCCGGGCTCGCCGCCTGTTGCGCACAACACTAAACCATACCAGTTTCGCCACGATCTGCGCATGATCGACTCGTGCGCGAAGACAATTTACCCCGCAATCCGCGCCCGCCCCGCATCATAGAGCGGCTTATCCGATCGCTCCGCCGGATAGCGCCGGCCGAACGCCTCGATCTCGAAACCGTCGGTGCCTGTTTCCTCGGTCGGCAGATAGCCCAACGCGATGCTGCGGACGACCGTGTGACCGTAGCCGGCGCTGGTGGTCACGCTGACGGCCTTGCCTCGCCGCAAGATCGCCTCGCCGCCATGGAGCGGAACCCAGCCAGGGGTGGAAAAGCCGGCGAGCCGTCGTTTCGGACCGGCTTGTTTGATTCGCAGCAGCGCCTCGCGGCCGATGAAATCATCCTTGCCCAGCGCCACGCAGAAGCCGAGACCGGCCTCGTAGGGATTGTAATCCGGCGTTAGCTCCGCACCCCAATAGAGATAGCGCTTTTCCAGGCGCAGGCTCTCGATCGCGCGATAGCCGGCATCGACCATGCCGTGGTCCCGGCCTGCCAGCCACAGCGTTTCGTAAACGTGCCGAGCGTATTCGGTCGGCACATGCAATTCCCAACCGAGCTCGCCGACATAGGTCACGCGCAAGGCGCGCACGGGCGCATAACCGATATTGAATTCGCGGGCCTGCATATAGGGAAAAGCGGCATTGGAGACGTCGGCATCGGCAACCGCCGCCAGCACGTCGCGCGCGCGGGGTCCGCACAGATTGATCACCGCACGTGCCGAAGTTACATCGATCAGGGCGACCGAACCGTCGCGCGGTAGGTGACGGCCGATCCAATTGCCGTCGCGCACGCCGAAGCCGCTGCCGGTGACGATGTAGAAGCGGTCCTCGGCCAGCCGCGTGATGGTTAGATCGGCCTCGATGCCGCCGCGGGCGTTGCAAAGCTGAGTATAGATGACGGTGCCGGCAGGCCGGTCCATGTCGTTGGCTGCCAGGCGTTGCAGCGCGTTCAGCGCACCTGGGCCGGATAACTCGAATTTGGTGAACGAGGATTGGTCGATCACGGCGACGGCTTCGCGGATTGCCCTGTGCTCGGCGCCGACCGCGTCGAACCAGCCGGGCTTGTCTTCGAAGGCGGGCACATCCACGGGCGAGGCGCCGTCGCGGGCGAACCAGTTCGGCCGCTCCCAGCCGAATTTGGAGCCGAAGCTGCACCCCCGGTCCTTGAGCGTTGGGTAAAGCGGGCTGCGCCGCCCACCGCGCCCGGCATCGTGCTCCTGCACCGGCCAATGGACGGTGTAGTAGTGGTAGTAGGATTCGACCATGCGCTCCGCCAGGTAACGTTGTCCGCCATGATGGGGCCCAAAGCGCCTTGCATCGAAGGCCCAGAGATCCATCGACGGCTCGCCGGCCACGATCCACTCGGCGAGCGCCCGGCCGGCGCCGCCGGAGGCGGCGATGCCCGAGGTGAAACCGCAGGCGAGATAGAAATTATCGAATTGCGGTGCCAGTCCCAGGATCGGCTCGCCGTCGGCGGAAACCGGAATCGGCCCGTTGATCAGGGTGCGGATGCCGACCTCGCCTAGGATGGGCAGGCGCTCGGCGGCGGGCAGCAGTATCTGCTCGAAGCGTTCCATATTGCCGGGAAACAGCTCGCGTCCGAAGCCGGCGGGAATGCCGTCAAGACCCCAGGGCTTGGTGTTGGGTTCCCAGCCGCCCATGGCGAGCGCGCCGACATCGGGCTTGAGGTAGAAGCCGCGATCGGGATCGCGCAGCGTCGGCAGGTTCGCCGGCAGGTCGGGAATTTTTGCGGTCACCATGTATTGATGCTCGGTCGCCCCGGCCGCCAAATCGATGCCGAGCAGGCGCGCCATATCGCGTGCCCAGATGCCGGCCGCGTTGACCACAATCTCGCAAGCGATCGATCCCCGATTGGTCTCGACCGTCGAGATGCGGCGGTCCTTGTGGCCAAAGCCAGTGACGGTCACGCCCTCGACGATGCGTACGCCGCCGGCACGAGCACCCTTGGCATAAGCTTGCGTCAGGCTAGAGGGTTCGACATGGCCGTCGCTCGGCACGAAAGCAGCGCCGACGATGCCGGCCGGGTTCAGTAATGGGAAGTAAGCAATCGCCTCTTTCGGCGTGACCAGATGCATCTCGAAATCGAAACTGCGCGCCGTGGTCGCGGCGCGCTTGAGTTCGCTCCAGCGGTCTTGCGAGCCCGCGAGCCGCAGGCTACCCACGGGCTTCCACTCGATCTCCTGGCCGGTCTCGGCGGCAAGCTTGCCGTAGAGTTCGACCGAATACTGCATCATGCGGGTCAAATTACGTTTGGAGCGGAGTTGGCCGACCAGGCCGGCCGCATGCCAGGTCGAACCCTGGGTCAATCCGCTTTTCTCCAGCAGCACCACATCCTTCTCGCCCAGCTTGGCCAAATGGTAGGCGATCGAGCAGCCGACGGCGCCGCCACCGATGATGACGATACGGGCATGGTTTGGAATCACGGCGTCGATAACTCCTTCAGATACCAATCGATGAAGCCTTGAACATTGCGTTCGCGCTTCTGCGATAGTGGGCCCGGACGATAGCGGCTCGACCCGATACCGGCCTGAACCGACGAGCACAGTACCCAATCCTGCTCCGACGTTAGCTTCCAGAACGGCGTCAGGCGATCGTACCAATAGTCGCGACCTTCTTCGGCATCGGCGGCGACCAGCCAGGCCACATCGACAATCGTTTCGCCCGGGCCGGCCGGAGACAGGCGCGTGGTAACGGCGTGGTCGGCGCTGGCATGCATCCAGAAATTGGGGAAGGTGGTGACGCGCAGCGTGCCGGAATCGGGTTCCGCGATCGTGCCCATGAGCGGACCGACGGGCTTGCCGTCCAGGCTTTCCGTGACGAAGCCGGGCACCAGAGGGGTGCGGTTACAGCGATACCATGGGCCCGTCATGTCGGATTGGGGGCTCGCCGCGGTCAGGCCCAGGCGTTGCCAACGGTTGTTGCTCTCTGCTACGCGCCGGGCGATTTCGGTCTCGTTGCGGCCGAGGGAATAATCGACGTCGTAATTGGCGCGGATGTATTCCTTGTGCGCGCCCGGGCAGTGATAGCACTCGCGGTTGTTTTCGAAGATCACCTTCCAGTTCGCGGCCACGCGATAGGTCGCGCTATAGGCGATCTTGGCACGATCGAAACCATGGGGCGCCGCCGCCGGCGCGATCGCCGCGCGGACATCGACGAATGCGGCGGGATGGTCGGCGGTGCTGACGAAGAGCAGCCCCGCCACATCCTCCAGGGCGGCCCGGTGCAAGCCGAACGCAGCGCGGTCGACGCCATGCTCGGCTGCGATGTCGAGTGTCAGCTTGCCGTTGAGATCGTAGGTCCAACCGTGATAGGGGCAGGTGAGCATGCGGGCGCTACCCTGGGCGGAGGTGCACACGCGCGCGCCGCGATGGCGGCAGACGTTGAACAGGGCATTGAGGCGGCCGTCGCGCGCGCGGGTAATCACGATCGATTCGCCGGCCAATTCGCGCACGATGTAGTCGCCGGGCCGGGCGATCTCGCAGGCATGCCCGGCGAACAACCAGCCGCGCCGCCATACGCGCGCCAGATCGAGTCGGGCGATTTCGGGATCGAGATAGAACGGCGCCTCTAAGGACCAGCCCTGGCGTTGGCGGCCGATCAGCTCGGCGATGTCGGCGATTTCGGCCGATGACTTGGTGGCAACCGTCATGGACATGCTCATCTCTCCGTCGTCCGAGCAGTGTCCGCGATGCCGGATTTTCAAGCAAATTAGATAATTTGCCCACATCCATAAATTTTCTTACAATCCCGTGGTGAGCCTGAAACAGCTCCTTGCCTTCGATGCCGTCGCCCAAGCCGGCAGTTTTTCCGCGGCTGCGCGCCGGCTCCGTTTGACTCAACCGGCCGTCACGATCCAGGTGCGATTGCTGGAGAAGGCTTACAATGTCCGCCTATTCAAACGATTGTCCGACGGCCTGGCGTTGACCGATTCCGGCCGGCGCCTGTTCGCGCTAACCCGCGAGATGTTCGACATCGAGGCGCGCATCCGCGCGGAGTTGCTGGCCTCGCGCGCGCTCACCCAGGGGGAGTTGAGCCTGGCGTCGGACAGCCCGCACGGCGCCGTCGATGTGTTGGCCGCGTTCCAGCGCCGCCATCCGGCGATCCGGCTGGCCGTATCGTTCGGCAACTCGACCCGGGTTTGGCAACTCTTGACCGAGCAACGGGTCGATGCCGTGATCGCCGCCAACCCGGGACCCGACGACCGTATCCTTGCCGTGCCCTATCGGCGGGAAAGCCTGGTGGCGCTCGTGCCCAGCCGGCATCGCCTTGCTGGCCGCCGGACCATCGCCATTCGCGACCTTCAGGGCGAGGCGGTGATTGCGCGCGAGCCGGAATCGGGGACTCAGATCATTCTCGAACGGGTGCTGGGCCTGGCCGGCGTCACGGTCAATATGGCCATGCGGTTGGGCAGCCGCGAAGCGGTCCATGAGGCAGTGGCCCAGGGGTTGGGCATCGGACTTGGCACCGACCGCGAGGCCGGTTGGGACGAGCGATTTCAGGTCGCACGCATCCGAGAGGGCCGCGACGTCAGCATCGACACCGTCGCGTGCCTCAAGAGCGAGATCGGTCGCGGCGCGGTGGATGCGTTGCTCGCGGTGGCCCGCGACCTGGCGGCGGGAAACCACCGCTGAGCTTGGTAAGAATGCGGCGCGGCCTTGCTTGCCCATGGCTTGGGCCGTCCTGTAAGGTCGGGCTGTAAAGCCGGGAAAAAGCGATGGCGAGGTGTGGCGTGACTTTTCGATCGATGACGATAGCGATGCTTGTGCTCGGCGCGGTCGCGGGTTCGGCCGAACCGTCCATGGCACAGCCGGCTTCGAGCGGCATTGCCGAATGCGTGGCAGAGACGGCGGCGGCCCAACGGCTCGCTTGTTTCGAGCGCGTGTCCTTCATCGATGCGGCATCGCGATTCGGCGCCATCCATAGCGTCAATGGCGGCTGCATGGCGCGCGTGCGCGAGGCCGAGCGGCTCGCCTGTTTCGAGGCGCTCGTGCCGCGCGTGGCCCGGGTCGCAGCGCCGGCCTTGCCTGCCGTAACGCTCCGGCCGCCGGGTCAACCGCAAGCAGTCCAACCGCAGGTCGCGCCACCATAGGCGGCTCAAACACCGAGTCGCCCGCCTAGCCCCAGCGCCCGTCCCACGGCCGGCGCACTGCCGATCCCGCCGCCCCGGCCACCGGCTCTCCCGCCTTCGCCGCGCCAGGCGCAAGCGCAGGCTCCGGCCACCGGCGAGGGCATGCTGTCCTGGCTCGGTCGCGACGGCGGCACGTCCGGCCTCTATGTGCGTGGCGAGGTTGGCTATGGAATGGGGCTCGATGCTAATATCAAGGACAAGCCGCCCGCGGGCACCGTGATCGCCTGCCTGGCGCGCGGCACGGGCTGCGGCGGCGAGCTGGACAAGATCGGCGACAGCGTCAGCTTCGGTGCCGGGCTCGGCTATCGCTGGAACCGCCAACTCCGCTTCGACCTGACCGCCGATTACCGGCCCGGCTTTGCGATCGACGACAAGGACCAGGCGACTCCCTTCGCCGCCAATTACAAGGGCGACCTCACCTCGCTGGTCGGCCTCGTCAACGCCTATTGGGATGTGCCGGTCGATCTCGGCCAATACGCCTCATGGCTTAGCCGGGTGCATCCCTGGTTCGGTGTCGGCGTCGGCGTCGCGCGCAACAAGCTGGACGATTTGAGCTACTCTCAGCGTCTCGCTTCGGGTGCGACGGCCACGGGCAAGTTGCCTGGCGCCAGCGCGACCGGATTGGCCTGGCAGGCCGGTCTCGGCCTTGGCATCGACATCCTATCGAATTTGACGCTCGATGTCGGCTATCGCTATCTCGACGCTGGCGACATCAAGACTAAGGCCGGCACCGTCACGGACTCGGTCGCCGGCCGCCTGGCCGTCGGCGAAGACAAGGGCGATCTCAAGAGCCAAGAGATGCAGATGGGGCTGCGTTACAAGCTTTAGAATTTGAAGCTGCTCTACGCCGGGGGCAGCGCGACCAGGATAACCGTGCCCTCGATTTTGATCGGGTAGGTGGCGATATCGACCGTCACCGGCGCCCCCATGGCCTTCCCCGTGGGGATGTGAAAGCGACCCTGGTGCAGCGGGCATTCCACGGTGTCGCCCTCCAGATAACCCGACGACAACGAGGCATCGGCATGGCTACAGATGTCGTCGGTCGCGTAGATCGTACCCTCGACGTTATAGAGTGCCACGTAGCGTGGGCCGATCTGAACCTGCTTCATTTCGCCCGCGGGCAATTCGTTGGTCGCCGCAGCCTTGTTCCAGATGGTGTCGCTCACCGTCGCTCCCCGTCTGCTCGATCCAGGAAATGGTTTAAATTCGAAGGGTTCGGCGAAACTAGGGGCCGAGCTTCGGGCTGTCAACGCGGGGCTGCCTGGATCGGCCGGATTGCCGATTCACAGGCAACCGTCGATATGTTATTTAAACCCATTGCTTCGATGGGCGTGGGTCAATGGCTGCGACGGCGAAACTTCCTCCTAAGTCTGCCGATAATCGGCGCCATCAGCGCTTTCGCTGGCCGGCGCTTCGGGTTGTGATCAAGGGGCGCATTTGCCAGCTCGTCGATTGCTCGCTCGGCGGCTTCAACGTGACCGGCTATTACGAGGGCACGGAAGGCGAGGAAGTAGCGGGCGTCTTCGCCCATGTCGATTGGGGCGCCAAGAGCCGGCTCGATTTCCAGGCGCGCATCGTGCGCGTCAACAACGACACGGGCGAGGCGGCAGGCGAGTTCATCGGGCTCAAGAGCCATGAATTCGATCTGCTTATGAGCCTGCTGGCCGACGCGCCCGATGGCGAAGCCCCGGCCGGGCCCTTGATTGCGCAGCCCGAGCCCGATCTCGCGACTCTGCCCAAGGAACGGCCGCCCTTACCGAAACGGCGGACGATCTTGTTCGCCAAGTTCGTCGACAAGATTGCGACCGGCGTGTCCGTTCTGGCCATCGTCATCTTGGTGTTGGCGATCGGCGCGTTCGCGATTTCCACGTTGACTGATCTGGTTACTGCCAGCGGCGGCGAGGCGGCCCGGCGCGACGGTACGGCCGCGTCGTCGCGCAGCACCACGCCCGGTGCCGGACGTTAGCGTTGGGCGGTGGCCCTTGAACAAGGCTAAGCCGCGCGAGCGCGATGCCAGGCTACCTTACTGATTAAATTGACATAGAGAGTAAGGCTGGGATCTAACGGCCTCTGCATACTTTGCGGCATGCAGCGCATTGGACGCCATCCGCGCCTGTTACTTTGCCGTCGTCAATCGACGGCCGGCTCCCTGCCACTCCTCCACCGTCATGGTCGGCAGGTCGAAAGGGTGGCGCGTGCGCGCATATCCGTGTCCGCCCATGCGGCCGATAGCATCGAGCCCGGCCGGATTCACGTGCAACGTGTCGGGATTGACGATGTCCGAGCGTAGATGTACGCACAGGACCTCGCCCAGGATGATCTCGCGCGACTGGCCGATATGCAGGGTCTGATAATGCCGACATTCCAGCGCCGCCGGACACTCGCTGATGCGCGGACTCGCGACCTTGTCGCCGGGAATGGCGTGAAGCCCGGCCGCCGCCAGCTCATCGACGCCTGGCGGAAAAGGTATGGCGCATACGTTCATAGCCTCCAGCACGGCATCCGAGGCGCTACTGGTCGGCTGTGTCAGCCTGCGCACTGCGGGCGTCTATTTCATCATGATCACGCTCGCTTTCGCTCAGATGGCCTATTACGCCGTTATCTCGCTCCGCCTGCTCGGCGGCGATGACGGACTCAACCTGCCGCGCCGATCGACTCTAGGATTCGGGATCGATGCCAAATCTGACACGATTTTCTACTATGTGGCCCTCGCCGCCTTGGCGATCGTGCTCGGCCTGTTCCTGCGCTTGATCAATGGCCCGCTCGGCCGCGCGCTTCAAGGCATCCGCGACAACGAAGCGCGCATGGAGGCGATCGGCTTTCCCACCGTCCGCATCAAGCTCGCCGGTTTCGTGATTGCCGGCGCGGCGGCCGGACTCGGCGGCGCATTGCTCGCCAATCTGAATGGATTGGTCAGTCCGAGCCTGATGCACTGGACCCAGTCGGGCTCGCTGATGATCACGGTGATCCTGGGCGGCGCCGGCCACCCGCTAGGCGGTTTGATTGGAGCCTGCGTCCTCGTCGTGCTCGAAGAGATCTTGCGCGAATATACCATCCATTGGCAGCTTGGCGTCGGCGCAGTTCTGCTCGCCATCGTGCTGTTCGCCGAACATAGTCTTGCCAACCTGATGCGCCGCGGGCCCGCATCGTGAGCGCGCTTGCCATTCAAGGATTGAGTAAGCGATTCGGCGGCGGCGTCGCGGTGGACGATGTCAGCCTTGAGATCGGCCGGGGCGAGTTGCACGCCCTGATCGGGCCGAACGGCGCGGGCAAGACGACGTTGATCCATCTGTTGTCCGGCGCCATCGGGCCCGACGCCGGCAGCGTCCGGCTCGACGGCCGCGACGTGACGGCGTTGCCCATGCATCGCAGAGTGGCGCGCGGTCTGGCGCGGTCCTTCCAGATCACCGGACTGTTTCCCAAATTCAGCGCGATCGAGAACGTGGCGCTGGCCGTTCAGGCGCGCGGGGGTCGCCACTTCGGTTGCTGGCGCGCGATCGCCGATGACGATGAACTTGAGCGCGACGCGCGTGCGGTGTTGAGCGAGATCGATCTGGCCGAGCGCGCCGACATGCGGGTCGACGCGCTGGCCCATGGCGAGCGGCGCCAGCTTGAAGTCGGGCTGGCGCTCGCTGCCGGCGCGACAGACCTTTTGCTCGACGAGCCCAGACCGGCATGGGCGCGCGCGAAAGCGAACGCGTGGTGGCCTTGCTGACGCAGCTGAAAGGACGCTTCACCGTCTTGCTGGTTGAGCACGACATGGACACGGTGTTCCGGCTGGCCGACCGGATTACCGTGATGGTCAATGGCCGGGTCATAGCGACGGATACACCGGCCGCCATCCGTGCAAACCCCGAGGTTCGCCGCGCCTATCTGGGCGAGAGTGCGGGATGAGCACATTGGTCGAAATTGCCGGGCTTGAGGCCGGTTACGGTGCCGCTGCCGTGTTGTTCGGCATCGATCTGACGATCGAGGCCGGTGCCGCCGCCACCCTGCTCGGCCGCAACGGCATGGGCAAAACCACGACGGTGCGCTGCTTGACTGGGTTGATCCGCCCAACCGCGGGATTTAGCCGCCGCGCTCGCGGACAATGGCCTCGATGGCATGATCGACTTCGTCGGCAATTTTTTGGCGCAGATCGGGCGACAGGTCGTCAAAGCTGGTGCGTGCCAGCATCATGTCGAGCATATTTTCGGACTCAACTGCCTTCAGCAGATTGCGCGCCACGTCCGAATTGTGGCCCAGGACCGATTCGATCGCCTGGATGAGAATATCGGTGGCACGCTGCTGCATAAATGAGGCCCAAGCTCGCGTCGCGAGCCTATAAGACCACGCCCGCACGGCTGGAGGGAAGCGCCGCGGCGTTAGGAGGGGTCATCGTTCGTGCGCCAAGCTCGAAGCCGGTCGGCCAATTCGGCGATTGGAATATCCCAATTTCCGCGCTGGGACTGCCGGAACAACGTCATCGAGGAATACCAAGGCGAATCGCGACGGTTCAACTGCCAGCGCCAATCGGGAATGGCCGGCAACAGAAGCCAGGTCGGCTTGCCCAGAGCCCCGGCCAAATGGGCGACGGCGGTGTCGACCGTGATAACGAGATCGAGCGCGTCGATGAGCGAGGCCGTCGCGGCAAAGCTATCCAACGCCGCGCCGACATCGAGCACGCCATCGCATTGTCCGCCGGGCTGGAGCGAGACAAAGGCAATATCGGGAACGGCAAGAAGCGGCGCCAGCAGGCGAGGATTGAGCGAGCGCTTGTAGTCCACGACCGTCCGCTTGTTCCCGGCCCATACGATGCCGACATGCATCCGACCCCTCATCGGCTCCATCCGCTGGCGCCATAGTGCCGCCCTTGCCGGGTCGCTGCGGAGATAGGCACTCGAACTCGGGATCGTGGGTGCGTCCGTACCGAAGCCGATGGGCAGATCGAAAGCCGCGCACTGGTAGTGGATGCGCGGCAAACGATCGCCATCGGCCGGAAATGAAATATCCGGCCAATTGGCCGCAAGCAGCGATCGTAGCTCCGGTTGAACGAAAACATGGAGTTTGCCGCCGGATGCCGCCAGTCGTGGCAAATAGCGCGCAAAGAAGATCGTGTCGCCGAACCCGCCCTCGGCAACGACGACGAGAGCGCGTCCGGCCACCGGTTCGCCGCGCCAGACCGGCACGTCCAACCCGGTCGCAGCCTCTGCCCCGCGCCCCGCCAGGTCGCGCCAACCGCCGGCGAAATCGCCCGTCAGAAGCCGCGTGGAAGCCCGCATGACACGCGCCGGGCGCAGCGCTGGATCGAGATCGAGCGCGCGATCGAGATGGCCGATCGCCGCGGCGAAGGCCCCGGCCTCATGACAGGCCGCGCCCAGCCGCTCCCACACCCGCGGCTCCTGGGGAGCTTGCGCAGCAGCAGCGGCAAACCAGTCGAGCGCTTCCTCCGCCCGATCCAAGCCCATGAGCGCGGTGCCGCCATTGAGTCGAGCCGGCAGCAAGTCGGGCCGCATTTCGATAAGCCGCCGGTAGATCGTAGCGGCTTCCGCCCACGCGCCCGCGCGTACGAGCCCGCGCGCCGCATCCAGTTCGGCCTCGATCTGCCGTATAAGGAGGAATTCTTCCAAATCTAACTCAATCCATCGTGAGTCTAAGGTTCGACCAACGTGCGGCCCAGCCCTTAGAAACCGCCCGCTCTCGGAACTGTGTAGGTTTCCGCCGGCCGGCCGGCGTCGGGCGTAGCGTGAGGCCGACCAGATCGTCGATGCCGAAGGGGGCCAGCAACTCCGAACCGGCCGCCCCGATCCTTACAGCCACGGCCGTGGGCGTTTCCAGCCAATGGCTGAGCGCATCCACCATGTCGCGGTAGGGCGTATCGCCATTGCGCATATGCATGCGTGCCTGGTTATGGACGGACCACGGCAGGCCCGGCATCCGCATTTGCAAGACATTCTCCCAATGCATGTCGAGCGCCACACTGTGCTGGCGCGGATCGAAATAGATCACGTCGATATCGTCGAGCGGCGTCGGGCGGTCGTAACCATGCAGCGCATCCAATACGGGCGCGCGCACGAAACCGGCGCCGATCCAGCCATCGGGCAGATCGAGCGCGCGCACGGCCTCCAATGCAGCCACGCGCCAAGGTGCCGCTTCGATGAGGCGAAGGACGTCGTCGCGCGTCAATGGACCAGGGCGGCGTTCGGCAGGACCGGCGCCGGCGCGTCGCGCAGATGGGGCGAGAGCCAATGCTCCAAAGCCTTGACCGCGCGCGTCAACAGGAAGTTGATCAGCAGATAGATCGCGCCGGCGACCAACAGGATTTCGATCGCCCGATAGGTCTGGGAGATCAGCCGCTGGGCGATGCCGGTGATCTCCAGCATGGTGATGATGCTGGCAAGCGAGGTCGCCTTGACCATCAAGATCATCTCGTTGCCATAGGCGGGCAACGCCTGGCGCACGGCGATCGGCAATGTGATCCGCCGGAACAACAGCCAGCCCGACATGCCACAAGCGCGGCCGGCCTCAACCTGGCCCCAGGGCACGGCCTGCAAGCCACCGCGGATGATCTCGCTGCCATAGGCCCCCGTGTTGAGCGTGAGGGCGAGAATGGCGCACCAATAGGGCTGGCGCAGGAAAATCCACAGGAAGCTTTCGCGGATCCATTCGAATTGGCCGAGCCCGTAATAGATCAGGAACACCTGGACCAGCAGCGGCGTGCCCCTGAAGACATAGACATAACCATAGGCGACGCCCGATAACACCGGCCAGGGCGACAGGCGCACGAGCGCCACCAGCGTGGCCAGCACGAGGCCGAGGGCCAGCGACAGCGAGACCAGTTGGAACATCAGGGGCACGCCGGCAATCAGCTCGCGTGCCGTGTTCCACAGGAAGGGTAGGTCCATGGCCGCGTCCCTCAGGCGCGCCGCACGCCGCGTGCCGACCAGGTTTCCGCGCGCTGGAAGCCCCAGGTCGAGAGCGTGGTCAGGATCAGATAGAGCACGGCGGCGGCGGCGAAGAAGGTAAACGGCTTCTTGGTCGAGCCGGATGCGATGGTCGATTGGCGCATGATCTCGACCAGCCCGGTGACGGAAATCAACGCCGTCTCCTTGAGCGCGAGCTGCCAGACATTGCCCAGGCCGGGCAGCGCGAAGCGTAGCACTTGGGGGATCATGATGCGGCGGAACAGCAAGGCGTCGGACATGCCGACCGCGCGCGCCGCTTCGATCTCGCCCTTGGGCACCGCGAGCACGGCGCCGCGAATGACTTCGGTCGAATAGGCGCCGTTGATGATCGCGATCGCGATAGCACCTGTCGTAAAGGCATCGACGCCGATGAAGCCGGTATGGCCGAACATGCTGGCGATCGTCATGAGCACGCTGCTGCCGCCGAAATAGAACAGGTAAATGACAAGCAGATCGGGCACGCCGCGCAGCACCGTGGTGTAACCATCGGCCGCCGCCCGCGCGACACGCCAGCGCGACAGCTTAGCCGCCGCCCCGGCCGTGCCGAAGACAAGGCCGATCAGGAAGGCGAGGGCCGCCACCGCCAGCGTCATCAGCGTGGCGCGGAACAACTCGTCGCCCCAGCCGCGGTCGCCCCAACTCAGCAATTCCATGGCACGTTCATCGGAACATGCGAACGGCCGCCGACGAGGCCGGCGGCCGTTCGTTCTGGGTCAGATCATCACTGCGGCGTCGTGTCGAACTTGAACCACTGCATGGACAGCTTCTTGATCGTGCCGTCCGCCGTCGCCTCGGCCACGGCCTTGTTGAACTCGGCCAGCAGCGAGCCATCGGCCTTGCGCATGCCGATGCCGACGCCGCTGCCGAACACGCCGCCGGTGAAGCTCGGGCCGACCATGACCATGTCTTTGCCCTCGGGCTTGTCGAGCAGCGGCTTCCAGTAGGACATCGCGGCGAGCGCCGCGTCGATCCGGCCTGCGGTCAGGTCGAGATCGTGCTGCTCGGTCGTCTTGTACGGGCGGATCTCGACCTCGCTCTTCAGATAGGTTTCGAGGAAGTTTGCGTGCGTGGTCGACACCTGGGCCCCCACGGCCTTGCCCTTGAGCGCGACCTTGACGGCTGCGATCGCCTTGTCGGCTTCGGGCGTCGTCTTGTTTAGCGAGTAGGTATCGCCGAGCGGCAGCGCTTTCGCGATCGGGCTCGACTTGAGCACGACCATCACCGCCGGTGTCGCCGCGTAGGGATTGGAGAAGTTGATCACCTCCCGGCGCTTCTCGGTGATCGACATGCCGGCCATGATGGCGTCGTATTTGCCGGCGTTGAGCGCTGGGATGATGCCGTCCCAATCCTGGGCTATCACCTCGCATTCGACCTTCATGCGCTTACACAGCTCGGCCGCGAGATCGACCTCGAAGCCGGCGAGTTTGCCCGACGCGTCGGTGAAGTTCCAGGGCGCGTAGGCGCCTTCGGTCGCGATCTTGACTTTTTTGGCCTGGCCGAACGCGGGCGCGCCGGCGAACAGGACCGCAGCCGCCAGCGCGGCCAGGATGGGAAGGGTGCGCTTGATCATGGGAAACCTCGCCTGTCTGTTGTCGTCGGGATTACTCCCTTGGATGCAGGATCGACCGGCCCGCGCCGGCCGGTCAAGGGAAAAGCCACCTAGAGATGGCTCTGGATGAACTGCCGGCAGCGCTCCGAGCGCGGCTCGCCCAGGACCTGGGCCGGCGGCCCCTCCTCCTCCACCCGGCCCTGGTGCAGGAAGATGGCACGGTTGGAGACCTCGCGCGCGAAGCCCATTTCGTGGGTCACGATCAGCATGGTGCGCCCCTCGCGCGCAAGCTGGCGGATCACGCGCAACACCTCGCCAACCAACTCGGGGTCGAGCGCGGAGGTCGGCTCGTCGAACAGCAGCACCTGAGGCATCATCGCCAAGGCGCGAGCGATGGCGGCGCGCTGCTGTTGACCGCCGGACAGATGGGCGGGGTAGTGGTCGCGCTTCTCGGCGATGCCGACTTTTTCCAAGAGCGCCATGGCGTCGGTCACACATTCCGCCCGCGGACGCTTGAGCACATGAACCGGCGCCTCGATCACATTCTCCAGCACGGTCAAATGGGACCACAGATTGAAACTCTGAAACACCATGCCGAGCCGGCTGCGGATGCGGTCGACCTGGCGGCGGTCAGCTGGCTCGGCCCGGCCATCGCGCGCGGGCCGCATGGCGATGGTCTCGCCCGCTACGCGCACTTGACCAGAATCCGGCACTTCCAGCAGGTTGATGCAGCGGAGCAGCGTGCTCTTGCCCGAGCCGCTGGCCCCGATGATCGAGATCACGTCGCCTTCGTTGGCAGTGAGCGACACGCCCTTGAGCACTTCGAGCGGCCCGAAGCTTTTGTGCAAATCGGTGACGGCGAGGGCTTCGGGAGCGGGCGGCATATACGGGACCGATAGTTGGCTTCAGATTGTCATAACCCGGCACCGTCGCCGGACAAAGAGGTTTTGGCGGCGATCAAGGTTGGCGCTATCCCCGGTCACGCTCGGCGCGGATCAGCTTGGCCGAACTGGTGCGCAGAAGGCGCGGAGCCATGGCACGCACGCGGTCAACCGCCGCCAGAATCTCTTCGCGGTTCGGTTCGACCGCCGTCACGATGTCGCGCAATGCTTGCTGGAGCGATCAGCCGCGCTGACGCGCGCGCGATTTGAGCGACGCGATTACACTTTTGTCGAGCTTACGAACAATCATATGAGCCACAGGACGACTCCTACGATATTCGGATGATGAAGCACAAGCTACGCCGCTGCAGTCTCGGATAGCACGGGCAACAACTACGGCCCCAGCCCGTCCAACCGCCGTTTCACCTCCGCGTAGCCTGGCGAACCCGGCGGCGATTTGGCGAGCAGGCGAGTCCAGAGCTGGCGCGCTTGCGGCTTGTTGCCGGCCGCCGCCTCGGCCAGGCCGACATGGTAGAGCGCCTCGGGCTGCTCGGGATCGAGGGCGAGGATGCGCCGCATCAACGCCGTGAAGGCGGGTGGCACCCGGTCTGGGTTGCCGTCGGCGGGGAAAAGGGCACGGGCCTGGTCGAGCAGGGCATCGACGCGCTCGGGTGCCGGCGCGGTCAGCCCGGCTGCGCGCGCTTCGGCAACCCGCGCCTTGTGGGCCTCGCCCAACACGGTCCAGGCGCGGGCCAGGCGCAGCCAGCCGTCGCGATCGTTGGGATTTTCCTCCAGCCGCTGGGCCAGGCCCTCGACCATGCCGCGGATCATGGCATTGCGATCCTGGGGCGCCATGCCCTGGGCGGCCTGCATGTCGGCTTGGCTGGGCCCGCGCGGGGGTGCCGACGCAACCGGCGGCGACATGGCTGGCGCTTGCGGCGCGCGGGCGAGCGGCGGCAACCGAGCCAGATCGAGGTTGAGCATGCGCGTGGCCTCGGCGATGCGCTCGCGCAGGGTCGTCAACCAGGGTGCGTCGGCGGGCGAATCCGCGTCGAGCGCGCGCCAGTCGGCGAGCCCGCCGGCGACGTCGCCGGCTTGGACGCGGGCCAAAGCCAGGTAGAAGCGCGCGCGCGGATCGCCCGCTTGCTTGCGCAGGGTCTCCGAGAAAGCAGCCTGGGCCGGCGGCGTCACCACGCCATCCGAGGCGTAAATCAGCGCCTCGCCATAGGCGGAGAGCGCGGCGGGATCGCCGTCGGAGCGCTGGGCCGCTTCGCGATAGGCCTCTGCGCTCTCGGGCAACCGGCCCATGACGCGGTAGGAGCGGCCCAGCATCATCCAACCCTCGATATCGCCGGGCTCGGTTTGCAAACGCGTGCGCAGACGTTCGACCATGTCCGCGATTTCGCCGGCCTGGGCGTCGGGATGGCGCAGATTGCGCAGCGCAAGCGGCTGATCCGGCTTGTCCGGCTGACCGACCGCGAGATAGAGCACGAAACCCAGCGCCGGCAGCGCCAGCACGGCAGCAGCGGCGGAGATCCGCGCACCCCGCGCACCGATCGGCTTGTCCGGCGGCGGCGGACGGTCGGCAGCGGCGGCGAGCAGCCGGCGTTCGACCTCGACCCGCGCGGCGGCGGCCTGATCCTCGCTGAAATGGCCCGCGGCGCGGTCGCGGGCGATTTCGTCGAGCTGATCCTTGAACACGCGCAGACCGTAATCGGTGCGCTCGTCCGCATCGACGCGCGCGCGCAATGCCGGCCACAGCACGAGCGCCATCACGGCGATGCTGATCGCGGCCATGCCGAGCCACAACATCAGCGTCGCTCCTCGCCTGCTTGATCCGCCAGAATCCTGTCAAGCCGGCCGCGCTCCTCGGCACTGAGCGGTGCCGGCACCTCGATGCGTCGGCGGCGGCGCGCGAAGAAGATCAAGATACCGGCGACGCCAATCGCCAAGATTGCGGCCGGGCCGAACCAGAGCGCGTAGGTCGCCGGTTTCATCGGCGGTTGCAGCCGCACGAAATCGCCGTAGCGCGCCACCAGATACTGAATGATGCCGTCGTCTGTATCGCCGGCCACGAGGCGTTCGCGCACGATCAGGCGCAGATCGCGCGCGAGCGGCGCATTGCTGTCGTCGATCGATTGGTTCTGACAGACGAGGCAGCGGATGTCCCGGCTGAGGATGCGCGCGCGCGCCTCAAGCACGGGGTCTTTCAACTCCTCGCCCGGCTCGACCGCCAGCGCGGCGAGCGGCAATGCGACCATCAAGGCTGCAAGCCGGGCCCTCATCGCCGAAGTTCCCTGATCTTCGGCAGGATGGTTGACTCCACGTCGCGCGGCATGACCGGGCCGACATGGCGATAGCGAATGCGGCCCTGGCGGTCGACGATGAAGGTCTCGGGCACGCCATACACGCCCCATTCGATGCTAGCGCGACCGTCGGCATCGACGCCGATGCGGCCATAGGGATCGCCGAGTTGGGCCAGCCAGCGCCGTGCATCCTCGGGTTTGTCCTTGTAGTTGATGGCGTGGATCGGAATCTTTTCCGCCTCGGCCAGACGAGTCAGCACGGGATGCTCGATCTTGCACGGCGCGCACCAGGAGGCGAACACATTGACCAGCATGACCTCGCCCGCGAGATCGGCCGTAGCGAGGCCGGGCTTGCCCTCGACCAGGGCCGGTAGGGCGAAAGCCGGGACGGGTTTGTCGATCAGAACCGATGGCAAGGTGCGCGGGTCGCGTTGCAGGCCGATGGTGAAATAGCCGGCAACCGCGATAAAGGCTGCGAGCGGTACGAGATAGAGCAGACGCCAGGGGTCCACGAGCAACCGTCTCTAAGCCCTGACGCCGGCGCCGGCGGCGGGCAACTTGGCGCGACGGCGTGACGGCGCGCCGACGCGGAGCCGGCGATCGGTCAGCGACAGCAGGCCACCCGCGGCCATGATCAGGCAGCCGACCCAGATCCACACGACCAGCGGGTTGTACCAGACGCGCACGGTGCGCGCGCCGGGCTGATCGGCCGTGTCCTCGCCGATCGCGACGTAAAGATCGCCCAGTGCCGTGGTGCGGATCGCCGCCTCGGTCGTCACCTGGGGCGGATCGGTGAAGAAGCGCCGCTCCGCCTCCAACCGCGTGATAAACCGGCCCTGGCGCGTCACCGTAAAGCCACCGCTCTCTAAGGTGTAGTTCGGTCCCTTGGACTGGTGCACGCCGTCGAATCGGAGCGCGAAGCCGGCGGCTTCGACGACATCGCCAGGCCGCGCCGCCTGCACCACCTCAACCCGCCAGGCGCTGGCGCCGACCATGCCGGCGATGGCAACCGCCATGCCGGCATGGGCGACCGTCATGCCATAGGACGCGCGCGGCAAATTGCGCGCGCGTCGCAAGCTCTCGCCCAGAGGCGCGCGGAACAACTGAATGCGCTCGGCATAGTCCGCCAGCGTGGCCACGAACAGCCAGGCCGCCAGCCCCATGGCAAGGGGTGCCAGCACGGGCCCACCCCAGGTGAGGGCGAAGACCGTCAGCGTGACCGCGACGGCGGCAGCGAAGGCGAATTTGAGCCGGCCGAGAGCCCCCGCGAGATCGCCGCGCTTCCAGGCGAGCAGCGGCCCGACCGCCATGGCCGCCACCAGCGGCACCATGATCGGCACGAAGGTGGCGTTGAAATAGGGCGCGCCGACCGACACCTTGCCACCGCCAACCGCGTCCAGGAACAAGGGATAGAGCGTGCCCAAGAAGACCGTGGCGAGCGCGGTGCTAAGCAGCAAATTGTTCAGCACCATGCCGCCCTCCCGGCTGATCGGGTGGAACAACCCGCCGAGCTTGAGCTGGGGCGCGCGCACGGCATAGAGCGTGAGCGAACCGCCGATGGCGGCGACCAACAGCATGAGAATGAACAGCCCGCGAGCGGGATCGGTGGCAAAGGCGTGAACCGAGGTCAGCACGCCCGAGCGCACCAGGAAAGTGCCGATCAGGCTGAGCGAAAACGCGATGATGGCGAGCAGGATGGTCCAGCTTTTGAGCGCTTCGCGCTTTTCCACCACGGCGGCGGAATGCAGCAGCGCCGTGCCCGCCAGCCACGGCATGAAGGAGGCGTTCTCCACCGGGTCCCAGAACCACCAACCGCCCCAGCCGAGTTCGTAATAGGCCCAGTAACTGCCGAGCGCGATGCCGATGGTGAGCGCACACCACGCGCCCAGCGTCCACGGCCGCACCCAGCGCGCCCAGGCCGGATCGACCCGGCCCTCGATCAGCGCCGCCACGGCAAAGGCGAAGGCGATGGAGAAGCCGACATAGCCGAGGTAAAGAAACGGCGGATGAATGGCGAGACCGGGATCTTGCAGGATCGGATTGAGGCCGTTGCCGTCGACCGGTACCGGAAAAACGCGCTCGAACGGGTTGGAGGTGAACAGGATAAACGCAAGGAAGCCCGCGCCGATCAGGCCCTGGATAGCCAGCACCCGCGCGCCCAGGGCCGGCGGCAGATTGCGCCCGGCGATGGCGACGAGGAAGCCGAACAGCGCCAGGATCAACACCCAGAGCAGCATGGAGCCCTCGTGATTGCCCCACACGCCGGAGATTTTGTAGATCAGCGGCTTGGCCGAGTGGGAGTTGCGCGCCACGTTGGCAAGCGAGAAATCGGAGGTGACATAGGCGTGGGTCAGCGCCGCGAAGGCAAGCGCGATGCACAGGAATTGCGCCTGGGCCAACGGCTTGGCCAACGCGATCCACACCCCGTCGCCGCGCTGGGCGCCAATCAGCGGCAGGGTGCCTTGGGCCAGCGCCAGCGCAAGCGCGAGAGCGAGCGCGAAATGACCGAGTTCGGCGATCATGGTTTCTTGCCTTCCTGCCAATGGCCGGATTTCTTCAGGGCGTCCGCGACTTCCCGCGGCATATAGGTCTCGTCGTGCTTGGCCAGCACCTCGCGCGCCTGGAACACGCCCGACACCAACCTGCCCTCCACCACCACACCCTGCCCCTCGCGGAACAGATCGGGCAGGATGCCGGCGTAGTGCACAGCCACCGTATTGGGGCCGTCGGTGATGCGGAATTCCACGGTCCGGCCGTCCGGCAGTTTCTTGACGCTGTCCGTTTCCACCAGCCCGCCCAACCTCAAGTTGCGATCGGCAGAAGGCGGCTTGGCGATCAAATCGCTCGGACTGAAGAAGAACACCAGATTGTCCTGGAAGGCGAGCAACGCCATAGCGGTCGCCGCACCCAGCGCCGCCAGGCCGAGCAGCACGCCATAGAGGCGGCGGCGTTTGCGGGTCATGACCGGCGCTCCCCATGGCCGGTGGTTTCGGCCTCCAATTTCGCCAAATCGGCCTCGCTGCGGGCCAGCCGACGAACCGCCGCCAACGCCAACCCGCTCAGGACGAGAGCGGCGATGCCATAGGCGGGCCATATGAAATGAGCATGACCGCCCATGGCGGGGAAGAATGTCATCGCTCAGCTCTCCGCCGCGCGCGCGCGGCGCAAATTTCGGATTTTTCGCTCCACAATCTCGGCGCGCATGTTGATCAGCAACAGGGCCACGAACAACAGCGTAAACGCGATCGCCATCAGGAACAGGGGCGTCAGCATGGCGCTGTGGATGGTGGGGCCGTCGAGGCGCAGCACGCTGGCCGGTTGATGGAGCGTGTTCCACCAATCGACCGAGAATTTGATGATCGGCAAATTGACCGAACCGACCAGCGCCAGGATGGCGCCGGCGCGCGCGCCGCGCTCGACATCGTCGAAGGCGTTCACAAGCGCGATATGGCCGAGATAGAGGAAGAACAAAATCAACACCGAAGTCAGCCGCGCGTCCCATACCCACCAGGTGCCCCACATGGGCTGGCCCCAGAGCGAGCCCGTGACGAGCGCCACGAAGGTGAAACCGGCGCCGATCGGCGCCGCATTCTTGGCCGCGATATCCGCCAGAGGGTGCCGCCAGATCAGGGCGACGGCGCTGGCGAGCGCCATGTTGGCATAGACGAACAACGCCATCCACGCCGCGGGCACATGGACATACATGATGCGCACGGTTTCGCCCTGCTGATAGTCGGCGGGCGAGCGCAGGAGGCCGAGATAGAGCCCGCCCAACAGGCACAGCGCGCCCAGCCCGACGCACCAGGGTTGAACGATTGCGGCGAGGCGGAGAAATCGCGCGGGGTTGGCGAAACGGTGCAAAGACATGATCGTCATTCAGCGGCTATCGCGGACAAAATTCAAGCCGGGCCTGATGCCGGCCGCGCGCCATGTCGTCACAGACAAGGTGGGGAGCCTATTCATTCCATAGCCTGCCGAAGTGCCGCCGCCGCCGCCCAGGGGCAAAGCGGCAGCGCCGCCAGGAGAAGCGCGCCCTGGAGCAGCAGATGGGGACGCGGCGATAGCCCGGCAAGCGCGGCGTCGATGGCACCGACGCCGAAAATCATGACCGGAATGGTCAGGGGCAAAACCAGCAACGCCACCAAGACGCCGGCACGGCGCGCGCCCAATGCCAGCGCCGCACCAACCGCGCCCAGCAGGCTGAGCGTCGGCGTCCCCAGCAGCAACGATCCCACCAGCACGGGATAGCCCTCGGTCCCCAGATTGAGCGACAAGGCCAGGATCGGCGCCGCCAGGGTCAGGGGCAGACCCGTGGTCAGCCAATGAGCCAGGCATTTGGCCAGCACGATCAGAGCGAGGGGTGCCGGGGTCAACACGAGCTGCTCCAGGCTGCCATCGTCGTAATCCGCCTGAAACAGGCGGTCGAGGGACAGCATGGCGGCGAGCAGTGCCGTCACCCACAGAATGCCGGGCGCGATACGCGCGAGAATGTTAGCTTCCGGCCCGACGCCGAAGGGGAACAGCACCACGGTGAGCACGAAGAAGGCGACGACCATGGCGGCATCGGCACCTTGGCGGAGCGCCAGGCGCAGATCGCGACGCACCAGGGCGGCGAAGGCATTCATCGCACGAGTTCGAGCGTCGCCGCTCGTCCCAACCCGATCGGTCCGTGGGCGGAGGCGACAATCAGCCCGCCCCCGGCTAAATGCCGGTCCATCAACGCGGCCAACATGGCCTGGGCGGCGCTATCGAGCCCCGCCGTCGGCTCGTCCAGCAGCCACAACCGAGCCGGCACGGCAGCAAGACGCGCTAGATTCAAACGCCGCCGTTGACCGGCCGAGAGATAGCGCCCGGGCTGATCGGCCAACCGGTCCAAGCCGAGCGCGGCAAGCGCGGGCCCGATATCGCCGATCCCGTCGCGCATCGTCATCCAGAATTTCAGGTTTTCGGCCACGGTTAGCCCTGGTTTGACCGGGTCGTGATGACCGACGAAGACCAGACGCGCCCGATGGGCCTCGGGATCGTCCGCCACCGGCACGCCATCCCAGGCGATACGACCCCGGGCCGGTGCCAACAGCCCGGCCAAAAGGCGTAGCAGGCTCGATTTGCCGCTGCCATTGGGGCCCGTTAGCACCAAAGCCGCGCCCGGCCCGACGGAGAGATCGAGACCGCCGAACACCAGCCGTTCGCCGCGCACGCAGCCAAGGTCTTGTCCAACCAACAAAGAGGGCGCCCCAGGGGTAAAAACCGACGTCACCTATAGCCTGCTAGCCGAAAAAGATGGCGGCGCCGAGTGGGGGACCCGGCGCCACCAGTCATCACCGTCAACCGGTCCTGCCGAGGCTAGCACCTCTGCACAGTGATTATGACTCTTTAGTTTGGTCTGGGTAAGCGCGGGCCATTTTATCGCGGGCGCGCTCGGTGGTGAACATCCATTTGATGCGGGCGCCGTCAGCGTTGCGCTGACGCTCCTATGCGGCGATCTCGGCGACGAGGCGAGCGCGCTCGC
>SHVW01000046.1 GCA_009694085.1 Alphaproteobacteria bacterium
ATGGACAAGGCTGACGCCTTGCCCACATCTTCACAGGCCCAACAGCAGCAAAAAGCGTTTAATATGATTCGGGCTTTGGCAGCATGATCAGCAATCGGAATACACTTTAACGACGCTGCCGACCTGTCCAAACAACCAGGACCAGCTCATACCTTACCACAACATGTTGAGGTGTTGAAACAGGGATAACCCCTATTGCTTGGGGTTTCCTCGATTTGTCGCTGGCGCCCGCTCTAGGGTGTCAAGGATCGGGCAATCCGGCCGGCCGTCGCCGTGACAACGCGCGATCAGATCGACCAGGGTGTGCCGGATGGCCCGGTACGCCGCGATCTTGGCGTCGATATCGGCAACATGGCGCTCGGCCAACGCCTCGACCGCCGCGTTGGAACGCCGCCGGTCGCGCCACAGGGCAGGCAGGCTGGCGACGCCGGGGATGGCGACCGTCCGGCCCGGCCCATGACCTTCATCCAGGCGGCCCTGTTCCAATGGGTCAACGGCAAGGCCTGGTATATCGCCGGCGGTGCCATCAGCACCTACACCACCGTGGGCGGCAACATGATGAACGAGATCGGAATCATCGCCGCGATCTTCATCGTAGTTTGCTATGGCGCACTGTCGATCTGGGCGCTATTCGGGCTGGCGATCGGGCGCTTGCTGACCTCCACCCGCGCGCGCACCGCGTTTAATTGGACGATGGCCGGCCTTCTAGTGGTCTCGCTCGTGCCGTTGCTCGCCTGAAGCTTCAGAATTTCTCGCACCAGGGCCGAAGATCGAGTTCATGGGTCCAAGCGCTACGCGGCTGGGCATGGAGCTGCCAATAGGCCTCCGCGATGTCATCCGGCTTCATCGCTCCGTTCGGCGGTAGCGCCTCGATCCGCCCGGGCAGCCGTTCGCGCACGGCCGCCGTGTCGATCACCCCGTCGATCACGATATGGGCGACATGGATGCCCTTCGGTCCGAACTCTCGCGCCATGCTCTGGCTCAGCGAGCGCAGGCCCGCTTTGGCCGAGGCGAAGGCAGAGTAAAGTGCGCCGCCGCGCACCGATGCGGTGGCGCCGGAAAACAGGATCGTACCGTGGCCGCGTTCCACCATGCGTTTGGCTGCCGCGCGCCCGACCAGGAAACCGCCAAAGCAGGTCAGCCGCCAGACCTTCTTGAAAGTTTCGGCGTCGGTATCGAGCAGCGAGCCGCGAAACATGGCGCCCGGGTTATAAACCGCCACGCCAACCGGACCCATCTCGCTCTCGGCACGCACGAATGCGGTTTCGACCGCTATTTCCTCCCGCGTATCCGCTGCGATTGCAATAGCGCGGCCGCCGGACGCGCCGATCTCGGCTGCCATCTGCCCCAAACGCTTGCCGTCGCGCGCGACCAGCGCGACGGAATACCCTGCCTTGGCGAAGCGCCGCGCCACCGTACCGCCCAGCCCGGCGCCCGCGCCGAACACGATCGCCGTCTTAGCATCGATCATATCGTTCCTCCCTATGTCTCCGGCAAACGCTATGCAGGTTTCGCCGCCTTCATCTCATCCAGCACTTTGCGCGCCGTACGGAAACAATCGACTCCGGCGGGGATACCGCAATAGACCGCGATCTGCGTTAGAATCGCACGCAATTCCTCGCGCGTCAGCCCGTTGCGAATAGCACCGCGAAAATGCAGCTCGAATTCGTGCATACGGCCGAGTGCTGCAATCATGCCGAGGTTGAGGATGCTGCGCTGCTTGCGGTCGAGCGTGTCGTCCCCCCAGCATTCGCCCCAACAAAATTCGCTGACCATGTCCTGAAATTGCCGATTGAAATCATCGGCCGATTTAGTAGCC
The DNA here is from genome assembly GCA_009694085.1 of Alphaproteobacteria bacterium. Taxonomy (GTDB): domain Bacteria; phylum Pseudomonadota; class Alphaproteobacteria; order SHVW01; family SHVW01; genus SHVW01. Next base: position 1,820 of record SHVW01000046.1, read on the forward strand.
CGATCGACATACTCGTCGCCCAGCACGGCGCGGCGCACCGCAAGACCTTTGGCATGGCGTTCTTTATCCACGAAACGACTCCTTTTATAACAGGCGCGCGAACCTCGCGCGCGAGGAGCGATGAGGATTGCGCGGATAAGGGCGCTCGTCCAGCGCCGGAATGATCAGCGTTGCGGACGCCACCGACGCAGCCGGAGCGCATTGCCGACCACGCTCACGCTGGACAGCGCCATGGCCGCGCCGGCGATGACCGGACTCAACCAGCCCACGGCCGCCAAGGGAATCCCGAGCGTGTTATAGGCAAAAGCCCAAAACAGGTTCTGGCGGATTTTGGCAACCGTCGCCCGGCTGATCTCAATGGCGTCCGCCACAAGAGCTGGATCCGATCGCATCAGCGTGACGCCGGCCGCCTCCATGGCCGCCGCCGTGCCCGAGCCCATGGCAATGCCGAGATCGGCCGCGGCCAGGGCCGGCGCATCGTTGACTCCATCGCCAATCATGGCGACGACGGCGCCTGCGGCCTTGAGTGCGGCGATCGCCGCCAGTTTGTCCTGGGGCAACAGCTCGGCCTCGATCCGGCCGATCCCGAGTGCGGCACCGACGGCCTGCGCCGCGCCCATAGCGTCGCCGGACAACATGACAGTGCAGATGCCCAGGGCATGGAGCCGGTCGATCGCCGCTTTGGCGGACGGTCGGATCGTATCGCCGACGGCCAAAAGGCCGAGCAGCCGAGCCGGTGCCTCGATCTCTGCCAGCCAGATCACACTGCGGCCTTGCTTTTCCAACTCGGCCGCACGTGCCGCTAGGCCGGAGGCGTCGATACCGGATTCCGCCATCAGCCGCCGGCTGCCGAGCCTGATCGCGCGCGCATCGACGCGGGCAGCCACGCCGCGCCCGGTGAGCGCACGAAAATCTTGAAGCGATGGCAGCGTCAAACCGCGTGCCGCAGCGGCCGCAACCACAGCATGAGCAATGGGGTGCTCGCTGCCGGATTGAACGGCGGCGGCAAGCGCGAGCAATCCGTTCTCGTTGCCATCGATGGCGATCAGGTCAGTCAGAACCGGTTTGCCCTGGGTCAAGGTGCCGGTCTTGTCGAACACGGCAACCGTCACCTTCTCCGCGCGTTCGAGCGCATCGGCATCGCGGATCAGGATACCGGCACGTGCCGCCGCGCCGGTGCCCACCATGAGAGCCGCCGGCGTCGCAAGGCCGAGCGCGCAGGGGCAAGCGATCACCAGCACGGCCACGGCATTGACCAGCGCCGCTTCGCCATCGCCGGTCACCAGCCACCACAGGCCGCAGGTCGCCGCGGCGATGACGACCACCACAGGCACGAAAACGGCTGCGACCCGATCCACCAGCTTTTCCATCGGCGCCTTCGAGGCCTGGGCGCCTTCGACGAGGGCGACTATGCGTGCCAAGGTCGCATCGGCGCCAAGCGCCGTGGCCTCGACCTTAAGCAGCCCCTCGCCATTGATGGAACCGCCGATAACGGCATCGCCGATGGCGCGCTCGACCGGCAGGCTTTCGCCGGTCATGGCGGATTCGTCGAGCGCGCTAGTGCCGGTCGCGATGCGCCCATCCACCGGCACCCGCTCGCCCGGCCGGATCACCACGATATCGCCGGTGACCAGCGCGGCGACGGGCAACTCGATCTCGCGTCCATCGCGTTCGACCCGGGCAGTGTCCGGTTGCAGCGCCATGAGGGCGCGGATCGCCGCGGCGGCACCGCTCTTGGCCCGCGCCTCCAAGTACTTGCCCAGCAGCACCAGGGCAATCACTACCGCCGACGCCTCGAAATAGAGATGGGCATGGCCGCCATGGCTGGCCATGAGATAGAGGCTCAGGCCAAAGGCGGCCGACGTACCGAGCGCCACCAGCAAATCCATGTTGCCCGTGCCGGCACGCAGGGCCTTGGCGGCGGCGACATAGAAGCGGGCGCCCAGCCAGAACTGCACCGGGCCGGCCAGGGCAAGTTGTACCCAATGGGGTAAGTTGAAATCCCAACCCAGGAGCTGCCAAACCATCTGGGCGACCAGCGGCAGGGCGAGTGCAATCGCCGCCACGGCATGGATGAGATCGCGCCGCCGGTGCGCCTCGGCGGCTCGTTCGGCTTCAGCGGCCCGATCGGGCGTATCTAGTGGGCGGGCGCCATAGCCGGCGCGGTCGACCGCCTCGATCAGGGCAGCCGCGCCGCCGTTGCCGACGACCCGGGCTTGCTCATTCGCCAGGTTAACTCGGACCGAGGTCACGCCGGGCACATTGGCCAAAGCGCGTTCGACCCGGCTGACGCAGGCTGCACAGGTCATGCCCTCGATTTTGAGATCGAGATGGGGAGCGGCCGGCGACGGCGCGATGGCGTTCATGTTTCCTATATGGGGTTTCCCCTAACTAGAAGGTCAAGGGCGCCTCTCGCATCGTCGACAAAATTGGTGTTGACAACTATATTGTCATTCTTATATTGACAACTAAGTTGTCATTTTGTGGAGCATGACATGGATATCCAGACGTTCGCAGAGTTCATCCGCACTCAATCGGAACCTCTGCAATACGCGGCCTTCTTCGGCTCGCTTCTGGTGTTGGGGGCGCTGGAGATCGCCTTCCCTGGGGGTGTGGCTCGTCCGCATCGCTGGCCGGCAAATGTCGGCCTGACGGCGCTTAATATCGTCGTTCTCGGCGCGGTCCCCGTTGGCGCACTGACCGCGGCCGACTTCGCTCAGGCCCAGGGCTGGGGTGCGCTTAACCTACTGGACTTGTCCTGGCCGGCCGCGATCGCCGCCGGCTTCGCTCTGCGCAGCCTTGTTTCCTATGCCGTCCACGTTTCCATGCACAAGGCGCCCGTGTTCTGGCGCATTCATCGCGTCCACCACTCCGACCCGACCATGGACGTGTCGACGACAGTGCGTTTCCACCCAGCGGAGTTCCTGATCACCATGCCCATCGTGGCGGCGAACGTCGTGCTGTTCGGCATCTCGCCACTAGCCGTCATCCTGTACGAGATTTTCGATGCCGCGATGGCCGTCTTCACCCACACCAATCTGCGCCTGCCTGCGGTCCTGGAGCGCATGCTCGGCCTAATTTTGGTGACGCCCAACATGCACCGCATTCACCATTCGGCGGAACAGCCTGAAACCGATAGCAACTACGGCGCCACCTTCTCCTGGTGGGATCGCCTATTCGGTACGCTCAGAACCAGGACACCCGAAGACCTCACCGCAATGAGGCTCGGCCTCGACGACTGGATCGACGGTCGGACGGACTCTCTGATGTGGCTGCTGTCATTGCCTTTTCGGCGTGTCCCACTGATGGGGCAAAGACACGGAGCAGTATCCGTCAAACCGACGAGGCAACTCAATGTTTCATGACGCGGTTGGTGCGAGTAACCCCACTCACCCCTTCCGATGCGCTTCCATATACGATCTAAGGACCGCATTCATCCGGCTGAGATGACCACGGCCTTGGTCGCGGAACCACGAGAGCACGTCGGAGTCGAGGCGCAAATGTATGGACGCCTTGCCCAGCGGCGGCATGACCACCCGAGCCTTGCGCCAGAATGCCGCATCGACCGAATGGACCGGCGCGTCGTTCCGGGTTTTGCCCCTACCGCGTGCCCGTAGCGCTTTTAGCTCAGTAAGAGAATGCCGCACAGCCATCCCGACGTCCTTGCATCCCTAAAATACGCCTCTATTACTCGCCGATCATCATCGCAGCTGCCTTTTCCGCGATCATGACAGTCGGCGCGTTGGTATTGCCGCTGGTGATCGCCGGCATGATCGAGGCGTCGGCGACGCGCAAGCCAGCGATGCCGTGGACGCGCAATTCGCCATCGACGACGGCATCCGGGCCCGTCCCCATACGACAGGTGCCGACGGGGTGAAATACGGTGTCGGCATTGTGCGATATCCAGGCATCGAGGTCGCGATCTGTTTGCACGGCGGCGCCGGGCATGATCTCGGCGCCGCGATAGGGATCGAACGGCGCCCGGGCGAAGATTTCGCGCAGGATGCGGATGGCACGCCGGGTCAGGGCACGGTCGGCAGGGTCGGAGAGATAGCGCGGGCGGATATGAGGCGCAGCCAGGGGATCGGAGCTGGCGAGTTCGATGGTGCCGCGACTGGCCGGCCGAAGCGGGTAGATATTGGCGAAGAAACCGTGGCCGCCATGCCCAGCCCCAGCTTGGCCCGCCGAAGGCGGCGCCAGGAATGGCAGGCGAAGCGCGGCCGTCGACAAGCCCGGCAGGAAATGGCTCTGCAAATCCGGTTGCGATAGGGCCGGGTCGGATTTCAAGAAGGCGCCGGCCTCGAGCGGAAAGCGCGCGGCCGGGCCGGTGCCGAACAGCAAGGCCCGCATCACCGCCAGCGCCGCCCGGTCGGCGCGCATGAGATTGTGGAGCGTGATCGACTGCCGGCATTCGTAGGAAACGCGCACGAGTAGATGGTCCCGCAAATTGCGCCCGACGCCCGTTAACGGCGCCGCGACGGCAATGCCGTGGCGGTGGAGTTGATCGGGATCGCCGATACCGGAATGCATCAATAGGACCGGCGAATTGACCGTGCCGCCGCACAACACAATCTCGCGCAACGCCTCGATCCGCTCCGTCCGCCCGCGCCGGACCAGTTCGACCGCGCGGGCCCGTCCGCTCTCGATCGCGATGCGCGCGACCTGGGCACCGGTAACGATGGTCAGATTCGGCCGGCGCCTTGCGGGATCGAGATAAGCGCTGGCCGAGCTACGCCGCCGACCGCCCGCGATGTTGAAATCGTAGCGACCGAACCCCTCTTGCTCGGGCCCGTTGAAATCCCCGGTCCGGGGGAACCCGGCGGCGGCACCGGCAGCGACGAAGGCATCGCCGAGCGGGCTTTCCAATACCGGCCGGCCCACCGCGAGCGGTCCGCCCGCGCCGTGAAGGCCATCGGCGCCGGCATGGTGATCTTCCGCGCGCTTGAAGAAGGGCAGGACGCGATCGAACGACCAGCCGGGCAAGCCGGCCTGGGCCCAGGAATCGTAATCCAGCGGCGTGCCGCGCGTATAGACCATGCCGTTGATCGCCGACGAGCCGCCGAGCACCCGGCCGCGCGGCCAAGCGAGGCGGCGCCCGGCTAGCTCCGGTTCGGGTTCGGTACGGTAGCTCCAGTTGTGCAGGCGGCTGCGCAAGAACAGCCCGGTCATGATCGGCACGCGCAGCAGCGGATTCCAATCGCGCCCGCCCGCCTCGATCAATAGAACGGAGACCGCAGGATCGGCGCTGAGCCGGTTGGCCAACACGCAGCCGGCCGATCCGGCCCCGATGACGATGCAATCAAAACCGCAGCGTGCCATATCCATCCCGACCTTGGTTCGTTCCGGCCTATTCGCTGGCCGCTCGCCGAGCCATCGGCTAACGTGGAGACAGACTAGCGGCAGAGCCACGCCAAAGACGAGGCCTGAATCCGGAAGCCCGGGGGAAGACAAACGGTATGGAATTCGAGTCCGGCAGCGGCGAGAAGTTGACTTACCCGCTGGAAAAATTCATGTATTACGCCGCAGCCGTTCTGCTGCTGGCGATCACGGCGACCATGCTCTATTCGGTTGCGCTCCGCTACTACTTCAACCGGCCGCCGATCTGGTCGGAAGAAGTCCCGCGCATGCTGTCGGTGTGGATGGTGTTCATCGGCGCCGGCATCGCCATCAAGCGCGGCCTCAATGTGCGCGTCGAGTATTTCGTCAACATGATGGCGCCGCCGGTGCGCCGCTGGGTCGAGACGATCATGCACCTGATCGCGCTTGGGCTGATCGGCGTCATGTTCATCTACAGTTTTCCCGTGATCGAGCTCAGCTTGGGCGGGAAACTGCTGTCCACAGGCTGGAGCAATGCGATCTTCACCATCCCGCTACCGATCGGCTGCGCCATTATGTTCTGGTATCAGCTCGGCCAGTTGAGGCGGAGCTGGCAGTCGACCGCGATCAAGGCCTGAGATCGCCGCCATGATGCTCGCTATCCTTATGGTGCTGCTGGTCCTGTTCATCTTCCTGGGCATGGAGATCGCCTGGGCAATCGGAGCGGCCTGTCTCGCCTACATGATCCTGTCGCTCGGCACGGACAACCCGGTCAATTTCGTGCTGCTGTCGCACCAGGCGCTCGACGGCATCGACAATTTTGCCCTGCTCGCTATTCCGCTGTTCATCTTCGCGGGCGAGTTGATGGCGGAAACCGGCGTGACCCAGCGGCTCGTGCGCTTTGCGGCGTCCTGGGTCGGGCACATCCGGGGCGGCCTTGCCAATGTGGCAGTCACCTCGAATTTCATCATGGCCGGCGTGTCCGGCTCGGCCATCGCGGACGCCGCCGCGACCGGCACCGTGCTGATCCCAGAAATGGTGAAGCGGAAATATCCGCCCACCTTCGCCGCCGCCGTGATCGCGGCCTCGTCCACGGTCGGCCCGATCATTCCGCCCTCGATCGCTTTCGTGCTGCTCGGCGCTATCGTCAACATCTCGGTCGGCCGGCTGTTTCTGGGTGGCGTCATTCCGGGCTGCCTGATGTCGGCCGCCATGTTCGGGCTGACCTGGTGGATCGCGCGCAGGCGCGGCTTCGCGGTCGAGCCCCAGGCGAGTTGGGGCGAGCGTGGCATGGCGCTGCTCAGCGCCGCCCTGCCCTTGGCCGCCCCGATCATCGTCATGCGCGCCATGGTGATCGGCGTGGCGACGCCGACCGAGGCGGCGGCCGTGCTGGTCGCCTATATCCTGTTCCTCGGCTTTGTGATCTATCGCACGCTGACCCCGGCGACCCTGCTGCGCTGCGCCGGCAACGCGGCACTGGTCACCTGCATCATCATGCTCACGGTCGGCACGGCCCAGATGTTCTCGTGGCTGTCGGTTCAAGAACAGTTCGGCCAGATCCTGACGCGCGGCATGCTGGCGGTGACCACCGATCCCTATGTGCTGCTGCTGCTGCTCAATGTGGTGTTGCTGTTTCTCGGCACCTTCATGGAACCGCTGCCGCTCATGCTGGTCATGGGGCCGATCATCTTCCCGCTGTTCGGCAGCATGGGCGTCGACCCCGTCCATCTCGGCGTCGTCATGGTGATCAACCTGATCCTGGGCTTGATCACGCCGCCGGTTGGGCTGATCCTGAACGTGGTCGGCGTGATCGCGCGCGCCGATCCCATGGAGGTATTTTGGGAATGCCTGCCTTACATGGCCGTCTTGATTTTAGTATTGCTCGCCGTTACCTATATCCCTGCCATCACGCTCTGGCTGCCCAACCTGCTGCTGCCGTCATCCTGACCGGCGAAAACCAACGATAGGGAGGATTTCATGGCTGTCACGCTCACCCGCCGCACCTTCACCGCCGGAGCGGCCGCTGCGGCGGCCCTAGCGCCCGGCCTGGCTCACGCCCAATCGGGTATGGAATTCAAATACGGCAACGCCGGCAACGACCAAACCATCTCCAATAAGTTCAACGCCAAGCTGGCCCAAGTCATCGAGCAGCGCACGAACGGCGCGGTCAAGACCAAGATCTTCGCCGGCACGCTGGGCGGCGAGAAGGCGCTGATCGAGGGTATGTCGCTCGGCACGATCGACATCTACAACGGCGCCTATACCGGCACCCGCGAATTTGACATCATGTACAGTCCCGGCTTTTTCCGCGACGGCGAGCACGCCAAGCGCGTGATCCGCAGCGCCGTCGGCGAGAAGTCGTCGAAAGTGCTGGAAGACCGCTACAAGGCCCGCCTGGTCGGCGTCGGCCGGCTTGGCCCCTACTGCCTGGCGGTAAAAAAGCCGATCGCCACGCTGGCCGAACTGAAGGGCATGAAGATTCGCACGCCCCAGATCGAAGGTTGCGTGGAGGCGGTCAAACATCTCGGCGCCAACCCTACACCGATCGCCTTCAACGAAGTCTATCTGGCGCTCCAGCAGGGCGTGGTCGACGGTTTCGTCTCGGCGCTCAACCCCTCTGTCGCACTCAAATTCTACGAGCCCTGCAAATACATCCTGTCCAACGCCTTCGGCGAGGCGCTGGACAAGCAGGCGATCTCGGTGCGCGCCTGGGGCCGCATGTCGGCCGATCAGCAGAAGGCCATGATGACCTCGTTCGACGAGATCGAGGCGGTCGACTACTTCAAGGCCGGCGTCGATGCCATTTCCGGCGACCTCGCCAAGTGGAGGCAGTTCAACGGTCCGGATTCGGTCATCACCGTGGACAATGCGGCCTTGTTGAAGACCATGGAATCGCTCAATGCCAAGCTGGCGAACGAAGTGTTCGGCGCCGGTGCCTGGGACGCAATCCAGAAGGCATGAAGCAGCAGGGATGCAGAGCGCCGGTTCGGCGCCCCGCGGCCCGGCCATGACCGCCGCCGAGCGCCCCCGACCGGAACAGACCTTCTTCAACGATCCCGCGCTTGATCGGGCCTTCGGCGTCGTCATGACGCTGGCCTCCGAGGTCTATGTATTGCGCGACCGCCAGCGCGCCCTTGAGCGCGTGCTTGAGGCCAAGGGAGTTGCGGTCACGGCCGAACTCGACGGCTACCAGCCCAGCGCGGAAGAGCGGCAACAGATCGAGGCCGATCGCGACGCTTTCGTCCGCCACCTGCTGGAAAACCTGCTGGGCGAGCAGAAATCGCGGGGGCCCCTTTAGTCGTCCGTCTTGCCGGCCGCCGCTCCCGGTTTCTCCGCGGCTTCGGCCAGCGCACGCTCGCGCGCGATACGCATTTGCTCGCGCATGGCGGTCACCTCGGCCTGGTCGGCCGCTTCCTTCTCGGGGTCGACCGGGACAGGCTGGCGTGCTGCCGGTTGAGCCGGTATCTCCAACTCCCCGTCTGGCGACCCTTCGTAAGGACGGCGCGAGGTGCTGACGACCGTGACGCCAGTCACAACGCCGGCGCCCATGGAGTCCCGGCATAGCACCATGAAATGGCGTTCCAGGTCGCGCGGTGTGATCTGGCGAAACGCCTCATCGATCAGACTCTTGATCAACTCCGCCATAGCAAGGCGTAAATTGTCGAGCGCCTCGCCCATCAGGGCATCGCGCGAATCGGCAAAAAGCTGTAGATCGACTTCGAGCGTGTAGTGCTCGCTCGGCTCTCCCTTGTCGTCGTCGAGCAACACCGTAACCGGTGGGTGGATGCGTATGCGCACCTGCGGCGTTTCCATGAGAAGCCGTGTTTGTGCCGTAACGAAGCGCATAACCACCGCGACGACGGACATGATCAGCGCCGCCGCCATGCCGGCGATGACCCAGACCTGAATTAAGCGGAGATCGGCACCGCCGATACCGGCGAGCGGCGCGCCCGTACCGGTCCACTCCGGCATCAGGGTGCGTATCTTGTTCCAACCGATCATGCCGTAATTGACGGCCGTCGAAGCCAGCATGGCTAACGCCACCAAGAACCCGATAAACCAAAGAAATTGATACATGAACAGCAGGAACGAAATTTTTCTGGCGTCGGCCCATCGGCCGACGCTGCATCGCCAGGGGCGGCAAGCGATCGAGATCGAGAAGCGGCAGATCGTCCTGCGCGGCGGTCATGACGATGGTGTCAGTGTCCGGTCATGTGGGCCAGCGCTTCTGCCGGACGCACGCCGCTAGGATAGGCCGGACACGTCTCGGATACCAGTTCTCCCGTGATCTCGCGAATCAGCTTGCGCACGATCGCGTCGGCGAAACTCTCGAAATTGCGCGCCACCATCACGAAGGCCGCTGGACCTGTGATCAGGAACTGACGATAGAATTCTTCCAGATCCTTCTCTTCGTTGACGATTGCGAGACCGTTGATCGTGATGCCACGGCGGGCGGCAGCATCGCGACCGAAGCTCGCAACCTGCCCCTCGTTGCTCATACCGTCACCGGATACGTCGATGGTGCGGCGCGGTGCCGATCCCGGCGCCCTATCGAACAGCTCGATGGCATAGAGCACCGCTTCGCCCAGCGCCGTCGCACCCTCGAAAAGCCGCGGCATTTCAGCAATCTCGCTGAACATGCGCTCGGCTTCGGCGGCGGCGCCGATCACCATCCAATCCACAGCGACTCGCTGTTGATATCGCCCGGCCCACTGCATCACCGTGACCGCGATGCGGCCATGGGGGCCGGCCTGAATGGCGCGGAGTACGTCGGGATGGCGAAAGGCTTGGACATAGCCTTCGACCTCCAGGTTGAACTCGCGGTAATCGATACTGGACGACACATCGATCGCCAGGACGAGATGGAGATCGACCGGCGCCTGCGCCCGTGCCGGATGAGCTAACGCCAGAGCCGCAAACAGAAGCCAAAGCAGACGGCGCAACGGCGGGCCCAAGACTCAGACGCTGGCGGCGATCAGGTCACGCCGCTCGTCCATCCAATCCTCGATCGCGCCGACGAAGCCGTCGACATCGGCATCCGTCATCGGCAGGGACAGCGTGATCATGCCGCGCCGCGCCAGGTAATAGCCGCGCGCCAGCATGTCCAGGTGGAACAGATCGGCCCAGCGCTTGTCCTTGCGCGCGAGATCTTCGGGCGAGCGGATCGGGCCGCGCAAGATATGGACAGTCATCATCGAGCCGAGACCGGTGAACTGCACCGGCAAACCCCGCTTGACAGCGGCCGCATTCAGCCGCTCGCGCAACCGGTCGCCGCGCGCGTTGAAAGCGATGGCCTCATCGGGCGTATAGACCTCACGCAACCCGGCCGCGCCAGCGCTCATCGTCATGGTGTTGTTGTTGAAAGTACCGGCATGGGGCCAAGCATCGGGCCGCCTGGGATCGAAGCGATCCATGATGTCGGCGCGACCGCCGAAACCACCGAAGGTCAGGCCGCCGCCGATATACTTGCCGAGTGTGGTCATATCCGGCGTGATGCCATGCTTGCCCTGAAGCCCGCTTGGCGTGAGACGCGAAGTCATCACCTCGTCGAAGATCAGCACCACGCCGTGCTTGGCGGTCGCCGTGCGCAGCGCTTTCAGGAACTCCGGATCGGCGGCCAAACAACCGCCGCCGCCCATCATGGGCTCCACAATGACCGCGGCCAGGTCTTTGGCGTGAAGCTCGATCAGCTTGAGCGTGCCATCGGTGTCGTTGTAACGGGTCTTAACGAAGGAAAACGGCGCGTTGATCGGCGAACCATCGCCGGCAAAATAGAAGACGCCGCCGTGATAGCCGCCCTGCATAATCATGATCTTGTTGCGCCCGGTGAAAGCGCGCGCCGCTACCAGCGCAAATAGATTGGCCTCGGTGCCCGAATTGCAGAAGCGCACGCGCTCGATCGAGGGGAAGCGCGCGCATATCAGGGATGCCAACTCGCCCTCTACTTTGTTGTGGCCGCCGAGCGCGATGCCATCGGCCAGCGCCCGCTCGATGGCGGCGCGGATGATCGGGTTGGAGTGACCGTAGAGACCGGCCGAGTATTCGCCGAGAAAATCGACGTAGCGATGACCGTCGGTGTCCCAGAGATAGCAGCCCTCGCCGCGTGCGATGGTGAGTGGGAACGGCCCGTAGAACAGCACGGTGCGCGTATTGCCGCCGGGCATCACCTTGGTGGCGGCCTGGTGGCGGCGCTGGCTGTCCGGATTGGCGCGGGTGAAGCGCTCTTCCGCATCTCCAATCGCCGAGGCGAGGTCGAGATTGCGTGCGATGGCGGTGGTCATAGGCGAGGTCTCCGGGAGATCGGATCGAACGGGGCCGATGATAGCCGGATCGGTAGCGGCTGCCTACCCGTCACCCCACCGGGGTTAGCATACGGCAGCGAAAAGCGTATAGCTGGCGTTACCGCAGCGCCGCCGCGATGTTCCCGCCATCCACGGTTAGCACCGCGGCCGTCGTCTTGCGCGCCTGGGCGAGCATGACGAAGGCCTGGGCCACGTCGGTCGTGCGCACCTCGCGCTTCAACAAATTGCCGTCGGCCAGATATTGCTGGACCGTGACGCCGCGCGCCCGAGCGCGTTGCTCCAGCAGCCCGCCCGCAAAAATGCCGGTATGAACCCGGTCGGCGTTGATGGCGTTGACCCGGATGCCGTCGGCACCATATTCCAGCGCGTATTGGCGCGACAGGAACAGCGTGGTCGCCTTAGGCAGGCCATAGGGTCCGAAATCGGGTCCTGGATTGACCGCCTGTTTCGACACGTTGAACATCAGAGACCCGCCTGTGCCCTGGGCCTTCATGACACGCACCGCGTTCTGGGCGACGACCTGATGGGCGAAGAAATTCAGCTCGAAGCTCTGGCGCAGCACCGCCTCGGATACTTCGCCGATGCCGCCTTGCCAGGCAGCGCCGGCATTGGACACCACGATATCGACGCCGCCGAATCGCGCGACAACCTTGTCGAAGGCCTTGCGCACGGCAGCAGCATTGGTCACGTCCACCGCCACCCAGAAAGCCGTGCCGCCGATCTTCCTGGCGGTCGCGCGCGCGGCCTCGCCGTCGCGATCGAACACCGCGACCTCGGCGCCCTCACGCGCAAAAGCCTCGGCGGTCGCCGCACCGATTCCGCCGCCGCCGCCGGTCACGATGGCGATTTGGCGGGTGAACGGCTTGTCAGCCGATTTGCCGAGCTTGGCCTGCTCAAGCGACCAGTACTCGACGTCGAACATGTCGGCTTCGGCGATCGACTCGAACCGGCCGATCGCCTCGGCATCCGCAATGGTGTCGATGGCGTTGCACGCGATGTCGGCCGCGATGGCGGCATCTTTCGCCGTCTTGCCCAGGCCGAACAAGCCGAGGCCGGGCACCAGGATCACCCTCGGCATGGGATCGAGTTCGACCTTGCTGCCCTTGTGGCGCGGATTGTGCCGCTTGAAATAGGCGTGATAGTCCGCCGCGAATTTATCGATCGCCGCTTTCGCGCCGTCGCGAAAGGCATCCAGCTTGCCCATCTCGGGCACCGGCACGATCAGCGGCACATTCTTGGTACGGATCGTGTGATCCGGCGTAACCAGACCGGCGCCGCTGTAGCGTTTGACGTCGCGCCCGTTGACATAGCCGAGCACGTTAGGCCCGGTGCGGAAATCGAACACCAGCCGGTTCCACAGCCCCTCATTGCGATCGATCGAGACGCTGGTCAAGCCGCGCAGGGTGGGCGCGATTTCGGCGACGCCGGCCAGCGCTTTCGGCAGCTTGACTTGAGCCAGCCGCTTGCGCCCACGGGTCAGGCGCTCCTCAGCCAGACCGACCATGTCGATCATGTTTGTATAGGCCTCTTCGGCGCTGGCGCCGAAGGTGAAGATGCCGTGCTTGTGCAGGATCAGGCCGATCGCCCCGGGATGCTTGCGCTGAATCTCGGCCGCCACTTTGGCCAGGCGGAATCCCGGCATGATGTAAGGCACGATCGCCATCTTCACGCCGTAGAGCTGGGCCAAGCGCTTCTCGCCATCGGGCTGATCGGAGATGCCGAGCACGGCGGTGGAATGGGTATGGTCGATGAACTTGGCCGGCATGAAAGCATGGAGCAATGTTTCGACCGACGGATTCGGCGCGTTGCTGTCGAGCAACTGGCCGCGCTGGAAGTTGACCATGTCTTCGTCGGTCAGGCGATCGAGCTTTTCCAAACGGCGCAGCGGCGCCAGGCGCACCGCCGGCAGGCCGGCCGGCTCGATATTGCCCATGTCCCAGCCGCTGCCCTTGACGCACAGCACCTCGACCTCGTCGCCCAAGATGTCGCGCGCATGGGTCTTGACCGAAGTGTTGCCGCCGCCGTGGAGTACAAGCGCCGGGTTCTGGCCGAGCAGCCTTGTGGTATAGATGCGCAGCGCCAAGTCGCGCCCGATGCCGACCTTGGCATAGTCGCGCACCATCCGCGCCGCGTCCGATTTGTTCCATTCATTACGCATGGCGCTCGCCCCCGTCAGACCCTAGCGATTTGGCCGGCACTACAGGGAAAACCGTGCCTGCCGTCAAGCGCCAATACCCCGCGCCTTGTCGCCTATGCCGCCCGGTCCGTGCCGAAACCGTCATGGTCGAGGCAGACTTCGTTGTAGTCGCAGGTGATCTCTTCGCCCCGATCAATATCGACGCGCGCAACCGCGACCTCCGAGGCATTGTCCGTGTTCGGTTTGTCGCTGTGATTGATGAAACGGGCGTGATCGAAATTGAGCACGAACCGGTCGCCGTTAAACGAAGAGCGGAAGCAATAGGTTTCCAGAAACGCGCGCGCCGCCTCGGGCAGGGCTTGGATTTGCGCGTCGGTAAACGCGATGTCCAGCCCATCTTGGAAGCGCCACATGACGGTGCCGCGCGCGATCGGCGCGGCGGCGAACACGCCGGTGCCATGGATGGCGCTAGGCGCGAGATGGGTGGGGACAAGGAGCATGAGATAGCCTCGTTCTTTTCGTGGCGCGCGGCAGCCTAGAGCAAGATCGTTTCACATTGAAGCACAGCTTCAATGTGAAACGTGAACCTTGCTCTAAAATTCGAATCGAGACCATGATCGCCTTAAATTGAATCGCCAGGGGCGTTTCAATTTGAGGCGATCATGGTCTCGTGATTGAGGCGGGCAACGTCCACTATGTTCAGGTCTGCACGGTGCTTGGCGCGACGCTAACGTCGGTGTCGTTTTTGAAAGTTCTGAAGGGGCACGTCATGGGTCAGTTCCGCGTGGGCCAAACCCCGATGGAGCCCATGGACCATGACGATGCGGGTCCATCCACCAACGGGTCGTACACGGGGCTATTGCCCGATCCGGAGCTGACAATTTACAAAAACATGTTTAAATTCAATGAGGTGCCGGCTAATATCAATTCTCACGGCGTCACGAGCCGCGCCGAGGCCCGAGGGGATGATCGAACCGATCTGGCGCCACCTGCCAAGGTAGAATCTTTCCCGTCTTAACTATTTGTTAGGTAAGCCCGGGCATAGTCGCACCGGTTAGGCTCCCGGGCCGCGACCGCGATTGATTTCTCATGCGAGGCGACATGTCCAGCTTTCCCCAGCGTCCCGTTTTCACCGCCGAGCGTCAGAGATTGAAGCAACAGGGTCAGATTCGCATCAATGGGAGCGATGAGCCCGTGGCGACCGCGATCCCTCCTTCGGCCGGTCCCGTGATTCCTTCGGGCGAAGTCGACGCGCTGCGTCAGGAAATCAAGGTGCTCGGCAGCAAAATCGACAGCTTCATAACGGTGGATCACACCGAGATCGAGCGCATCCGCAACGAGGTTCAGAACATCGCCGCACGGATCGAGAGCACCAAGCGCGAGATCGCCTCGCTACGCCACCCGCTAGCCTCTGCCAGCGATGACAAATTCACGGCGGCGTCCATGGAACTCGGTGCCGTGTCAAGGTCACCGAGGAGGCCACCAACGGCATCATGCGCAACGCCGAGAAGATCGACGAGATCGTTCAGGGCGTTCGCTCCCAGATCCAAGACAGCTATGTGTCCTCGCAACTTCAGGAGGTCAGCGACCTCATCGTCAATATCTTCGAATCCTGCACCTTCCAGGATCTGACCGGTCAGCGAATCACCAAGGTCGTCAAGACCTTGGACTTCATCGAGGAGCGCGTGGACTCCATGCTCGAAATCTGGGGCAAGAATGATATTGAATCCCAGCCGATGTCGGGCGATCTGGTCAAGGTGGACGGCCAGCTCAAGCTGCACGGGCCGCAGGCGAAGGCAGAAGCGATCAGCCAGTCCGATATCGACAAGATGTTCGACTGAGTTCAGCGATTCGGCCGGCGCTCCGGAAACAGGCCGAGCAACCCATCCCGCGATGCCGCGCAAATCCCGCGCTCGGTCACCAGCCCGGTGACGAGCCGCGCTGGCGTTACGTCGAAGGCATAATTGGCGACCGGACTGCCCTGGGGCGTGATCGTTACGGTTTCGATTCGACCGTCATCGGTGCGCCCGGTAATGCGGCTGACCTCGTCGCCGGCGCGCTGCTCGATCGGCACTTCCTTCATACCGTCATTGATCGTCCAATCGATGCTGGGCGAGGGCAAGCAGACATAGAAGGGCACGCCGTTGTCCTTGGCTGCCAACGCCTTCAGATAGGTGCCGATCTTGTTGCACACATCGCCCTGGGCGGTGGTGCGGTCCGTACCGACGAAGCACAGATCGACCTGGCCGTGCTGCATGAGATGGCCGCCAGTGTTGTCGACGATCACCGTGTGGGGTACGCCGTGATTGTTGAGTTCCCAGGCGGTCAGGCTGGCGCCCTGGTTGCGCGGCCGGGTCTCGTCGACCCAGACATGAACTTTGATGCCGGCCTCGTGGGCGAGATAGATCGGCGCGGTCGCCGTGCCCCAATCGACCGTCGCCAGCCAGCCGGCGTTGCAATGGGTCAGCACGTTGATCGTTTCGCCCGGCCGCCGCTTGGCCGCCGCCCGGATCAGGCCGAGCCCGTGTTCGCCGATGGCACGATTGATGGCAACATCCTCGTCGGCAATCGCCTTGGCCTTGGCATAGGCGGCCTGCACCCGGTCGGCCGGCTTGAGCGGTGCGAGATGGGCGCGCATGGCGTCGAGCGCCCAGCGCAGATTTATCGCGGTCGGCCGCGTTTTGACCAGGGTTTCGTAGGCGCGGTCGAGCGCTGCGTCGCTGGCGTCCTGGCGCAGCGCCAGGCACACGCCATAGGCTGCGGTCGCACCGATCAGCGGCGCCCCGCGTACCAGCATGGCAGAAATGGCGTGCGCCGCCTCGCCCACATCGGTCAGGCGCAAGGTCACAAAGCCATGGGGCAGCCGGGTCTGGTCGATGATGCCGACCGACCAGCCATCGGATTCGACCCAGATCGTCCGCCTGGGAGTTCCCGCCACATTCATGCCAACTCTCCGCTTGCCCATCGATGGCGCGCGCATCCTAGGGGTATGGGCAACGTGCTTCAACCGGAGATGACCCCATTTCCCGCCGCCGCGTTCCCTGGTATGGGAAGGTCATCGCAATGACCCCCGAGCCCCGCCCATGATCCCGCGCTACAGCCGGCCCGAAATGGCTAAAATCTGGGACTCCGACAACCGCTACCGCATCTGGCTGGAGATCGAGGCCCATGCCTGCGATGCCCAGGCGACGCTCGGCGTCATTCCCAAGTCGGCGGCGGAAGCGGTGTGGGCGCGCGGCAAGGTCGAGGCCGCGCGCATCGACGAGATCGAGCGCACGACCAAGCATGACGTGATCGCCTTCCTGACCAACCTGGCCGAGCATGTCGGCGAGGAAGCGCGCTTCGTCCACCAGGGCATGACGTCGTCCGACGTGCTCGATACCTGCCTGGCCGTCCAGCTCAAGCAGGCGAGCGACATCCTGCTCGACGACATCGACCGGGTCATGGCGGCGCTCAAGCGCCGCGCGCTTGAGCATAAAAACACTCTATGCGTCGGGCGCAGCCACGGCATCCATGCCGAGCCCACGACCTTCGGCATCAAGCTCGCCGGGCACTACGCCGAATTCGCGCGCAACCGCGCGCGTCTGGTGCAGGCGCGCCACGACGTGGCGACCTGCGCCATCTCCGGCGCCGTCGGCACCTTCGCCAATATCGATCCCGCGGTCGAGGCCCATGTCGCGGCCAAGATGGGGCTGACGATCGAGCCCGTGTCGACCCAGATCATTCCGCGCGACCGCCACGCCTTCTTCTTCGCTACCCTTGGCGTGATCGCCGGCGCGGTCGAAAGGCTGGCGATCGAACTCCGGCACCTCCAGCGCACCGAAGTGCGCGAGGCCGAGGAGTATTTCGCGCCGGGTCAGAAGGGCTCGTCGGCCATGCCGCACAAGCGCAACCCCGTGCTGACCGAGAATTTGACCGGGCTCGCCCGCATCGTGCGCATGGCGGTGGTGCCGGCGCTGGAAAACATCGCGCTCTGGCACGAACGCGACATCTCGCACTCCTCGGTCGAGCGCATGATCGCGCCGGACGCCACGGTCACGCTCGATTTCGCGCTGTCCCGCCTGGCCGGCGTGGTCGACCGGATGATGGTCTATCCCGACGCCATGCAACGCAATCTGGACCGGTTGGGCGGGCTGGTGTTCTCCCAGCGCGTGTTGCTGGCGCTAACCCAATCGGGCATGAGCCGGGAGGACGCCTATCAGGCCGTTCAGCGCAACGCCATGAAGGTGTGGCAGGAAGGCGCCAGCTTCCTCGCCCTGTTGAAAGCCGATGCCGACGTGACCCGTTATCTCAAGCCCGATGCCCTCGCGCCCTTGTTCGACATGGGCTACCACACCAAGCACGTCGACACGATCTTCCGCCGCGTCTTCGGCGCCTGAGGAAACCGAGCCATGTCACTCGGTCAAGTCAAGGCGCTGACCTTCGACGTCTTCGGCACCGTGGTCGATTGGCGCAGCAGCGTCATCCGCGAGCTTCGCCAGTTCGGCGCCGCCAAGGGCATCGACGCCGATTGGGAAGCCTTCGCCGATTCCTGGCGCGGCCTCTACCAGCCCTCCATGGAGCGCGTGCGCCGGGGCGAGCGCGCCTGGGTCAGGCTCGACACACTGCATCGGGAAAGCCTGCTGACCCTGCTCGACCGCCACAAGATCGCGGGCCTGGGCGAGGCCGAGATCGACCGCCTGGTTCGCGCCTGGCACCGGCTCGATCCCTGGCCCGATGTGGTGGCCGGGCTCAACCGCTTGAAGCCGCGCTATATCTTGGCCACAATGTCGAACGGCAACACATCATTGATGGTCAATTTGGCGCGATATGGCCGGTTGCCTTGGGACGCCATATTGGGCGCCGAGCCGGCCCAGGGCTACAAGCCCGAGCCAAAGGTCTATTTGGCGGGAGCCGACTGGCTCGGCCTCGAGCCGGAGGAATGCATGCTGGTCGCTGCCCATAATGGCGACCTCGTGGCCGCCGCCGGGACCGGTTTCAAGACCGGCTTCGTCGCCCGCCCGACCGAACACGGGCCCCACCAGAAGATCGATTTCAAGGCCGAGCATGATTTCGACGTGATCGCCGCGGATTTCGGCGATCTCGCGCGCCGGATGGGGTGCTGACGGCAGCTCCGCCGTTTCGTGGCTCGCCCCTATCCCTGCTTGGCGACCTGTTCCTTGGCCACGCCCATCAGGCGCTCCATTTCGCGGCGCACCTTTGAGGCATCGTGGTCCACGCCTTTGGCGGCGAAGTCCTTCAGAACCCGGTCCACCACGTCGCTGTCGCCGGCCCGGTCGAGGTCGGCCGCGACGATCTCCTTGGCGTAGGCCTCGGCCGCATCGCCCTTGATGCCCATCTGCTCTGCCGCCCACAGGCCGAGCAGCTTGTTGCGCCGCGCCGTGACCTTGAATTGAAGCTCTTGGTCGCGCTTGAACTTGTTTTCGAAGGCTTTTTCGCGCTCGTCGAAGGTGCTCATGGTTCCCGTCTCATCGGTTGCGGCGGCGGCGCCCGATATCTGGGGCGCGTCAGTGCTGAATTAAGGTTATAGCCCGCCGCACCTGACCGGAACATGAAAGTTTGTCGCATCGATCATGTCCTCGGCGCCGTTGTCTCCCCTCCCCGTCCTTGCTATAGGGTGGGGGCGGCGGCGCCCGCCCCCACCCGGACTCGGATCGGACCCTCCCATGACCAGACGCAGACGCATCTACGAGGGCAAGGCCAAGGTGCTGTTCGAGGGCCCGGAGCCGGGCACGCTCGTGCAGTATTTCAAGGACGATGCCACCGCCTTCAACAATCAGAAGCACGGCATCATCACGGGCAAGGGCGTGCTGAACAACCGCATCTCGGAATACCTGATGATGCGCCTGGCGGATATCGGCATCCCCACCCATTTCGTGCGCCGGCTGAACATGCGCGAACAGCTCGTGCGCGAGGTCGAGATCATTCCGGTCGAGGTGGTCGTGCGCAACATCGCGGCGGGCTCGCTGGTCAAGCGCTACGGCCTGAAAGAGGGCCAGCAACTGCCGCGCTCGATCGTCGAGTATTATTATAAATCCGACGAGCTGGGCGACCCCATGTGCTCGGAAGAGCACATCACGGCGTTCGGCTGGGCCAATACCCAGGACATCGACGACATCCTGTCCATGTCGCTGCGCATCAACGACTATCTCTCCGGCCTGTTCCTGGGCGTCGGCCTGCGCCTGGTCGATTTCAAGCTGGAGTTCGGCCGGCTCTACAGCGAAGACGATATGCGCATCGTGCTGGCCGACGAGATCAGCCCGGATAATTGCCGCCTGTGGGATGCCAAGAGCAACGAGAAGATGGACAAGGACCGGTTCCGCCAGGATCTCGGCGGCGTCAAGGAAGCCTATCAGGAGGTCGCACGCCGGCTAGGCATTCTGCCCGATGGCGGCAATCTCGACATGAAGGGTCCGAAGACGATTCAATGAGGCCCTGAATCATGAAAGCGCGAATCCACGTCACCTTGAAAAACGGCGTCCTCGACCCCCAGGGCAAGGCGATCGGCCATGCACTCGCCGCGCTCGGCTTCGCCGGGGTCAACGACGTGCGTCAGGGCAAATTCATCGAAATCGACCTGACCGAAACCG
The DNA here is from genome assembly GCA_009694085.1 of Alphaproteobacteria bacterium. Lineage (GTDB taxonomy): Bacteria > Pseudomonadota > Alphaproteobacteria > SHVW01 > SHVW01 > SHVW01. The sequence goes on from SHVW01000046.1 coordinate 22,165, forward strand.
ACGCCAAAAAGGCCGAGGCCAACGTCAAGGCCATGTGCCAGAAGCTGCTGGCCAACACGGTGATCGAGAATTACTCGGTCGAGATCGTCGGTTAGCTCTCCCGTTCGCCCCCGCCGGTCTCTTCCCGCCCGACTCTCAATCCGTCACATAGGACGCGGTGTCGGTCGAGCGATTGTACTTCAGCGTCACCGTATTGATCTTGCACAAATAGACCTGTTGCGAAAATGAGGGGATTCCCAAGGGCGGCATGACGTGATTCAAGATGGAAGGGCGTTGGAGGGCCCTTCCGATGGCGAAATTTAGCTGCGCGGGCCTTGTGCGCCGGCGGCCGTTTCGGTCACTGACCGGGGTAACGCCGGATCAGTTTCGGGCGATGAGCTGGCAGCTCCGTCCGCTGTGGAAACAGCGGATTGTGGCGCGCAAGAACCGTTCGGGCCGGCCGTGGGGCGTCGGTGGTCTCGACGATCATTTGCTGGTGCTTCTGATCG
>SHVW01000047.1 GCA_009694085.1 Alphaproteobacteria bacterium
CCTGTCGCTCGGCCTATCCCGATTGCAGACCTTTCGCTATGTCGTGCTGTTTCCGGCGCTGAAGGTGATCTATCCCGCGCTGGCTAGCCAGTTTATCCTGCTCATGCTGGCGACCAGCATCGTGTCTCAGATCGCGGCCCAAGAGCTGTTCCACATGGCCGGCTTCATCCAGTCGCGAACGTTCCGGGATTTCGAGGTCTATCTGGTGGTCGCCGGCATGTATCTGGCGCTGGCGCTTGCTTTCCGCCTGCTATTCGCAGGGATTCACCGGCTGGTGTTTACCCGTCGATGATCCGCGATCTCAATTGGCTTGATGTCGCCTATCTCGTCTATGCCGGGCGCTGGACCGTGGGGTTGACCTTGCTCGCGCTCGGCGGCGGCGGATTGCTCGGGCTGTTGATCGCTTTGTTGCGCGTGGCGCCGGTCGCACCCGCGCGCTGGGTGTGAAGCTGGAAATCCAACAGATCACCGGGGCGAACCGCATCCCCTTCCTGCTGACCGACAAGCTCGACATCGTGATCTCGGTCATGGGCCTGACGCCCGAGCGCGCCAAGCAGATCATGTTCACCGGCCCCTATGCCAGCTTGTTCCTCGGCGTGTACGGCGCGAAAAACGCCAACGTCAAGTCGGCAGCTGATCTAGGTTCGCTAAAGGTGTCGGCGCCGCGCGGCACGACCCAAGAATTGGCCCTGACGGCGCTAGCGCCGCGCGCCAATATCATGCGCACGGAGGACGACGCGACCTCGGCTGCCGCCTATCTCTCAGGCCAGGCTGATCTGTTTGCCACCACCAACGTTGTTGCCGTTGACCTCGCCGCGCGCAATCCGAACAAAGAGTTCGATCTAAAATTCGTCATTCGCACCAGCCCGGCCCATATGGGCGTGCGCATGGGCGAGCACAATCTGGCACGCTGGCTTGACAGCTTCATCTTCGCCAGCAAGCTGAACGGCGAACTGGAGAAGTTGCACCAGAAATGGCTGGGCGGCTCGATGCAGCCCATGCCGACCCTGTAGCCGGTTAGGAAGCGCGACCCGCCCTTGCCTATGTTCGGCGGGGCGGGTCGAGGCTGGCGGCGGCGATGGATATCGAATGGGCGCGGCTGAAGGCCGCTGAGATCAGGGGTTTGGCGGCGCGCGACGCCATCGTTCTCGTGCCGATCGGAGCGACCGAGCAGCACGGGCCTCATTTGCCGGTTCAGGTCGATTCGCGGTTGGGCGGCGAGGTAGCTTTGCGCGCGGCGCGGTTGGTTGCCAGGAGCGAGCCGATTGCCGTGCTGCCGCCGATCTGGCTGGGGATGTCCGAGCATCACATGTCGCTCGGCGGCACGATCACGCTCGACTTCGCGACCATGTTCGCGCTCGTTCGCTGCGTCATTCGGTCGCTAGTGCGGCATGGTTTCCGCCGCATCTTCATCCTGAACGGCCATGGCGGCAATATCGCAGCGTTGGAGACGATCGTCACCGAGTTGACGTTGGAGTTCCAGATACCGCTTGCCTATGGCAGCTATTGGGATCTGGCAGCCGAGGATATCTCGCGCATCCTCGACCGGCAGAAGCGGGTACTGCACGCCTGCGAGGCCGAGACGTCGATGATGTTGGCGCTGACGCCCGAATTGATTGACCGCGACGTGTTATCGCAGATGCATGGGCCGTATATTGCGGGCGCTTCGGGCATCGACGGCGTCAACCCCGCCGCCTATCGCTGGCGCAATCTGGCCAGCCGTTCGCCCAACGGCGTGATCGGCGATGCCTCCACAGCCACGGCGGAAAAGGGCGTTCTTCTGTTGGATGCTGCAGCCGAGGCGTTGGCGCGGACGCTTTCCGACCGAGATTTATGGCGGACGCCGACCTGACTCTGGTTGGCTCAGAGCCAACGGAAATAGGTGTTCAGGGATAACGACATACCTCTTGCCGCCGATCGCGTCTCGCACGCGCAGCCGGGTCGTTTCGTGGGGCACCGCCGTCGCGGCGGCGCCGTTCGGTGCTAGACGTGCGCCGGTTGATTTAGCTTGGCGATCTCATCCTTGATTTTCAGCTTCTGTCGCTTGAGTTCGGCTATTTGCGCGTCATCTGGATGGGGCCGGCCACTTTCTTGGAGGAGTTCTGCCTCAAGCGAGGCGTGCCGGGCTTTCAGCGAGGTAATCCGATCCTCAGACGTCATGTAGACCCTCCCGATCAAGGTTCAGTCGGAACATCATGCAGTTCGATTATAAGACCCTGATGCCCGGTGGCGGCAACAGGATTCGATAGATGCGGCAGCCTGGCATGGCGACACATTCGCGCAATGCGAAAATTTGAAATTAGATTGAAATCCCATACGCCCAAGTGCTTGATGATTCATGATTTCTTAGCAATTTCTGGCCGAGAATAAAAACTAAAGAACCAGCAGCCATTCGAAGGATTGCCGTTGATGGCCATCGCCGTCCATTCATCGATCCCATGGGACGCCGAATCGGGCGATCTACCCCTATCCGCAGCTCTGTCGGCCTGGCCCGATGGTGTTGCGGTCTGCAATCTGGCCGGCTCAATCGTCATGGCCAACATAGCGCTCGATCGGCTGGTTGGATACCCGGCGGGTAGCTTGTGCGGGGCGGAACTTGAGCTGCTCTTGCCGCGCATGGCTATCGAAAGTGCCGCCGATGTTGCATTCGCGCGCCGCGAGAGTGTCGTACGCCGCGCCGATGGCGCGCTGATTGCGGCCGAAGTGTCGCTCGGCACGTTCCGCGTCGGCGATGAGACATATGTGCTGGCGACAATCAGAGACATCTCTCAACGCTTGCAGGCGGAAAAACAGCTGCGAGACAATGCTACCCATGACGGACTTACCGGCACGCTTAACCGTGCCACGGTGATGCAGTTGGGCGAGGTCGAATTGCTGCGCTCGCGCCGATACGGACGTGATTTCGCGTTCATCATGCTCGACATCGACCATTTCAAAGCTGTCAACGATCGCTATTGTCACCCTGCCGGCGATGCCGTACTGCGGGCGGTAGCGGAGGTTTGCAAAACGTCGCTGCGCAATTGCGACTTAGTCGGCCGCTATGGCGGCGAGGAGTTCGTGCTTATGTTACCGGAGACCGGCACGGATGGCGCCGTTCGCGTCGCCGAGCGCATTCGGCGCACGGTCGCAGGGATGCGGACGACTGAGGTCGATCGGCAGACGACCGTAAGCGCGGGGGTTGCGGCATTGACCGCGAGTATCTTCGATCTAAACACGTTGATCGTCACGGCCGATCGCGCGCTTTATCGCGCCAAGCGGGCCGGTCGCGACCGGGTCGAGACGGCTTAAGCGTCTGGCACCTGTCCGCGCATGTGGACGCCATGCCCCTCGTCGGGCTAAGACATCGCCATGGCCTCCGCCCGCATCGCCGCCAGCGCACCCACTCGCCTGATCGTCGGCATCACCGGCGCGTCCGGCGTTATCTATGGCGTTAGGCTGCTGGAAATTCTGCACAAGCTACCGATCGAGACTCATTTGGTGATGTCGCGCTCGGCCGAGGTGGCGCTGGCCCATGAGACCGATCTGAAGCGCGCCCATGTGGAACGCTTGGCCGACGTGGTTCATTCCGTCCAGGACATGGCGGCGGCGATCTCCAGCGGGTCATTCCGTACGCTGGGCATGGTGGTGGCACCCTGCTCCATGCGCACGCTCGCCGAGATCGCGACCGGCGTGACCACGACGCTGCTGACCCGCGCGGCCGATGTGACGCTGAAGGAGCGCCGCCGCCTCGTGCTCATGGTGCGCGAGACGCCGCTCCACCAGGTTCATCTGCGCAACATGCTGACGGTGACTGAGATGGGGGCCATCGTGGCGCCGCCGGTACCGGCCTTTTATGCCAAGCCCAAGACCCTCGAGGCCATGATCGACCACAGCCTGGGCCGGGTGCTCGACCTGTTCGATCTGGACTCCGGCACCGTGCGCCGTTGGAAAGGCCGGGGCGCGCCGAAATAGGCGACGCGGTTTCCGGCCTCAGAAGCATCCGGCGGCGATTGTCTTCAGGTCTTGCTCATCCCCGGCGCTGGCTGCGCCGATGCGGAACAGCGCCAGGCCGGTAGCCAAATTGGCAGCCACGTCGGCGCGACGTTCACTATCCCCGCGCTCCTCGGCCGGCGGCGCATCGGCCGCAAGCGCTAGAAGCTGCACCCGCTCGGCCTCGATCTCGGTTGCCATGACACGTTGTCGTAAGGGTTGGGCGAGCGCATCGGGAACATTGCCGATGGGTTGCTTGAGCAGGCGGCGCAGGCTGCGCAGAGACAGGAGTATTTCCGACTGCCAGGGCGCCATAGCGGTGCGCAGTTTGGTCAAGGCGGGCTTGCCCGGCCGGCCCCGACCGCTCGCGCCGACCCAAGCGGCGTAAAGCAAGAGGTCGACATCGGCGCCGTGTCGGGCCTGGAGCGCCAGGAATGCCGGCGACACGCCGGGTCGGCCATAGGCGGCGCGGACGAAGTCCCAGATCGGGTGGGCGGGGAGGTAGGTCATGGGCGCTATCCTTCGTGGGAAGTAATTTAGGAAACTCTACGCCGGACATGCGGTGAAATTAAGCGCAAACCGCGCCGCTGGCTCCGGCCGTGGATTTTGCTATGCTTCCGTCAGATGGCTCATCACCCGCCCGCACCATGACCGATCCGGATCTGCTGAAACAGCAGCTCGAGCATCTGCGCCAGGAGCATCGCGATCTCGATGACGTTATTGCACGGCTCAGCGAGCGCGCACCTTTTGACCTGATTCAGCTTCAACGTCTGAAAAAGCGCAAACTGATGCTCAAGGACCAAATGGCCAAGATCGAAAGCCGTTTGCTACCGGACATCATCGCGTAATTCTTATATCGCACCGGGGCTTGCCGGGCTGGGTCGCCTCCCTATAATGCCGGCTCGCGCGAGGCGAGGGGATCGTTTATGGCAAAAGCGAAGCCGGCAGTCGGCATCATCATGGGTAGCCAGTCCGATTGGGAAACCATGCGGCACGCGGCCGACGTCTTGAAGACTCTCGGCGTGGCGCACGAGACGCGCATCGTCTCCGCCCATCGCACGCCCAAGCGCATGGTCGCCTATGCCGAAGGCGCGCGGGCGCGCGGTTTACGCGTGATCGTCGCCGGTGCCGGCGGTGCCGCCCACTTGCCCGGCATGGTGGCGTCGCTGACGACGCTGCCCGTGCTCGGCGTACCGATCGAGAGCCATGCACTCAAGGGCATGGATAGCTTGCTGTCGATCGTGCAGATGCCGGGCGGTGTGCCCGTGGGCACGCTGGCCATCGGTAAGCCCGGCGCCACCAATGCGGGTCTGCTCGCGGCCTCGATCGTGGCGCTCGACGACCCCAAGGTGGCACGCGCGCTGGAAACCTGGCGCCGCCGCCAAACCGATGCGGTCACTGACGCGCCACGCGATGGCTGAACACGCCGCGCAGACCCGGGCCCTGGTGCCGGGCTCGACAATCGGCATGCTCGGCGGTGGCCAGCTTGGCCGCATGAGCGCTTTGGCGGCCGCCAATCTAGGTTACCGCGTCCACGTCTTCTGCCCCGAGCAGGACGGCCCGGCCCAACAGGTTTGCGCGACCGCGACGGTGGCAGCCTATGAGGACGAGGCGGCGCTGGCCCGCTTCGCCGATGCGGTCGATGTCGTGACCTATGAGTTCGAGAACGTGCCGGACGCGACCGCACGGTTTTTGGCGGCGCGGCGCCCCGTCCGCCCCGGTCCCGAAGCGTTGCGCGTCGCTCAAGACCGCATTGTCGAGAAGGATTTCATCAATTCCTGCGGCGTTGCCACCGCCCCCTATCGCTGCGTTGACAGCCCAGCGGAACTGGAAGCGGCGGTGGCGGCGCTCGGCCGGCCTGCCGTGCTCAAATCGACCCGGCTCGGCTATGACGGCAAGGGTCAGGTCAAGATCGCGCCCGATACCGATTTGGACAAGGCCTGGCGGCTCATGGGCAGCGCCCACGGCATTCTGGAGGGCTTTGTCGATTTCGACTGCGAGATTTCCGTGATCGTTGCGCGCGGGATCGACGGCGAAATCGTTCCTTATCCTGCGGTCGAGAACCGCCATGCCAACCACATTTTAGACACTACCATCGCGCCTGCTGCGATCAGCCGCGCCCAGGCGTCCGAGGCCGAGGGTATCGCCCGCGCGCTGGCCCGCGCCCTCGACCTGGTCGGGTTGCTGGCGATCGAGATGTTCGTCGCGCGCAGCGGTGCGATCCTGGTCAACGAACTGGCGCCGCGTCCGCACAATTCCGGCCACTGGACCATGGATGCCTGCCGTACCAGCCAGTTCGAGCAATTCATCCGTGCGGTGGCGGGTCTGCCCCTAGGTTCGATCGAGCGCCATGCCGATGCGGTGATGAAAAACCTGATCGGCGATGAGGTTCACAGCTGGCCTGCAATCCTGGCCGAGCCCGGCGCAAAGCTTCATCTCTATGGTAAGGCCGAGGCGCGGCGGGGCCGCAAGATGGGCCATGTCAACCGCCTCTATCCCTTGGGGGGGGCGCCGCGATGACGCTGACTCGCGCCGACATGGCGGCGCTCGACGCCGCCGATCCCTTGGCCCGTCATCGCGACGCCTTCGATTTGCCCGATGACATCATCTATCTCGACGGTAATTCGCTCGGTGCCATGCCGCGTGCCGCTCGGACGCGGCTGGCCCACGTGCTCGACGCGGAATGGCGCACCGGGCTGATCCGAAGCTGGCGCGGCCCCACGGGGTGGATGGCGCTACCGCGCAAGGTCGGCGATGCCATCGCTGGGCTGATCGGGGCGGCGCCGGGCGAGGTGATCGTGGCGGATTCCACCTCGGTCAATCTGTTCAAGCTGCTGGCCGCCGCGCTCGCCATGAATCCAGGTCGCACGACGATCCTCAGCGAGCCCGACAATTTTCCGACCGATCTCTACATCGCCGAAGGGTTGGCGCGCCTGGTCGGGCCGGCCGCGCGCCTCAAGATTGTGCCGCGCGCGCAACTGGCTGGGGCGATCGACAGCGATACCGCCGTGCTGACCATGACCCATGTGGATTATCGTACGGCGGAAATTCTCGACATGGCGGCGCTGACCCGGGCGGCCCAGGCCAAGGGCGCGCTGGTGCTGTGGGATCTGTCGCACTCGGCGGGCGCCGTGCCGGTCGATCTCAACGGATCAGGCGCCGATCTCGCCGTCGGCTGCGGCTACAAATTCCTCAATGGCGGGCCGGGCGCGCCGGCCTATCTGTTCGTCGCCCGGCGCCACCAGGATCGTTTTGTCCAGCCGCTGTCGGGCTGGCTCGGCCACGGCGCGCCCTTCGCGTTCGAAACGGGCTATCGGCCGGCTTCCGGGATTGCGCGCGCCTTGTGCGGCACGCCGCCCGTGCTGTCGCTAGCCGCGCTCGACGAGGGCGTGCAGACCGTTGTCGCCGCCGGCATGCCGGCGCTGCGCGCGAAGTCGATGGCACTCACCCAGCGCTTTATCGATTTGGCCGCCCAGGAATGTCCCGAACTGGTCTTGGCAAGCCCACGCGACTCCACGCGGCGCGGCAGCCAGGTCTCGTTCCACCATTCCCAAGCCGAGCGGGTGATGGAGGCGCTGATCGCAACGGGTGTGATCGGCGATTTCCGCACTCCCGATGTGCTCCGCTTCGGCCTGGCGCCGCTTTATGTGCGCTTCGCCGATTTGTGGGACGCCGTCGCCCGGCTCAAGGGCGCGCTGTCACGCCTTTAGCTTGACGACCAACGCGCCCAAATTCGCCATCAAATCCTTGACCAGGCCGCGCCCGGTCTCGTCGGTGAAGCGGCCGGCCGCGTCGAATTTCGACGGCGCCATGCCAACCATGACTTCCGGCTTGTTGACGAAGCGCAAATCGAGGAACACGCCGACCTGGCGCAAATGATACTGCATCCGTGCCGTACCGACCGGCCCCGGCGAGGCGCCCAGGATCGCGGCGGCCTTGGCGAACATCGGCGGGTTGGGCGGGCGGGATGCCCAATCGATCGCGTTCTTGAGCGCACCGGGAACGGAGTAGTTGTATTCCGGCGTGACGAACAGAAAGCCCTCTGCCGCCGCGACCTTGTCGCGGAAGGTCTTGACCACCGCGTTCGTGCCGGCGTCCATGATGTCCTGGTCGAACAGCGGCAGGTCGCGGATTTCGACGACCTCAACGATCATGTCGGCGGGTTTCAACTCGATGCAGGTATTGAGCAGCTTGCGATTGGCCGAGTCCTTGCGCAGGCTGCCGCAGAAGGCGGCGATACGGATGGGCATGGAAATTTGGCTCCTTGGTTGGCCGATGAACGCGCCTAAGATGCCAAGCCAGATGACTCGGCATCGCAGGGCGTCTAACATCCGGCCATCTTTGCACAAACGGGGGATTTCATGCGTCTGAAAAACAAAATCGCCGTCATCACCGGGGCCGCGCGCGGCATCGGGCTGGCCATCGCCCAGCGTTTCGCGCGCGAGGGGGCCAAGGTGGTGCTGGCGGACGTTCTTACCCGCGAGGGCAAGGCCTCGGCCAAGAAAATCGGCCGGGCCGCCAGCTTCGTCGCCTGCGACGTCGGCGAGAAGGCGCAGGTGGACAAGTTGATCCGGGCGGCGGTCAAGCAGCACGGCCGCATCGACATCATGGTGTGCAATGCCGGCATTTCCCGCGCGATCCCCTTCCTCGACTTGACCGAAGCCGATTGGGACACGGTCATGCGCGTCAATCTGCGCGGCGTGTTCCTGAGCGGTCAGGCCGCAGCGCGCCAGATGGTCAAGCAGGGCAAGGGCGGGGCGATCATCAACATGTCGTCGGTCAACGCCGTGCTCGCCATCCCCGCCATCGTGCCCTATGTCGCGGCCAAGGGCGGGGTCGGGCAGTTGACCAAGGGCATGGCCATGTCGCTGGCCGAATACGGTATCCGCGTTAACGCCATCGGCCCCGGCACGATCATGACCGAAATCGCCAAAACGGTACTGACCAGCCCTCAGGCGCGACGTAACATCATGAGCCGCACGCCGCTCGGCCGGATCGGCGAGCCAAGCGAGGTGGCGTCGGTAGCGCTATTCCTGGCGACCGAAGATTCCAGCTATCTCACCGGCCAGACTATCTATCCCGATGGCGGCCGGATGGCGCTGAACTATACGGTGCCGGTTAAGGATTAGGCGGCGGCGTCGCCCGCAACGTTCTCGGCGGGTATCGATTCGCTCGCCGGTGCCTTGGCGGCTGCTTCGGTCGCCGCGGCTTCGGCAGACGCCGCTTGCTTGGCGGCGTAGGCGTCCGCCTTGTCCTTGGCCTTCTGGGCGGCGGCCTTCTGCTTGGCCTTCTCGACTGCGGCCAGCCTGGTCTGAGCCTTGGCGTAGGCGCCATCTAAATCGCCCTGGGTGCATAGCTCCATGGCCACCGGATTGCGCGCCCGGATGTTGGACGAATTCCAGTGGGTGCGGTCGCGCACGGCGGCGATCGTCGGCTTGGTCGTGCCGATCAGGCGCACGATCTGGGCGTCGTTCAGCATGGTGTAGTGCTTGACCAGCCAGGCGATCGCATCGGGCTTGTCCTGGCGCTTGGTGATCGGGGTATAGCGCGGGCCCTTGTGCCGCGCTACCGGTTGGGGATTATCCGAGGTCGCAACCTGTAATTTCGCAGCTGGATCGGCGATGCAGCGTTCCAACTCTTCGCGCGTGACCTGACCGTTGACCACGGGGTCGAGCCCCTGCATGCCGATAGCAACCTCGCCATCGGCAATGGCTTGGACTTCCAGTTCGTGCAGGCCGCAGAATTCGGCGATCTGGGTAAAAGCCAGCGCTGTGTTCTCGACCAGCCAGACGGCCGTGGCCTTCGGCATGAGCGGGCGGGACATGGGTTCGTACTCCTCCAAAAACTCAGCGGCGCCGCCCGGCGGTCCGGCGCGGCGCAACGCGAGAGATAAAATCAAATCTTGGGCAGACTATAAGCGGTTGGCGCGCCGGGGTGAAGGGTTTTCAAATAACTGTTTATTTTCAATCTGTTATGTCTGAAGAATCAGCTTGCCCACATGGGCTGAGGACTCCATCAAGCGGTGGGCGCCGGCGGCATCGGCGAGGGGGAAGGTTGCATGAATCTGCGGCGCGACCTTGCCCTGCTCCAGGAGCGACCAGACCTGGGCCTTCAGCGCCGCCGCGATGGCGCCCTTCTGGGCAACCGTGCGGGGCCGCAGGGTCGAGCCCGTCACGGTCAGCCGCTTCAGCATGATCGGCATGAGGTTGACGTCGATTTTGGAGCCTTGGAGAAAGGCGATATTGACCAGCCGGCCCTCGGTTGCCAGGGCGGCCAGATTGCGCTGGAAATAGGGACCGCCCACCATGTCGAGGATGAGATCGACACCGCCCAACGGTTTGACGATCTCGACGAAATCCTCGGTGCGATAGTTGATGCCGCGCTCAGCACCCAGCTTTTCGCACACCCTGGCCTTGTCGTCGGAGCCGGCAGTGGCGAAGACCCGGGCGCCGAAGGCGCGGGCGAGCTGAATCGCTGTGGTGCCGATGCCGCTGGTGCCGCCATGGATCAGGAATTTTTCGCCCGCTGCCAGCCGGCCGCGCTCGAACACATTGGTCCAAACGGTAAAGAAGGTTTCGGGCAGGGCGGCGGCCTGGACCATGGAATAGCCCATGGGCACGGGCAGGCACTGAACGGTCGGGGCCGTACAATAGGCGGCATAGCCGCCGCCGGAGACCAGCGCGCAGGCGCGGTCACCGATCTGCCAATCCGTCGCGTCCGGGCCGAGCGCAACGATGGTACCGGCGATCTCCAGGCCGGGCAGGTCGGAGGCGCCCGGCGGCGGCGGGTAACTGCCCTGGCGCTGGTTGATATCGGGCCGGTTGACGCCGGCCGCGGCCACCTTGATCAGCACTTCGCCAGGCCCGGGCCGTGGCACTGGCCGTGTCGCCGGCACCAGCACCTCGGGCCCACCGGGCTTGGAAATCTCGATGCAGGCCATGTCGGTGGGAAGCGTCGCGGCGGCGGCCATGATGGGTCTCGCGGGGTTGGTGGCGGAAAGCGTCGCACGGGGGCTCGCGACGACGGCCACAGGTCTAGTATGATGGGGCTGGAGAGGCAAGGGAACTGGCGAAGCAGGGGAGCGGCTCGGCCATGGATACGGACGATCAGGAACCGCGCAAGACGGCGGCACCGAAGCGGGATTTGCAGGGTCTGTCAATCGGCGATCTCAAGGACTACATCGCCGAACTGGAGGCCGAGATCGAGCGGGCACGGGCCCAGATCGAGGCCAAGCAATCCGTGCGGGCCGGCGCGGATGCGCTGTTCAAGCGCTAGAGCAAGATCGATCCGCCAACCCTGCTCAAACCACCCGGCGCAGCCGGGGATCGAGCGCGTCGCGCAACCCATCACCGACGACTTGTAGCGAAACCACGGTCAGCGCAATGGCGATCCCGGGCGTCATGATCAGCCAGGGCGCCTAGTGCATGACCTGCTGGGCGCTGGCGATCATGTTGCCCCAGCTCGCCACCGTCGGGGGGGATGCCGACGCCGAGGAAGGACAGCGCGGCCTCGGTTCAGCAAGGACGCCACGGCGCCGCCGAACACTACATTGGAATAGGCCAGCGCCGCAGCCAGCGGCGGGCCCGAGCCGCCCATGGCGCGGTAGAGAACGGGGCCGCCGAGCAACGCGCCCAGGGTGAAAACTGCGCCCAGGCCGAGCGCGATAACCAACGCATGGAGCGCCAGGGCCTCGGCCTCGTCGCGCCGGCCGGCGCCCAGCGCGCGCGCGACAGCGGAAGAAATGCCGCCCCCCATGGCGCCGGCCGACATCATCTGCATCAGCATGAACAGCGGCAGCACCAAAGAAACCCCGGCGAGCGCCTCGGTACCGAGACGGCCGACGTAATAGGCTTTTGCCGAAACGGCGCCGAGTTGGACCGCGACCATGACCAGATTGGGCGCGGCCAAATGCATCAGGGTTGGCAGGATCGGCCCGGCGAGCAGGCGGTTGGTCGAATTGCGCGGCGGCTCGGTGGACATGGCGAGAGATTAGGCGATTGCGTTCGCGATGCAACGGCGTCGACAAAGCCGCTGGCATCGGGCATGAAACCGGCGCGCGATTCACCGTGGAGGCACCTTTATGCAATTGCATCTGAGTACCTGGGCAGAGGTCGAGACCTATCTCAAGGGCTCCAAGGGCATCATCATCCCGATCGGCTCGACCGAGCAGCACGGGCCGAACGGCCTGATCGGCACCGACGCGATCTGCCCCGAGGTGATCGGCAAGCGCGTCGGCGACGACATCGGCGCGCTGGTCGGCCCGACCATCAGTGTCGGCATGGCGCAACACCATCTCGCTTTCACCGGCTCGATCACGCTGCGGCCGACGACGCTGATCAGCGTGGTGCGCGACTATGTGCAATCTCTGGTGCGCCACGGTTTCGAACGCTTCTTCTTCCTCAACGGCCATGGCGGCAATATCGCCACCGTGACCGCCGCGTTCTCGGAAATCTACGCCGAGTCCAGCTTCAAGGCCGGCAGCAACGCGCCCTCGATCCGCTGCACCCTGAAGAACTGGTGGCAGACGCCGGGGGTGGACAAGCTGTCGAAGGAGTTGTTCGGCGACCGCGAGGGCAGCCACGCCACGCCGAGCGAGGTGTCGGTAACCCAATTCGCCTATCCCGAAGCAATCAAGCAGGCGCGCATGGACCCCGTGGGCAAGCCATCGCGCGCCTTCGCCGATGCCGAAGACTATCGCCGGCTCTTCCCCGACGGCCGCATCGGCTCCGATCCCTCCTTGTCCAGCCCGGAGCACGGGCGGCGCCTGGTCGATGCAGCGGTCGCGGATATTATCGGAGACTACAAGACGTTCTTGACGCAGGCGTGAGGGGTTGTGTTTGCGCGATTGAAGCGATCAGTATCGGCTGATCGCTCTTGCCCTGGTTAGTTACCCTTTTGGTTTCCGCTAGTTTTTGGGCGCATCGATTTGGGGGTTGGTTGCGCGCGCGTGACTCGTCGCGAGCCGGCGAGTTTTGCATTTTTCGCCATCCCATGGGCTCGGGTAAAGCGGTTAGCATTCTCGCCGAGTCCGCGCAGGATTGTCGCGACGAGCTGCCGCGCCGTGAAATTGGTCATCGCGTTGCCTCCTCGATCCGCTTCCACCGGGCGCGATCGTGTATGATGAAGCGACCGCTTGTTCCACGCTCGGCGACAAGAACGGCAGCGCCATCGGAATTGTCATAGATAACGGCGATATCGACAAGAGGCATGTAGAGCTGGCGCATGTTGTACAGGCCGACCCGATATCTGCGAACCACGATGGCATCGGGAACGAAGTGACCGCCCTCCTCGACCCGACGGGCAACACGCGCCATGGCCGCTTGAGGCGTGGGCAACCAAAGAAACAACAGGGTCAGGCGATAATCGGCGGTGCGGCACAGACGCAACAGACGAGCATGGCCGCGCCCGGCGCAAGTCGTCTCGAAGGCAAAGCTTTCACCAGCCCGCACCAGCGTATGTATGCGCTCGATCATTAGACGGCCGGCGGCGAAGGCCATGCCCCCCGGATTGAATGGAGAAAGACCATGGGCAATTTCATCAGCGTTGACGAATTCCGGGATGCCGAGCGTGCGTGGCAGTAGCCAAGCTGCCGCTGTCGTCTTGCCCGCACCATTGGGGCCGCCTATGACGATAACGTCCTTCACTCGCACGGCCTCGATCGACATCTGAACCATCGGCAATTCATTGCTACGGTTGCCACTCCTTACTTCCCCACCACCAGATGATACTCCTGCCCATAAAACATTCGATGCGCCGTCTGAGTCACGGCGATGGCACTGCGCGCCACGCCGGGATCGGGCGATTCCAAGCGCTCCAGCGCGCGGCCGCCCTCGATCACCCGATATCCCTTGATCGCGCCGTTGGGCTCGAGCACGGCGACCTGGCCGCCTACACCCCAGGCGACCGAGAAATTATGGGCCATGGCGAAGCGCCCGCCGCCGGGCGGCACGCGTCGGAGGTCGACGCCGAAGACCGAGGATTCGTGGCTGAGGCCGAGTAGGCCCATCAGGGTCGGCGCCATGTCCATGCTGGAGCCGGCGGTGTCGAGGCGCGCCGGCTTGACGTGCTTGGGCGCGTAGTACAGGAGAGGCACGCGAAAGCCCTCGACCGGAACTTGGGCGGCGCCGTTCACCTTGGGGCCGTGATCGCCGATGAATACGAACACCGTGTCGTCGAACCAGGCATGGCCGCGCGCGCGTTCGATGAAATCGCCGAACGCCCAATCGGCGTAGCTGGCGGCATTCTCGCGCCGTTTGCGCGTGGGGTCCTTGTCGACGCGGCCGGTCGGATAGGTATAGGGCCGATGGTTCGACACGGTCAGCATGGCCAGCAAGACGGGTTCACCGGGTTTAGCCTGCTCGTCCATGCGCTTGAGCGCTTCGGTATAGAGATACTCATCCGCCACGCCCCAGGCGGTGGTGAAACCGGGTTCGGCAATGTGTTTTTGCTCTAGCACTTGGTCGAAGCCGATGGTCGACCAGTAATAGCCCATGTTGTCGAACACGGCCCGCCCGCCATAGAGGAAGGACGAGCGGTAGCCGAAGGTCTTGAGCAGGGCGGGAAGCGAATGCATGCCCTCCGAGCCGGCGCGGCGCGCGGTCGAAATGCCGGGGATCGGCGTGAACGAAGTCAGCAGGGCTTCCAGGCCGCGCACCGTGCGGTCGCCGGTCGAGTAGATCGAGGTGAAGAACAGGCCGTCCCGGGCCAGCCGGTCGAGATTGGGCGAGATGCGCTCGGGCAGCGGGTTGTCCAGGCTGTCGACGAAAATCGAGCCGAAGGACTCGTTGATGACCAGCACGACGTTCAGCTTCCGCGGGCTGGCGCCGTTGTCGACCGCGCGGCGCAGGCTGCGCCGGTCGGGCGGATCGAGAAAGCGTGCGTTGTCCTGGGTGACCATCGCGCGCACCAGGGGCAGGGCGTCGGACTCGGCCATGCCGGGATAGACGCCATCGTAATGGGCGTCATTGGTCAGGAAGGCATGGAAGAGGGAGTAGAGGCCGTTCTTAGCAACCTCATTGATCTCCCGGTTCTGGCTCGACTGGAGCGGGCCGAAATAGAGCGCGGGCAGCGCCGGCACAAGTACCGCCAAGGTCAAGCCGAGTCCGCGCCAGCGCTCGCCTGGGAGCAAGGGAGCACTCAACGCGGCGGCGAGCCGGCCACGCAGCAGCAGGTAGAGCAGGAGGGAAGCCGTGAGGATCGGCGGTAGGGTCAGTCGGATATCGAAGGACTCGCGGATATTGCCGATAACCTCGCGCGGGAAGATCAGATAGTTGACCGCGATGCCGGCGAGGCGACCGTTGAATTCGTTCCAATAGAAGAACTCGGCAGCCGCGCCGAAGACAAGCGCTGCGAGTAGCGCTAGAAACAGGACATGTGCGCCCCAGCGGCCGGCACGCCACGTCAAGGGCCGATGCAGGACATAGAGCCCCATGGCGAATGGCAGGCCTAATACGACGGCCATGGCGGCGTCGTTGATCACGCCGAAACCGAGGGCCAGCGTCAACTCCGGCAGGGTACGCGGGTCGAGCCAGGCGACCCAACCGGCCAAGCCCGTCCGGGTCGCCGAGGCGACCGCCATGAATACACCGAGGCAGATCAGCCAGAAACGAAAGCGGGACAGAGGGCGGCGTTGACCTTGCGCGAAAGCGGGCACGGTCAAGCGTCGTCCGGCCCATAGGTTCGGTCGAACTCCCAGACGCGCTCGAAGCCCATGAGTTCGTTGAATTCGTCGAAGCCGTAGAGTTCGCGGTCGAAACCGGCGCTGGAACCGTCGCGGCGCAGCTTACCGTAAGCTGCGCGTAGAGCCGCGCCGGCGGCAAGGAATCCCAGCGCGGGAAAAATAGCGATGCGATAGCCCAGTTGCTTGAGACGGGCGGCCGACAGAACCGGCGTGCGTCCGCCCTCGACCATGTTTGCCATCAGCGGCGTGTCGAAGCGCCGGCCGATCGCCTCCATCTCGGCCTCGCTTTCCGGGGATTCGATAAACAGCACGTCGGCGCCGGCGCGCTGATAGGCCTCCGCTCGCCGAAGGGCTTCGTCGAGCCCAAGGGAGGTGCGCGCATCGGTGCGGGCAATGATGAGAAAGTCGCCATAGCTACGGGCGTCGGAGGCGACCTGAAGCTTACGCACCATATCGTCGATCGGCACGACCCGCCGGCCCGTTGTATGGCCGCAGCGCTTGGGAAATTCCTGACCTTCGATCTGGATGGCCGAAATCCCGGCCGCTTCATAGCCGCGTACGGTGTGCCAGACATTGAGCGGCCCGCCATAGCCGGTGTCGGCATCCGCGATCAGCGGCGTATTCGTGCCCTCCGCGATCATGCGCGCGCGGTCGAGCATGTCGCGATAGCTCGCTAGCCCCGCATCGGGCAGGCCGAGATGGGAGGCGACGGTGCCGTAGCCGGTCATGTAAAGCGCATTAAAGCCCATGCGGTCGGCGATACGCGCCGAGATCATATCGAACACGCCGGGCGCGGTCACGAAGCTGCCGATCTGTAACTGGCCGAACAGCGCGGCGCGCTTTGATTTTGCGAGCGACGTACTGGACATTTCGACGACTCTCCTCTCGCACCAACGGGCGGGCCCAGGCTGCCTTCGGCCTCCAGCCATCGGAAACCGTCACAATAACGAGGCGGACGGAAAAATGCACGGATTCCCGAGGCTTCCTCGCTATCGCTCTGGCCGCATTGCTAGGCGCGCGCTAGTCTTAATCCTAGAATGTAGCGAGGGGGCGGGGCCCATGGCCTTGGATCGGGAGACGCTGGATCAATTGGTCGGCACCGTGCGCCGCTTCGTGCGCAAGCGCTTGGTGCCGAACGAGACGCGCGTGGAAGATGACGATCAGGTGCCGGCGGAGATCGTCGCCGAGATGCGCGAACTCGGCTTGTTCGGCATGGCTATCCCCGCAGAATATGGCGGCCTCGGGCTCAATCTGGAAGAAGAGTCGCTGATCGCCTTCGAATTCGGCCAAACCTCGCCCGCCTACCGCTCCGTCGTCGGCACCAATAACGGCATCGGCTCCCAGGGCATCGTGTTCGACGGCACGGCGGCGCAGAAACAGGCCTATCTGCCGCGCCTGGCCTCGGGCGATCTGGTTGGTTCGTTTGCCCTGACGGAACCCAGCGCCGGTTCCGACGCGGCCTCGCTCATCACGCGCGCGGAACGGCATGGCGACGACTACATCATCAACGGCACCAAGCGCTACATCACCAACGCACCCCATGCTGGGCTGTTCACGCTTATGGCGCGCACCGATCCATCCAACAAGGGTGCGGGTGGTATTTCGGCCTTTCTGGTCGAGGCGCCCCGGCCGGGTCTCAAGCTGGGACGGAAAGACAAGAAGATGGGCCAGCGCGGCACCCATACCTGCGACGTTGTCTTCGAGGATTGCCGCGTGCCTGCATCGGCTTTGATGGGCGGCGCTGAGGGCCAGGGCTTCAAGACCGCAATGAAGGTGCTGGATCGCGGCCGTATCACCATCGCCGCCACATGTGTGGGCGTGGCCGAGCGGTTGATCCTCGACGCCCTCGACTACGCGCGCGAACGCGTCCAGTTCGGCAAGCCGATTGCCGAGTTCCAGCTCGTCCAGGCCATGTTGGCGGACAGCCGGGCCGAGGCCTATGCGGCGCGCTGCATGACGATCGACGCCGCGCGCCGGTTCGACCAGGGCCAGATCGTGTCGACCGAGGCGGCCTGCTGCAAGATGTTTGCCTCCGAAATGGTCGGCCGAGTGGCCGATCGGGCGGTGCAGATTCACGGCGGCTCCGGCTATATCGCGGCCTATAGCGCCGAGCGCTTCTACCGCGACGTCCGCCTGTTCCGCCTCTACGAAGGCACGACCCAGATTCAGCAGCTCGTCATCGCGCGCAACATGATCCGCGATGCCGAACGCGGTCGAGACCGCTAGGGTGACCGCACCGCAGGCCGAAAGGCTCGGCGTGCTGCCCGGCGTGGCGGCGGGCGACATGATGGTCGAGGTGCTCGACTATCGTCAGCTCCGGCCGCTGCCGATGGCGCTGTTCGGCGCGTTGACCTTGGCCGGTCTCGCGCTCGTGTTGAATCAATTACTGAACCTTCAGCTTTTCGTCGGCATCGTCTTCATCGACAACCGCTATCTCTTCCTGGTCGGCGGCATATTCTTGTCGCTCGTCTACCTGGCCTATCCCGCCCATATCGGGGCCTCGCGCCAGTCCGTGGTTTGGTACGACGCCGTGCTATTCGCGCTGACCCTGGCGGCGACCGGGTATTTCACGTGGAACGCCGACCGCATCCTGTCCCAGGGCTGGGAGTATGCCGCTCCCGCTCCCGCGGTCGCCGTTAGCTTTGTCGCCTGGGCGTTGATTCTGGAGGGACTCAGGCGCACCGGCGGCACGGCGATCACGGTCATCGTGTTCGTGATCTCGCTCTACCCGGTCTATGCCGGCTACATGCCCGGTCCGATCGCGGGTTTGCCGCAGACCTTCGGCGACACCATCGCCTATCACCTGATTAGTGCGGAAAGCAGCTTCGGCATTCCGATGAGGGCGTTCGGCGAGATCGTCGTCGGCTTCATCGTGTTCGGCGTTGTGCTGAACTACACGGGCGGTGGCAAGTTCTTCAACGATCTCGCTTTCGCGCTGGTCGGTCAGTGGCGCGGCGGGGCGGCCCAGGTCGGCGTCATCTCCAGCGGGCTCCAGGGTTCGATCAGCGGCAGCGTGATCTCCAACGTGATCTCGTCGGGCGTGGTCACCATCCCGGCCATGAAACGCACGGGGTTCTCGGCCGCCTATGCCGGCGGCGTCGAGGCCGTGGCATCGACCGGCGGCGTGCTGATGCCGCCGGTCATGGGCTCGACCGCCTTCGTCATGGCGTCGTTTCTCGGCATCCCCTATGGCGAGATCGCGCTGGCCGCCGCCGTGCCGGCCCTCCTGTTCTATTTCGGCCTGGTCATCCAGATCGACGCCTACTCCGCCCGCCGCGGCCTCGCCGGCTTGCCCCGGGACGAGCTGCCCAGCCTCGGCTCGACCATGCGCGAGGGCTGGGTCTTCATCGCCGTTTTCGTGTTGCTGATCTATGTCATGCTCAACGAGAGCCAGGAGGCGCTGGCGCCGTTCTACGCGACGGCCCTACTGCTGGTCATCAACCAGACCCAGCCGCGCTGGCGCTTCGACCGGGCGAAGGTGGTCGAGGTAATCGCCGCCAATGGGAGGGCGCTGGCCGAACTGGTCGCCATCCTGCTCGGCATCGGCTTCATCATCGGCGCCTTCTCCGTGACCGGGCTTGCCGGCACGCTCGCCAACGACCTCATCTATATCGCCGGCGACCGGCCGCTCGTGCTTTTGGTCATGGGCGCCATCACCAGCTTCATCTTCGGCATGGGGATGACGGTGACGGCCTGCTACATCTTTCTCGCCATCGTGCTGGCGCCGCCGCTGGTCAAGGCCGGGCTCGATCCGCTCGCCGTCCACCTCTTCATCATGTATTGGGGCATGGTGTCGTTCATCACGCCGCCCGTGGCGCTCGGCGCCTTCGCGGCGGCTAGCCTGGCCCGGTGCAGCGCCTTCGCCGTGGGTTGGGAGGCCGTCCGGCTGGGCAGCGTGATCTATTTCCTGCCCTTCTTTTTCGTGCTCAACCCCGCGCTCATCCTCAAGGGGACATGGCCGGATATCGCTCTCGCCATCGGCGAGGCCGCCGCCGGGATCGTCTTGATCGCCGCCGGACTCCAGGGCTGGTTGATCGGCATGGGCGACGTCGGGACGGGCTTGGTAGGGCTGGCACGGCGCGCGCTGTTGATCGCCGCCGGCTTTGCCGTGGCCATGCCGACCTCGCAGATTCTGGGCCTGGCGGATTGGCAGGGTGTTGCCTTCGGCCTCGCGGTGCTGGCCGCCACGATCGGATGGATGCGCGCGGCGCCAGGCCAGGCTTAACAAGGCTGGGCTTAACAAGACCGCGATCTCCGCCCATACTGGGGTCAACGCGACGAAGAACGTCTTCAGGGAGGAGTATCCATGTTCATGCGCCCGATCCTCGCGGCGGCCCTCGGCCTGTGGCTCGCCGGCCCCGTGCTGGCCGCCGATATCAAGCTGCCGGCCACGCTGGCCTGGACCGCCTACGATGTCGGCTCCGGCGGCTACAACCAGGCCGTCGCCATCGGCAACGCGCTGAAGAACAAGCTCGGCGTCAATCTGCGCGTGTTGCCGGGTAAGAACGACATCTCCCGCCTGGTGCCGATCCGCGAGAACAAGGTGCAGTTCTCCGCCAACGGCGTCGGCGGCTCCTATCTGGCCCAGGAGGGCGTGTTCGATTTCGCCGAGAAGGATTGGGGGCCGCAGCGCTTGCGCTCGCTCCTGCTCAACAACTCCGATGCCCTGCTGACCATCGTCACGGCCAAGGACGCCAATGTGAAGACGATGGCCGATCTCAAGGGCAAGCGGGTTGCCTGGGTGGTTGGCGCGCCCTCGCTCAACCAGAACATCACGGCGCTGCTCGCCTTCGCCAACCTGACCTGGAACGACGTGCAGAAGGTCGAGTTCGGCGGCTTCGGCGCCGCCATGACCGGTCTCATCAACAATCAGGTCGACGCCGCGTTCTCCTCGACGATCTCCGGCCAGGCCTTCCAGATCGCGTCTTCGCCGCGAGGCATCCAATATCCGACCGTGCCGCACAATGACAAGGAAGGCTGGGCGCGCGTGAAGAAGGTGGCGCCTTTCTTCGTGCCTTTCATGGGCACGGAGGGCGCCGAGATGTCCAAGGACAAGCCGGTGGAGGCGGCGACATATCCCTATCCCGTCCTCATGTCGGCCGCCTCGATCGACGCCGATCTCGCCTACAACATGACGCGCGCCATGGTCGAGCTGTTCAACGACTACAAGGACGGCGCGCCCGGCAATGTCGGCTGGGACATTAAGCGCCAGGTGTTCGACTGGGTCATGCCCTATCACGACGGCTCGATCCGCTACTTCAAGGAGAAGGACCTGTGGACGGCGGCGCACCGGGCGCACAATGACGGCTTGCTCAAGCGTCAGGACGTGCTGGCCGCGGCCTGGAAGGATGTTACGGCGGCCAAGCATGCCGACGACAAGGCCTTCGTCGCGGCTTGGATGAAGACCCGCGCGGCCCATCTGACCAAGGCCGCCATGGAGCCGGTCTGGACCGAGTAGCCGGCCCTCCGCTATGGTGCCCGCCCGATGGATAAAGAGGGCAGGCACGACATGGCGGATCGCGAGCAGGCGCAGATTGCGCAGGAGCCGATTACCGGCTTTCAGAACCTGCTGGGCTATCGACTGGTCGAGTGGAGCGACGGCCACGCCGTGGTCGAATTGGAGATCGCCGACCACCATCGCAACCGAGCCGGCGTGCTTCATGGCGGGGTGATCATGACCTTAATCGACGCTGCTGGCGGTTTCAGCGGCACCTATTGCACGGTGCCCGGCAATGTTCGGCGGGGCATGAGCCTATCGATCAATACCAACTTCTTAGGTCAGGCAACCGACGGCGCGGTGCGCGCTGTCGCCCGACGCACCAGGGCGGGCAAGAACATCTTCTTTACCACCACCGAGGTCTTCGATCGTGACGGCACACTGATCGGCACGGGCGAAGGCGTCTATCGCTTGCGCGGTGGTTATGAAAACCCCGAGGGCAAGCCGATGCCGCTCTTGGCCCGCGGTGCTCGCCGGCCGGAGGCTGCCGAGTAGGGATGCAGTTCCGCATTGAATGTTGCGCGGGGCAGGCGATAATCGGGGCAAGATTGAGAAAAAGCCGGCTAACCGGCTAAGGCAACAACAAGGAGGTACGGCCATGATCACGACCTTGTCGCGGTGGATGATTGTCGCGGCTGCGCTCGTGTCGGCGTTTGCCGGCGGCGAGGCGACGGCCCAGAAGCGCGGCGGCGCCATGAATATCATTCTACAGCCGGAACCGCCGATCCTGGTGCTCGCCCTCAATCAGCAAGGTCCGACTCAGACGGTGGCGGGCAAGATTTATCAGGGCTTGCTGACTTACGATTTCGATCTGAAGCCCTTGCCGGGCCTCGCGAAGTCCTGGACCGTGTCGCCTGACGGGCTGACTTATACCTTTAACCGGGATTCTCCAGATACAACCCGGTCCCGAGCGTCAGAGTAGGCGATTGCGCTCACGGCGGCAATCTTGAGTGCGTTGATCAACGGCGATCATCGTCGCTTGCCGCCACGAGCGTCCTGAACGACCATTTTTTCCGCTGATTGCGGTGTTTCGCGTCCTCAAGGCACACCTCTCCCGTCGTTGTCCTTCGCGCCGACACCACCCGT
>SHVW01000048.1 GCA_009694085.1 Alphaproteobacteria bacterium
CTGACCTGACCCGGCCCATCGCTTTTGTCCGACCCGGGCGCGGCTTTTTCTTCCCTTCCCCATCCATTTTCAATCCGGTTTTCCATGAACCTCCAAGAACTCAAGACCAAATCGCCCGCCGACCTGCTGGCCTATGCCGAGAATCTCGAGATCGAGAACGCGAGCACCCTGCGCAAGCAGGACATGATGTTCGGTATCCTCAAAAAGCTCGCAGACAATGGCACGGCCATCTATGGCGAGGGCGTGGTCGAATTGCTGCAGGACGGCTTCGGCTTCCTGCGCTCGCCCGAGAGCAACTATCTGCCCGGGCCGGACGATATTTACGTTAGCCCGACCCAGGTCCGGCGTTTCGGCCTACGCACGGGCGACACGGTCGCCGGCGAAATCCGCGCGCCCAAGGATGGCGAGCGCTATTTCGCGCTGCTCAAGGTCAACACGATCAATTTCGACGAGCCCGACAAGGTTCGCCACCGCATCAACTTCGACAATCTGACGCCGCTTTACCCCGATCAACGCCTTCATCTGGAGGTGGTCGAGGCGGAAAAGCCGGTGCGCGCCAAAGCCGAGAAGGCCGAAGCGCCGGCCAAGGCGGCGGGCGGGCCGAAGGGCGAGCTGACCCTTAAGGGCCGCGAGGTCCAGCAGCGCAAGGACATCACCTGCCGCATCATCGATTTGATCGCGCCCCTAGGCAAAGGCCAGCGCGGCCTGATCGTGGCGCCGCCGCGCACGGGCAAGACCGTGATGCTGCAAAATATTGCGCACTCGATCGCGGCCAATCACCCCGAGGTCTACCTGATCGTTCTGTTGATCGACGAGCGGCCGGAGGAAGTGACCGACATGGCCCGCTCGGTCAAGGGCGAGGTCATCAGCTCCACCTTCGACGAGCCGGCGAGCCGCCACGTCCAGGTCACCGAAATGGTGATCGAAAAGGCGAAGCGCCTGGTCGAGCACAAGCGCGACGTCGTGATCCTGCTGGACTCGATCACCCGCCTCGCGCGTGCCTACAACACCGTGGTGCCCTCCTCGGGCAAGGTGCTGACCGGCGGCGTCGATGCCAACGCCCTCCAGCGGCCGAAGCGCTTCTTCGGCGCGGCGCGCAACATCGAGGATGGCGGCTCGCTCACCATCATCGCGACGGCCCTGATCGACACGGGCAGCCGCATGGACGAGGTGATCTTCGAAGAGTTCAAGGGCACGGGCAATTCGGAAATCATCCTGGACCGCAAGCTCTCGGACAAGCGCACCTTCCCCTCCATCGACATCACCAAATCGGGCACGCGCAAGGAAGAGCTGCTGGTGGATGCCGGCACCCTGTCCAAGATGTGGGTGTTGCGCAAGGTGTTGATGCCCATGGGCGTGACCGACGCGATGGAGTTCCTGATCGACAAGCTGAAACACGCCAAGTCGAACGCGGACTTCTTCGAGGCGATGAACAAGTAGCGGAGGACGGACGGCGGAAACGAAGCCGTTCCGCCCCCCGCCCCCCGCCCCCCGACTACGGCAGCAACACCGTCGATCCCGTGGTCTTGCGGCCTTCCAAATCGCGATGGGCCTGGGCGGCTTCGCGCAGCGGATAGGTCTGGTTGATTTCGATCTTGACCTTGCCGCTCTTGACCACGGCGAATAGATCGCGCGCCGCCTTCGCCAGATCGCCGCGCTTGGCGACATAAGTCATCAGCGTCGGCCGCGTCACGAACAGCGAGCCCTTCTGGCTAAGGATACCCAGATTGACCGGCGGCACCGCGCCCGACGCGTTGCCATAGCTGGCCATCATGCCCAGGGGGCGCAAGCAATCGAGCGAGGTCATGAAAGTGTCCTTGCCGATGCCGTCATAGACCACGCTGACGCCGACGCCCTTGGTGATCGCCTTGACCCGGTCGACGGTATTTTCCTTCGTCGTCACGATGACGTGGTGCGCGCCATGCTTTTTGGCGATCTCAGCCTTGGCGTCGGAGCCAACCGTACCGATCACCTTGGCTCCGAGAGCCTTGCCCCATTGGCATAGGATCAGGCCGACGCCGCCGGCAGCGGCGTGGACTAGGATCCAATCGCCCCTCTGCACCTTGTAGGTCCGGCGCAGCAGGTACCAAGCCGTCATGCCCTTGAGCATCATGGCGGCGGCGGTGCGGTCGGACACGCCTGTTGGAATCTTGACCAAGCGCTCGGCTGGCGCGATGCGCGCCTCGCAATAGGAGCCCATGGGCTGGGCATAGGCGACGCGGTCGCCGATCTTGAATTCCTTCACCTTGGGTCCGACCGCCTCGATCACGCCCGCCCCTTCCATGCCGAGCGTGGCCGGAAGCTGGATCGGATAGAGGCCGCTGCGGTGATAGGTATCGATGTAGTTCAAGCCGACGGCGGTGTGGCGCACCAGGACCTGGCCAGGGCCCGGCTTGCCCAGCTCGACCTGCTCCCAACGCATGTTCTCCGTGCCGCCCTGGGCGGCGATGCGGATGGCGTTGACCAGGCGCGGTAGCTCCAGATGCTTGGCGAAGAAGGCGGCGGTGCGGCCGTTGGCCAGCTCGGCCGCGGCGGCATTGAAATGCTGGCCGCCGACGCGGCAGAAGGCGTGATCCATACCGGCATAGACATGGGGGGCGACCCTTTTGTTCTTGGCCAGCCCAGCCCTGATCTTGGCCTGAGCCTCGGGCGGCACGAATTTGTCGGCCGATGCCACATGCATGAGCAAGGGGCGGGATATGTTGCCGGCCTCGCCGAGCGCGCCCTCGATGCCGACGCCGTAATAGCTCACATTGCAATCGGCCGTGGAGCGCGTGGCCATGAGGTAGGCGAGCTTGCCACCAAGGCAGTAGCCGACCGTGCCGACCTTGCCTGAGCAGCCCGGCAGGGCGCGCAGGTGGTCGAGGGTGGCGAGCAGGTCATCGACGCCCTTGGCCTCGCTGAAGCCCTTGTAAAGCTCGAAGGCGCGCGCCCATTCCGCCTCGGTCCGGTCGGTGATCTGGATGCCCGGCTGTTGGCGCCAGAACAGGTCGGGGCACAGCACCATATAGCCCTGGGCCGCCAACCCATCGGCGATGTTGCGCATGACCTTGTTGACGCCGAAAATCTCCTGGATCAGCACGATGCCGGGGCCGCGGCCGAGCGCCGGCTTGGCCAGATAGGCGGTGAAGCTGCCGCCGTCGCGGGCGGCGATGGTGATGTCGGTCATGTCTGGGGCCTCCAGGCCGTGCGGGATGGGGAGCGACCGGCACTCTAACGCCGGCGGACGCGGCTTGTCACCAGGGCCAAGATGACCGGCGTCAATTGGTAAGGCCGAGGAAAACGGTGATGGCGCGGCTCAGCCGGGCCATGTCCCGATCGGTCAAATGTCCACCCCGCCTGCCGAGTTTCGTTCGGGGGAGCGTTGTCACCTTGTCGACCATGATATGGGAGGCGTCGCTCAGCCCATTGTCGAGGCTTGGCCGGATGACGATGCGAAGCAAGGGAACGTTGGAAGGATCAGTTGTCAGCGGACACACGGCAATCGATGCGACGGCGGCGAAGTTGTCCGACCGCACGATGACGACCGGGCGCGGCTTGCCCGCATAATCTTTCCCGCCCGATGCGGTCCAGACTTCGCCACGGATCATTCAGAATTTGATCTCGGAGATGGCGTCGACAAACGCTTGGTCATCCGCGGCATATGGGCTATTTGCCACGAGGAGACTTTGACGGCGCGCTTCGGCCACAAACTCGGGAGAGCGGGTGTCCGGCAACCAGATCTGAAACGGCCGAAGCCCCTGTGCGCGAAGCTTGGCACGATGCATGCGGACCTTGTCGCGCGACGAACGAGGGGGTGAGGGCGCCTTCCTCTTCGATGTAGCTGGCACGACCAAACACCCATCTTGGTTACGTGCAACCCAACCCTTTGAGACCCCGTTTCAAGCGTGCCAATTCGGTTTCTACAACAGCGCCACCCCCTCAAGCCTCAACAGAAACTGCTTGGTGGCGACGCCATTGGCGCCGCTATAGCCGGTGAGACTACCGCCTGATCCGACCACGCGATGGCAGGGGATGATGATCGGAATGGGGTTGCGGCCGCAGGCTTGGCCGACCGCCCGGGGGGCCGAGCCGACGACCCGGGCTAGATCGCCGTAGGCCCGGGTATGGCCAAAGGGGATGGCGGCAATAGCGCCCCAGACCCGTTGTTGGAAGCCACTACCTCGGGGTCGTAACGGCAATTCGAAGCGGGTCAGGCGGCGCGCAAAATAGGCCTTGAGCTGGCGCGCCGCATCGATCAGAACCGGCTCCGGCTGGGGTTGGGACTCGGCCGGGTCCTCCGCCATCCAACTCACCGATATCAATGCGTTATCTTCGCTTTCTAGGATCAGTCGGCCGATCGGCGAATCGATAAAAGCGAGACCCATGACGGCTCACCGCAAACGCAAGGCGGCGGTTAAAGCCGCGGGTTCAGTGATCGGTAGGGAGCAAGTCTGGCCCCGGCAGACATAGGCGGTAGTGCGGCCTCCGGTCTGTCCCTTCCCAAACGCGGGATGAGACGAAGGTAGGGCTTCGGCCGGCGCTACCAGCGACAGGACCAGGGTTGGTAGCGACAGCCGGGAGAGGGCCGTCAGAAACCCACCGGCTTCGGCGCGCGCGCCGATAATAACGACTTGGAGGGCCGCTTGAAGCGTCTCGACACCATTGAGCAGGGAGCACAGGCCGAAGACGTTGCGTTCGAGCTCGCCAGAGAAGGCCGCGATCAAGGCGTCGGCGCGATCGCGAAACCCGGTTTCTCCGGTCAGATGATAGAGCTGGGCTAGAGCCTCGACCAGAACGCCGTTGCCCGCCGGGGTCGCATTGTCATGAATGGCCTTGGTGCGCGCGATTAGGCCGGGGGCATCGTCGGCGGTGAAGAAGTATCCGCCAGATGTGCGATGCCAGTAGTGCCGGTCGAGAACATCTAGCCAAATCACGGCCTGTGAACGGAAGCGCGGCTTGCCCGTCGCCTGATCGAGCGCCAGGGCGGCGCGCGCCATGTTGGCGTAGTCGTCGAGCGTGGCGGCATGCTTGAGCACGCCATGGCGCCAGCTATGGCGCAAGCGACCGTTCTCGGTCATGGCCGTGCAGACGAAATCGAAGGCGGTCTCGGCGGCCGCAATCCAATCGGGTTTGTCGAAGGCGGTGCCGGCGCGGGCCAGGGCGGCGATCATCAGCCCATTCCAATCGGCCAGCACCTTGTCGTCCCAGCCCGGCTTGATCCGCGCCTCGCGCGCGCGCCACAGGATCGCGCGGGATGCGGCAAGGGCCGCCTCGGTTTCTGCGTTTCCAAACCTTTGGTTGCGCGAGCGATTGAGGATGGTGTGACCCTCCCAATTGCCGCCGGGGGTCACGTCGTAGGCGGCCTTGAGCGCGGGCGCGGCGGTGCCGAGCAGGCGATCGATGTCTGCTTCGGTCCAGACGTAGAACTTACCTTCCTCGCCCTCGCTGTCGGCGTCGAGCGTGCTGGCGAAACCGAAACCGCCGCCCTCGGCCGGCGCCAACATCTCGCGCATCAACCAACCCACGGTCTCATGGGCGCGCTGCTCGTAAACGGGATCGCGCGTGTCCTGCCAGACCAGGGTGAGCAGGTCGAGAAGCTGCCCATTGTCGTACAGCATCTTCTCGAAATGGGGCACCAGCCATTCCGCGTCGGTCGAATAACGCGCGAAGCCGCCGCCCAAATGATCATAGATTCCGCCCTGACACATCTGAGTCAGGGTGACGGTGACGGCGTGCTTGAAGGCGGGCACGCCGGTGCGCAACCAGGCACGCCAGAGCAGCAGGAAGATCGAGGGCTGAGGAAACTTCGGCGCGCTGCCGACGCCGCCGAGCACGGGATCGACCTCGCGCATCAGGCGCTCGGCGATTTTGTCGATGCTGGCGATGGCGATGGAATTGCCCGGGCTGTTGAGTGCAATCTTGTGCAACCCGGCGACCAGAGCTTGCACATTGCGCGCGATTTTGTCGGGCTCGCGCCTGTACACACCGGCGACACTGCGCAGCACATCGGGAAAACCGGGGCGGCCATAGCGTTGGGTCGGCGGAAAATAAGTGCCGCCCCAGAATGGTTCGCCCGTTGGGGTCAGAAACATGGTCAGCGGCCAACCGCCTTGTTCGCCTAATAGGTGCAGTGCATTCATATAAATCGTGTCGATATCTGGCCGTTCTTCGCGATCGACTTTGATGTTGATGAACAGCTCGTTCATCAGCGCTGCCGCGCCTTCGTCCTCGAAGGATTCATGAGCCATGACATGGCACCAATGGCAGGCGGCGTAGCCAACCGACAGCAGGATCAGCTTGTCCAAGCGCTTGGCTTCGGCCAACGCCTCTTCGCCCCAAGGCCACCAATGCACAGGGTTGTCCCGATGCTGGAGCAGATAGGGGCTGGTTTCTTGGCCCAGGCGGTTATGGGACATTGCGGGCGTCGTTCCGGAGCGGGCTGGAGGGCGGCGGGCAGCTTCGTGTATATTGCGCCGCCGCGCGGCCCAGGCTCAACCACAATCTCTCAACCACAATCGCGCGCCCAAGAGATCGGAAAGGATTGCTCTCGTGAGTCAAACCAAGCCGGACCCAGCGTTGTTTTATTCCTGCCATGTCTTCTGCTGCACCAATACGAGGCCGGCCGGCCATCCCCGCGGCTGCTGTAGCGACAAGGGTTCGGAAAAACTGCGCGGCCATATGAAGAACCGGGCTCGCGAGCTTGGCCTGAAAAATGTGCGCATCAACGCCGCCGGCTGCCTTGATCGCTGCGAACTTGGGCCGACCATGGTGATCTATCCCGAGGGAGTCTGGTACGGCTATAGGACCGCGGCCGATCTGGACGAGATTTTGACCACCCATCTGGTCGAGGGCGGCCGGGTCAAACGGCTGATGCTGCAACCGGAGCAGCGGCCGGCTAAAGGCGCGGCGGCCGAATAGTACCCCCCCGGTCATGAGCGATACCATTTTTGCCCTGGCGACGGCCGCCGGTCGTGCTGGGGTGGCGGTGGTGCGCCTGTCCGGGCCTGGGTGTGACCGGGCACTATCGGCACTAACGGGCCAGAGTCGCTTGCCGGCACGACGCCTAGAGTTGGCGGATTTCTGCGATCCAGCGACCGGTAGCCCGATCGATCGTGGAATGGCGGTATGGTTCGGTAAACCGGCGAGCTATACCGGAGAGGACATGATGGAGTGCCACCTCCATGGCAGCCCTGCTGTGGTAGCGTCGATGCTGAACGCCCTGGGAAAGTTGCCGGGTTTGCGGCTGGCGGAGCCGGGGGAGTTCACCCGGCGGGCCTTTGAGAATGGAAAACTGGATCTAACCGAGGCGGAAGCGGTCGCCGATTTGATCCAGGCGGAAACGACGGCGCAGCAGCGCCAAGCCTTGCGGCAGCTCGGCGGCGAATTGAGCCGGCTCTACGATGGATGGCGCGATCGATTGGCGCGTGCGCTAGCCCACGCCGAGGCCGTCATCGATTTCAGCGATGAGGAATTGCCCGATAACCTCGATCGCACGGTGCGGGAAGCCGTGGAAAGATTGATCGGGGAGATCGACTGCCACCTCGCCGACAATCGCCGCGGCGAGCGGCTGCGCGACGGGCTGCGCATCGCGATCGTCGGCGCGCCCAACGTGGGGAAATCAACTCTACTCAATGCTCTGGCCCAGCGCGATGTCGCCATTGTGTCGGCCCGCGCAGGCACGACGCGGGATATTATCGAAGTCCATCTCGATCTCGGTGGTTATCCGGTTCTGCTGGCGGACACGGCTGGCATCCGCGCGACCGACGACGAGATCGAGGGCGAAGGGGTGCGCCGGGCCCGGGCCTGGGCGGACACGGCCGATCTCAAACTGGTGCTGGTGGAAGGGGCGGAGCCAGACACGGCGCCGGAAATTGCCGGGCTGATCGATGTCAATGCCATCGTCGTGGCGACCAAGGCGGATTTGGCACCGACGGCCGGCGGCCTGGCGGTCTCGGCCAAGACGGGCCAGGGCATGACGGAGCTCGTGGCCCGGCTGACCGCGGCCGCCGAGCGGCTTCTAGCGCCGGGCGAGATGCCGAACGTAACACGGGTTAGACACCGTAACGGGGTCGAACATTGTCGTGCGGCACTTGCCAGGAGCCTGGCGGCCGGTTCGGCTGAGCTGGTGGCCGAAGATTTGAGACTGGCTATGCGGGAGCTGGGCCGCATCGCCGGCCGGGTCGATGTGGAGGATCTGTTGGACATTATTTTTCGGGAATTCTGTATCGGCAAGTGAGCCAATGTTTCACGTGAAACATTTTTTTGCCCTTTTGGCTTGATCCCCAGAAACCCCAGGATAAAGTGCCGGCCATGTCGCGAACCCTTGGATTCGATGTCGTCGTGATCGGCGGCGGCCATGCCGGCTGCGAGGCGGCTGCGGCCGCGGCCCGGCTGGGCGCGCGCACCCTGCTGCTGACCCATCGCCTCGACACCATCGGCGAAATGTCCTGCAACCCGGCGATCGGCGGGTTGGGCAAAGGCCATCTGGTGCGGGAGATCGATGCCCTCGATGGCGTCATGGGCCGGGTCGCCGACCGGGCCGGCATCCAGTTCCGCCTGCTCAATCGCAGCAAGGGGCCGGCGGTGCGCGGGCCCAGGGCCCAAGCCGATCGCAAGCTCTATCGGGTCGCCATGCAGGCCGCCCTGATGGCTCAACCGAATCTCACCATCAGGGCGGCGGCCGTAGAGGACCTAGCGCTCGACGATGCTGGCCGGGTTACTGGAGTTGTTACCGCGGCCGGTGAGGAAATCGGCACCGGCGCCGTGATCCTGACCACCGGCACCTTTCTGCGTGGCCTGATTCATATGGGCACGGAAACCACCCCGGCGGGCCGGGTCGGCGAGGCGCCGTCCCTGGGGCTGGCCAAGACCTTGGAACGCTTCGGTTTCGCCCTTGGCCGGCTCAAGACGGGTACGCCGCCGCGGCTCGACGGCCGCACCATCGACTGGGCGAGCCTGGACATGCAGGCCGGCGACGACCCACCCGAGCCCTTTTCCACCCTCACCGACCGCATTACCACGCCCCAGATCTCTTGCGGCGTCACCGGCACGACCATGGCCAGCCATGATCTCATCCGTGCCAACCTACATCAAGCGCCGATCTATTCCGGCCAGATCGAGGGCGTTGGACCGCGTTATTGTCCATCCATCGAGGACAAGGTGGTCCGCTTCGGCGCCCGCGAACGGCATCAGATTTTCTTGGAGCCCGAAGGACTGGACGACGACACCATCTACCCCAACGGTATCTCGACCTCTCTGCCACGTGACACCCAGACCCAGTTATTGACCACCATCCCCGGCCTGGAGCGGGCGCACATGATCCGGCCAGGCTATGCCATCGAGTATGATTTCGTCGACCCCCGGGAACTCAGGGGAACCTTGGAAGCCCGCCGGGTTCCAGGCCTTTACTTGGCCGGTCAGATCAACGGCACCACCGGCTATGAAGAGGCCGCCGCCCAGGGCCTGATGGCTGGGCTGAATGCGGCGCTTGCGGCCAGCGGCGGTGCGCCTTTCCTGCTGGATCGGGCCGAGGCTTATATCGGCGTCATGATCGACGATCTCGTGACCAGAGGCACCAACGAACCCTACCGGATGTTTACCTCACGGGCCGAGTATCGGCTAACTCTACGGGCCGACAATGCCGATCGGCGCCTGACTGCTCTGGGTCAAAAGATCGGCTGCGTCGGGCCCGAGCGCGCGCGCCATTTCGCGGCCAAGACGGCAGCGCTGTCGCACGGCCGTATCCTTGCCCAATCCCTGACTGCAACGCCGACCGTTCTCAAGCGGGCCGGCCTGCCGGTCAACCAGGACGGCGTCCCGCGGTCGGCGGTGGATTTGCTGGCCTATCCCGATATCGCCTTCGACCGGCTCGCGGTCATCTGGCCCGAGCTTGCCGCCATTCCCGCCGATGTGCGGCTGCAGCTTGAAATCGACGCCCGCTATGCTGGTTATGTTCAGCGCCAACAGGCAGATATCCGCGACTTTCGGCGCGACGAGGCCTTAGCATTACCGGCCGATTTGAACTATGACGGCATCGCCAGCCTGTCCGCCGAAGTGCGTGCGAAACTGGCCGCGGCGCGGCCTACGACCCTTGGTGCTGCCGGTCGCATTCCCGGCATGACGCCGGCCGCCTTGGTGACCTTGCTGCGTTATGTCCGGCGCGGCGGCGATCACAGGCGGAGCGCTTAGGGTCGAGGGCTTGTGATGCCGCGCTCTACGGCCCCGGGTGCGCGCCTCACCCCCGCCGGCTTCCAGGAGGCCACGAATGTTTCACGTGAAACACTGGCCCGTCTCCAGATCTATGCCGATCTTCTGGTCAAGTGGCAGAAAGCAATCAATCTGGTGGGACCCGACACTATCCCCGATCTCTGGCGCCGCCATTTCCTGGACTCGGCCCAACTTCATCCCCTGATTCCACCCGAGGCTCGTCGAGTCGTCGATTTCGGGTCGGGCGCTGGCTTTCCCGGCCTTGTTCTCGCGCTCATGGGGGACCGAGAAATCCATCTGATCGAGTCCGATGCGCGGAAAATCGCCTTTCTCCGGGAGGCGGCGCGCCTCACCTCGGCGCCGGTCGTGCTCCATCACGGTCGAATCGAGCAAATTCAGCCTTTCCCGGTCGATGTAGTGACGGCCCGGGCCCTTGCCCCCATCACCGCTTTGCTTGGCTATACGGAGCCCTACCTGGCACTTTCGGAGGATCGGTCGTGCCGCTGCCTGTTCCTCAAGGGACGGACGGCCGAACAAGAGTTGACGGATGCCGAAAAACTCTGGAATATGAAGGCGATTCGGGTCCCCAGTAGCGCCGGGGGCGAGGGCGTCATCCTCATTCTGGAGGGCATTCACAGTGCAGATCGACAACCCTGTTAGCCATACCACTACCGGAAAACCGCGCATTCTGGCGGTAGTGAATCAGAAAGGCGGCGTGGGGAAAACCACGACCACCATCAATTTGGCCACCGCCTTGGCTGCTTGCGAGAAGCGCGTGTTGATTATCGACCTGGATCCCCAGGGCAATGCCAGCACCGGCCTGGGCATTCCGCGCAAAGCGCGCGATGTCGATGTCTATGCCGTGTTGATCGACCGGGCGCCGGTCATCAGCGCCACCGTCAACACCGCCATCCCCGGCCTATCCATCGTGCCGTCCTCGGTGGAGTTGACCGGCGCGGAAATCGAACTGGTAACCACGGAGCGGCGCGAGTTCCGCTTGCGCGCGGCGCTTGTCGATATGCCGGGCGCTTTCGATTATGTCCTGATCGATTGCCCGCCATCCCTGGGTCTGCTGACGCTCAACGCCCTGGTGGCGGCCGACGCCGTCCTGGTGCCGCTGCAATGCGAATTCTATGCGCTCGAAGGCCTGAGCCAGTTGATGCGCACGATCGAGCGGGTGCAGCGCCATCTTAACCCCGCCCTGGCCATCCAGGGCGTGGTGCTGACCATGTACGACAAGCGCAACAATCTGTGCGACCAGGTCGCTGCCGACGTGCGCGATCATTTCGGCGACAAGGTTTACAACACGGTCATCCCGCGCAATGTGCGGGTATCCGAAGCGCCCTCCCACGGCAAGCCCGTGATCGTTTATGATATGCGCTGCACCGGCGCCCAGGCCTATATTCACCTGGCCGGCGAGGTGCTCAGGCGCGAAGGGCGCCTAGCTGCATGACGAGGGCCCCATGAGCGAGGCGGCAGCGCAGCCGGCGGGGGGCGATCACGATGGCGCGGACGATAGGGAAACGGCCGATATGACCGAAGACGGCGGCAAGCGCCGGCTCGGCCGCGGCTTATCGGCGCTGCTGGGCGAGGAAAGTGGCGAGGACGTGGCGCAGCTCGACCGGTTGCGCGCCTCTAAATCGGTGCCGATCGAGCAGCTCTCGCCCAGCAAGTTCCAGCCGCGCCGCGATTTCAACGACGAGGCCATGGAATCGCTGGTCGAATCGGTGCGCGCCAAGGGCATCATTCAGCCCATCCTCGTGCGCCGCCGGCGCGACCAGGCCAATGCCTACGAGATCATCGCCGGCGAGCGGCGCTGGCGCGCCGCCCAGGCAGCCCAACTCCACGAAGTCCCCGTGGTCATCCGCGACGTCACCGATCGCGACGCCCTGGAAATCGCGCTGATCGAAAACATCCAACGCCAGGATCTGACGCCCCTTGAAGAGGCCGAAGGCTATGGCCGGCTGATGGAAGAATTTCAGCACAATCAGGAAGAGCTGGCCGAGGCCGTGGGCAAAAGCCGCAGCCATGTGGCCAACATGCTGCGCCTGCTCACCCTGCCCGACCCGGTGAAGGAGCTGGTGCAATCGCGCAAACTCAGCGCCGGCCATGCCCGCGCGGTCATGACCGCACCCGACCCGGCGACACTGGCGCATACCATCGTAAACCTGGGACTCAGCGTGCGCGCGGCGGAAGACCTGGCGCGCGGCGCCAAGCCCAAGGGCAGCAAGAAAAAATCGCCGGGCGCCGCGGACGACTTGGCAGCGCTTGTCGGCGAGGACGAACCGGCCCCGCCACCGCGCGCCAAGGATGCGGATACCTTGGCGCTGGAACGTAGCCTATCCAATCTGCTCGGCCTCGCCGTGTCGATCGATTTCGACGGCTCCGGCGGCCAGCTCTCGATCTTCTACATGTCGCTCGAACAACTCGACGACGTGCTGAACCGCTTGAGCGGCGGCACCTGGGGCAAGACGTAGGGCGCGCGTCGATCGACTACTGCATCGGGAACAAAGGCCGCGACGGCAGAATCGTCGCGCGCGAATCCGGCGCCATGCCACTTCTACCCTCGCCATCCGCCGCGCAGACCAGCTTGTAGCGTTCGACATCGTGGAAGAATTCCCGGTTCGGGCAGGTCCGGTCGAGCAGATCGCGGGATCCCGCCGCCAACGCGATGCGGCACGCCTCGGTATCGCCGCAGACCGTGCAGCACTCGGCCGCATGCAATAGATCCGATCCCCGCCCGCAGGCATCGGCATCCCCGGGCGTAATCCCAACCCGCCGCATGGCGGCGCCGACCAGAATCGGCCTTTCCTTCAAACGCGCCAAACGCCAACGCACCAACATCGTGCGACCCAGCCACAGAGCGGCGATGCTAGCCACAGCGGCAACGGCAAAGAACCACGTCGATTCGGTCATCGGCTTCCTCCCCTTGAAATTCTAGTGGGGATTATCTGCTTCGGGTGGAGCGTTATCTTTGATCAGGATCAAATGAACATCGGCATGAGAGGCGCCGAGGAGTCCGGGCGCAGAACCTCAAGGGCCACATGGGGCGCAGCAAAATTAAATTTAATCGTACCTGCATCTGGGGGTACAATGAATATCGACCTCGAGTGGGATGAAGGCAAACGGCTCCACGTTCTGCGCGAGCGCGGCCTCGATTTCATCGATGGCGCGCTGCTGTTCGACGGCAGACTGATACTAACCGTGCTGTCCCGTCGAGGCATTGAGGAACACCGGTTGGCATCGGCGATCTGAACGGCAGGCTGATCGTCGTCGTTTGGACTGAACGAAATGAAGCCATTCGAATCGTGACGATGAGGAGCCTCCCCGACATGGCGAAGAACGGCACTGTCGTGCGCCACACAACCAAGCAACTTGAAGCGCTCCGCCGTCGCGGCAAGTCGCGCACGGATTGGGCGAAAGTCGACGCCACGGGCGCCCGCGCGCTCAAAGCCTCCATCGCGGCCGATCCCGACGATACCCACGCGGCGCTCGATTGGACTCGGGCAGTCCGAGGCCTACCGCCGCCCAAGCGGGCGATCAAGCTGCGCATCGACGCCGACGTGCTCGCCTGGTTCCGCGCGACCGGCAAGGGTTATCAGACCCGGATGAACAATGTGCTCAGGGCGTATGCAAAGAGGGGAAAGAGCGTGCGGTGAGAGGATGTGTCCGCCTTCACAAGATTATTACCCCTACTGCTGAACTGCGAAGTGGTGACGCGTCTGCGCGGGCAATAATTGGGACGCCATCGGAAAGAAACCACACGGCAATTTGATGGGGACGTTGATCTCGCTAATGATCAATTGCGGCCTTGCCATCAATTGAAATCTCGCCACGACCGATAGCGCAGACTCATCGAGCGCCCGCTCGACAAGTTGAAGAATTGGTGCCGGGTCGAACGACGCTGCGACACGACAGCGCTTTCGTTCCTCATCCTCATCCAGATCGCCGCCCCCGAATCTGGACATCCCCATCAACCGATCCATCGACCAAAGCTTTGACCCCGGTTGGCGCCGAGAGGCAAAGCAGCGTTGGATTCAACAAGGAGGCACGTTATGGATGACGATTTTGCCCCGCTCCGCCGCAATATCGGGTTCGCCGAAACGCCGGACGACGATACGTCTGCCGGCGCTAACGGCGCCGACGATGCGCTGCTGACCAGCGCGAAGAATGATGCCGACGACGCGATCGCCCCTGACACCACCCATCATCTGCCCGATAAGATCACGTCGACCGGGACTCCCGCATCGGAGCTGGTGCTGGGCAGTTCGGACACCGACATACTCTCCGGCGGCGACGGCAACGACACGCTGTACGGCGACGCCAGCGACGCCGGCAATGACCTGATCTACGGCAATAAGGGACTCGACAGAATATCGGGCGGTGATGGCAATGACACGATGTTCGGCGGCCAGAACGGCGGCACCGCTGGCACCGACGGTCTCTTGCGCACGGGCACCGAAACCATCAATGGTGGCGACGGCAACGACGCCATCTATGGAAATTTCGGCGCCGATATAGCCTATGGCAATAACAGCAACGACCCCATCTTCGGCGGTCAAGACAACGACGCGCTCTACGGCGGCGCCGACAACGACACCCTTATACGGCAATCTGGGTGACGATGTGCTGACCGGACACCTGACTTCGGGCGGTACCACCGACACGAATTTCTACGTGTTCGGTAACAATTCGGGCACCGATATTATCGCCGATTTCAGCGTGCTCGTCGATTTCGTCAGCATCAAGAGCAATGTCAACGGCTCCGGCATCACCAGTTTTGCCAACGTCGTCAGCAACGCCACCGATATTGTGTTTGGCGGCCTTGCCGGCGTCGCCAAATCGAGCTTGTCCACCCTCGATTACGTGTTCTTTTGATCTTTTTGTGCGGATACGGGCCGGGCGAAGGTAACCCTACCCCCTTCGCCCCAAAGCCCGCACCATCAGCGCGATTTCCATCAGCGCCTGGCCGCACACCGCATCCGCCGGCATGATGCCGGTGGACTTGCAGCGCGCCTCGGCATCGACCAGGCGTTCCAGGATTTGTGCCAGCCGGCGCGGGCCCCACAGGCGGAGTTGCTGTTGGAACGCCGATGTCGACTTGAAGAACACGGGCGGGCGCAGCGATTTCATGGCGGTGTCGGCTGGCATGCCGCCGGCAACCAGTGCCGCGGCCTGGTGCAGGCGCTGGGCGTGGCGCTGGGCGGCGCGCAGCACGGCGACGGCGTTGATCGCTTCCGATCCGGCGCGCGCCAGCGCGGTGGCCAGGGTCTCGCCGTCGCCGGCAAAGGCGGACAGCGCCACGTCGTCCAGCGCGAGCGCCGCGCTGTCGCCGACGCAGGCGATGGCGTCGTCCAACGTCACCCGCTTGCTCTCGGCGCCAATATAAAGCGCGAGCTTCTCCAACTCGCCGCGCGTGACCTTGCGGTCGACACCGAGATGTTCGACCAGGAATTCCATGGCGTCGTCGCTGGCGCCGAGATCGTGGCTGCGCAGCGTGTCCTGGATGAAGCGTTGGAGTTCGGCGCCGGCCTCGACATAGCAGGCGATCGCGGCGGCGTTGTCGGCCGCCTCGAACAGCTTGCGCAGGCGCGAGCGCGACTCTAATTCGCCGGCCTCGACGATCACCAAAGCCTCGCCGACGAAATGGCTGAGCAGATGCTCGAACGGATCGGTCAGGCCGTCGGTCGCGTCGCGCACGCGCACCACGCGCCGCCCGCCGGTCATGGACAGGGCAGCAGCCTCGTCGGCCAGCCGCGCCGGATCGTCCTTGATCGCGGCGGCCGCGAGATCGCCAACGCGGAAGGGATCGCCCAAATCCTCCACTACGCTGCGCGCCAGCCGGTCCGCGCGCTCGCGCACCAGCCCGGCATCGGGGCCGAAGAGAAGAACGGCGCGCGCCGCGGGGTCGGGCTTGGCCGCGAAGCCGTCGGCGCGGTTGGCGGCGATTTTCACGGGCCGCGCTAGCCGGGTTTGCGCGTGGCCATGAAGTCGGCCAGACGCAGGCGCAGATCGTCGCTGATCTCGCGCGCGCCGCGCGCGCGCGCATCCTCGGCGGCGCTGATATTGGCGAAGGTCTGACGCAGCAAATTATAGCTGCTGGCGAACTTGCTCTGGCCCGAGAGCACGACCTTGCCCGTGGCGATCTCGATCAACCGGAAATCGGCGGTCAGATCGAGCTTGGCGAAGGTCGAGGTGGTGTCGCGGCGCAAATCGAGTTCGCTGCGGCTCTCGCTCACCTTGATATCGAGGGCATAGAGTTGACGCGGCGCGGGGCCGCGCGGGGTGAGTCGGTCGAGCAGCTCGTTGCGCAATTGCTGGCCGACTCGGTCGGGAATCGCATTGATCCGGATCTCCGCCAGATCGCCCGCCGCCGACCGGCCGTCGCGCGTGGCGTAAAGCGGCTCGAAGCCGCAGGCGCTAAGGCACAACAGCAAGATCACCGCGGCGGCCACCCCCCCCCCCGACCCTCCCCCACAAGGGGGGAGGGAGCAGGACGTTAAAGCCCTCCCCCCTTGTGGGGGAGGGCTGGGTGGGGGGTCGCGCCGTTGCGTCGGACCTATCATCACGCCACCACATTGACGATGCGGTTGGGCACCACGATCACCTTGCGTGGCGCCTTGCCGTCGAGCAGCTTGGCAACCGCAGGCAGCGCCACCGCAGCGGCCTCGGCAACGACCTGGGCGGCGTCGCGCGCGAGGTCGATGGTGCCGCGCAACTTGCCGTTGACCTGGACGGCGATTTTCACCATGTCGTCCAGTATCAACGCCGGATCGGCTGCGGGCCAGGGCTGGTCCACCAGCAACGCGCCGTGGCCGAGCAGATGCCACAGCTCCTCGCCCAGATGGGGCATCATGGGGCCGAGCAGTTTGACCAGGCTTTCGTAACCGAAACGCAACACCCAATCGGCGCCATCGGGTGCCGGCGCCGTCTCGGCCAACTCGTCCAAGGCATTCGACAGCGCGCGCACATGAGCGACCGCGCGGTTGAAGCGGAACTGCTCCAAATCCTCGGTCACGGCGGCGATGGTCTTGTGGACGGCGCGATGGGCGATGTCCGCGGCACCCGCAATCGTCGCCGGCTTGGTCGCGCCCTTGGCCGAGAATTTTGCCAGCCGCGCCGAGACATCGCGCCACAGCCGGTTGACATAGCGCCAGGCGCCGTCGATGCCGGCCTCCGACCAGTCCAGATCGCGCTCGGGCGGGCTGTCCGACAGCATGAACAGGCGCGCGGTATCGGCGCCATAGGTTTCGATGATCGTGGCGGGTGCCACCACGTTCTTCTTCGACTTGCTCATCACCTCGCGCCGGCCCACGGTCACGGGCCGGCCGGTCTCGCCATGGACGGCGCCGCCATCGGCCTGGCGCCGGATTTCCTCGGGGTAGAGCCATTTGCCGTCTTCGGATTTGTAGGATTCGTGGCACACCATGCCCTGGGTGAACAGACCGGCGAAGGGCTCGTCGATGCCGAGATGGCCGGCCGCTTTCATGGCGCGGGTAAAGAAGCGGGAATAGAGCAGATGCAGAATCGCGTGCTCGACGCCACCGATATACTGGTCCACCGGCAGCCAGTAATCGACCCGCGCGCGGTCGACCGGCCGGTCTTCCCTCGGCGAGCAATAGCGCGCGAAATACCAGGAGGAATCGACGAAGGTGTCGCAGGTGTCGGTCTCGCGCCGCGCCGGCTTGGCGCAAGACGGGCAGGCGACATGCTTCCAGGTGGGATGGCGGTCGAGCGGATTACCCGGCAGGTCGAAGGTCACGTCGTCGGGCAGCACGACGGGAAGATCCTTCTCCGGCACGGGCACGATACCGCAGGCGGTGCAGTGGACGACCGGGATCGGGCAGCCCCAATAGCGCTGGCGCGAAATGCCCCAATCGCGCAGGCGGAAATTCACCGTGCCCTCGCCGGCTTTAAGTTCGACCAGCCGCGCCACCGCGCGTTTCAGCGCGGCGGCCACGTCAAGACCGTTCAGGAATCCCGAATTGATCATGGTGCCGGTTTTATCGACATAGGCCTCGACGCCGATGGCGAAATTCGATGCTTCCGCACCGGGCGGTAAAACGACCGGCACGACCGCGAGTTTGTATTTGCGCGCGAAGTCTAGGTCGCGCTGATCGTGGCCGGGGCAGCCGAAGATGGCGCCGGTGCCGTATTCCATCAGCACGAAATTCGCCACCATTACGGGCAGCTCGTTGGGCGCGCCATCCCCGGCAAAGGGATGGACAGCCCGGAGCCCGGTGTCGTAGCCCAGCTTCTCCGCCGTCTCCAATACCGCCTCGCTGGTGCCCATGCGATTGCATTCGGCGATGAAGGCGGCGAGTTTCGCATCGTTCTTCGCCAGCTCCAGGGCCAGCGGATGATTGGCGGCGATCGCGCAGAACGACGCGCCGAACAACGTGTCCTGCCGCGTCGTGAAAATCTCCAGCTTGTCCGCCCGCCCCTTCAGGCCGAAGAAGACGCGCGCGCCCTCGGATTTGCCGATCCAGTTCTCCTGCATCAGCCGAACCTTCTCGGGCCAACGGTCGAGCCGGCCCAGCGCCTGGATCAGATCGTCGTTATAGGCGGTGATGCGCAAATTCCACTGGGCGAGCAGGCGCTTTTCCACCGGCGCGCCCGAGCGCCAGCCGCGCCCGTCGATCACCTGCTCGTTGGCCAGCACGGTGTGATCGACCGGGTCCCAGTTGACGTAGGATTCCCGGCGATAGGCGAGGCCGGCCTTGAGGAAATCCAGGAACAGCTTCTGCTGATGCTTGTAATAGCCGGGATGGCAGGTTGCGATCTCGCGCGACCAGTCGAGCGACAGGCCCATGGTCTGCAATTCGCGCCGCATGGTGGCGATGTTGTCATAGGTCCATTTGGCGGGATGAACCTTCTGGTCGCGCGCAGCGTTTTCGGCGGGCAGGCCGAAGGCGTCCCAACCCATGGGGTGGAGCACGTTGAAGCCGCGCGCGCGCTTGTAGCGCGCGACCACGTCGCCCAGCGTGTAGTTGCGCACATGGCCCATATGGATGCGGCCGGAGGGGTAGGGAAACATCTCCAGCACGTAGTATTTCGGCCGGCTCGGATCGGCCTCGACGCGAAAACAATTGCGCGCGGTCCAGGCGGATTGCCACTTCGCCTCGGTTACCTTGAAGTTATAACGATCCGTGCTCATGCCCAATCAACCCAATGCCGCGCGATGAAATGGGCCGCGATTGTGGCGGCGGCGGCGCCGGCGGGCAAGGGCGGATCGATGGCGGCAGATCCAAACCGGGGCGTTATTTTGCGGTTGCGATCCGCAGTTGGCGCGCGCGGGTGAGGATGGCGTTCTCCAGCTCGGTGCCCGTGCTCGCGTTGACGGGCGCGTCCACCCAGGCCGGCCCGTCCTGACGCTGCTTGAACACGGCGGCGCGCACGCCATCGGCGATCAGCCGGCGGTCCAGGATATAGACATTGATCTTGAAACGCTCGGCCGGCGTCTCCGGCGGCGCGTACCAATCCGTGATGATCACGCCGCCGAACGGATCGGCCGACGCGAGCGGCATGAACTGGATGGTGTCGAGCGAAGCGCGCCAGAGGTAGCTGTTGACGCTGATGCCGCCAGGACCGCCGCCGCTTCCCTCGCCCGCATCCTTATTGCCCAGGCCGAAGAAATTGAAGCCGCCCTCGCCGAAGATGGATTGGTCGTATTTGCCCTGGCCCCGGCGGGTGCGCTTATCCGGCGTGTCGTAGGCGATATCGGACACTTCGCAGGCGCCGAGCAATAGCCCGGCCACGCCGAGCGCCGCTGCTACGCGTGCGATTCGCGCGAATTTTGACATCGCCATGGTCGTTCCCACGATTTCGGTCCTCGCTACTATAGACCTAAGGTGCCGCCGGCCGAAAGCGGAAACCCGGCCGAGATGCAGGGCTATCGCATATGAGGAAGATCCCCCCCTTGTGGGGGAGGCTAGGTGGGGGGTCGCGCCGCGAAACTGGCA
Organism: Alphaproteobacteria bacterium; assembly: GCA_009694085.1. GTDB lineage: Bacteria > Pseudomonadota > Alphaproteobacteria > SHVW01 > SHVW01 > SHVW01. The sequence continues at coordinate 20,151 of SHVW01000048.1, forward strand.
AGCCTGATCGATTGGTACAGGCATTGGCGCCAGATTTGGCTTGGCTTCGAATCTATGGCAACCACCCCCGACCTGGCCTCCCCCACAAAGGGGGGGAATTTGGCCATATGCGATAGCCCCGGGGCCGAGATGGGAGGGCCGAACCGTGTCTGGCTGGTAAGATATTGAAATTATTGCAGTTTTAAAGACTTGGCATGCGCGCATCGGTTGGAGCGGGCGAGGCGGATATCGGCCAGTTCGGCGCGGAAATCCGCCACCTCTGGCCTGTGGCAAAACAATCACAGAATGTTCTAAAAGCAACAGCTCGGGCTGGCCGGGCTTGACCTGGGAATCCGTGTCGATAATGTGTCGCCACGATAGGCCCTAAATCCGGCCGGACTGCGGAATACGTCAAATCCGCGGATACTGGTTAGGGCTCATCGCGGTTTAAACCCAGGTTCAAACAGTGTTGGAGGGTGAGGTTATGAAGAAGCTACTACTAGCGACGACCGCTATCGTTTCCGCCGGGATGCTGGCGGGCGCGGGCGAAGTCGCCGCGCAAGACAAGCCGATCAGCCTGGTGCTGGGCGGTTACTTCCGCTCGGCGCTTGCCGTCAACAGCGACGACGACAACGCCGGCCAACGCGGCGCCAGCCGCCGCAATCATCGCGTTGCTCAAGACGTCGAAGTCCACTTCAAGGGCGAGACGACCCTGGCGAACGGCATCACCGTTGGCGTAGTCGTCGAGCTGGAAGCCCAAGAGCAGAACGGCGACCAGGTCGACGAAACCTGGGCCTACATGAAGGGCAAATGGGGCGAGCTGCGCTACGGCGACGAAGACAGCGTGCACCGCTTGGCCGCGCTCACCGCACCCCTTCCGTTGGGCGACGGCATGTTCGGCTCGAACTCGCCGTTCTTCACGTTCTCGAACAACGCCGTGCGGGCTCCCGGCGTGACCACCGGGCCGGTCGGCGCGGGCACCAACACCACGTCGCTCGACCTTTCTACGGACTCGTCGAAGATCCTGTACTTCACGCCGCGCATGTCCGGCTTCCAGGCCGGCGTGTCCTATGCTCCCGACGCCACGCAAGATTGCCGTACCGGCAACGGCACGAGCAATGGTTGCGGCGCCGGCACGGGCGCGGGCCGCTTGAAGAACGACGGTCTCGCCCAGGTTTTCGCCGCCCAGGTCAACTACAATGGCAAGGTTGGTGCGTTGGACCTGCTCGCCATGGTCGGCTACTCCCGCGCGACCAACGAAGTGCCGGGCCTGAACTCTACGGGTACCACCAATGTGGACCCCGACACCTGGCTCGCCGGCCTGACCGTCGGTTACATGGGCTGGTCGGTTGGCGGTTCGTATCAGAAGATCAATGATGGTGCGGGCAATGCGGGCGAGAACGGCATCCAAGGTCGTCGCGCTTCGACCTTCGACGTCGGCCTCGGCTATAGCCCGGGTCCGTGGGGCCTTGCGGTCAACTTCTCGCGCGGCGAGTACACGGTGTCGTCGACCACGTCCGGTGCGGCCGCGACCTCTACGGTCAAGGACACGCTGTCCATGGTCTCCCTGGCCGGCGCTTATCTCCTCGGGCCGGGCATTCGTCTGAATGCCGGGGTCGAGTACTTGAGCTACGATCCGGGCTCGGTCGGCACGACGGCTTCGTTCTCGACCTACGACTCCAAGGCGTTCCTGATCGGCTCGACGATCATCTTCTAATCGAAGACCGTCAGATACACTCGGTGGGGAGAGCAAAGCGATTTGCTCTCCCCATTTCTTTTTGCGCCTGACACAGCAACTCGGAGACTTGGTTTCCGCCAAACTATCCGCCTCATGGTGAGCTTGTCGAACCATGAGGCCTTCGCCGACCTATAAACGTTCACGAACTGCGGCGAGGAAGCTGAAGCGGCCTCATGGTTCGACAAGCTCACCATGAGGCATATGGTTTAGGGGAATCGCTTGAAGGAACAAACCTCGAATCCCGACTGACAAGTCTTCTCAGCGCAGCGCTTGAAGACTCGGGAAACTAGATTGTTCGGCTGGGGTGACAATCCGAGGTAGGTAAACGGGGCACCGCAACAGGCTCGGACGTAAAG
>SHVW01000049.1 GCA_009694085.1 Alphaproteobacteria bacterium
ACCGCTCGCCGTTCGCTCTCAGCCTCAACACGATGCGCAAAATCTTCGCCGCCGCAAGTCCCGATCAAATAATCGCCTTCATCCGCCAACTCCTGTCCCCAAAAATCCCCCTCAACCCCTTGCTGTCTTTGGCCTTCCGATAGCGAGTCAAGTACTATGGTTAGCTCGTCAGAAAGACGGGCTGCCAGGGGTATTGTTTAGTATCCGGGATTGCAGATCGCCATGTGCGGTCGCGCCCGGTGAGAGGGACGGAAATGGCGACTTTCTCCGGCATCGCCGGCAATGACGCATTGGTCGGTGCGGCCACTGCCGATGTTTTGATTGGCGGCTTCGGCAACGATACCCTCGACGGCTTGGCGGGCGACGACTCGCTGTCCGGCGACGGCAGCGACGTGCTCCTCGGTACAGACGGCGTCGATCACCTCGACGGCGCCGGCGCCGACACGCTCTACGGCGGCGACGGCCTCGATACGCTCTATGGCGACGACGGCGCCGATCTGCTGTCGGGCGATCTCGGTATCGATTCGATCGGCGGCGGCAACGGCAACGATACGTTGTTCGGCAACACCGGCAACGATTTGTCCTATGGAAACCTTGGCGCCGATTCTATCGCGGGCGGCGACGGCAACGACACCAGCTATGGCGGCCAGGGCAGCGACATCGTCTATGGCAATGCCGGAGCCGACGTCATCTATGGCAACGCCGATGCAGATCGACTCTACGGCGGTCCGGAGAGCGACACGCTTTTTGGCGGTGCCGGCGACGACCAGTTCTTCTTTCTCGCTGCCGGCGGCGCCGACACAATTGGCGATTTCGACGTATCCTCAGGCGACGTCATCCGCATCCAGACCAATATCTCCAGCAACGGCATTGCCACGGTCACTCAGGTTCTGGCAGCGCTCGCCACCAGCGGCAACGATACCGTGTTAAATCTGGGCGCCGGCAATATCATCACAATCGTGGGTATTGCGAAGGCCAGCCTAACCAGCGGCGAGTTCGCCATTTTCTGATCGCTCGCACACGTGCTAGCGTCCGGGTTCGTTTTCCAACGACCTGGGCGCCATGCGCATCCTCGCCTATAGCCACCGCCTCGACTACACTGGCGCGCCGCTCATCATGTTCCGTTTGATGCGCCATCTGCGCCGGCAGCACGAGGTGACTTTGCTGCTGCCGCGCCACGGCGATGTCGGTGCGTTGCGCGCGGATTACGAGACGGCCGGTATCGAATGTACTGATTCGGTCAACCCGCAACGGTTCGACGCGCTGGTGGTCAACACACTGATCGCCTTCGACGTGGTTCTGGGGGCTGCCGGACAGATGCCCATTCTGTGGTGGATTCACGAACCAAAGGGCGGACGCAAATGGCTCGATCAGGGTCGCGTCAACGGCGGCGCTTTCGCACGGGCGGATAAGGTCGTCTTTCCGACGCGCTGGCAGTATGAGACGCTTTACAAGCCCTTCGTGGGCACAATCCCGCATGCCATTGTGCCCTACGGTATGGGCATCGATCCCCACGCCGCCACCGCCACCGAACTGCACGCACCCGGTGAGTTAAGATTGCTCCAACTCGGTATCGTCTCGCAGCGCAAGGGAATAGACCTCACACTGCGCGCCTTACGGAGGCTGGCCAATCCGCAAATTAAGCTGACGATAATGGGCTCTCAGATTTTTGAGCCCGACTTCGTGCGGCGCGTGCGCGCCTATATCGCCGATGACCCCATGCTTAGCGGCAGCGTCACCCTCATGTCCGAACAGCACCCGACCATCGCCCAGGCTCATATGGCCCACTGCGACGCCTTGCTGTTTCCCACCCGCGACGATCTGATCACGTTAACGATCCTGGAAGGGCTGCTGCATAAACGCTGCGTGCTATCGAGCGACTTCGGACCGATCCCGGAAACCATCATTCACGAGGAGACCGGTCTGCTCTCTCCGGTCAACGATTCCGTTGCCCTGGCAACCAATATCGATCGCATCTTCCATGACCGGCCGTTGATCGATCGGCTAGGCAGCGCAGGCCATGCTATTTACGATCGCAAGCATACGTTCGCGGTTCATGCCGCCGCCATGGAGGCGGAAATCCGCTCAATTGCCCGTGCCGGCAAGGGCGGCGGGAAATCCAGTTGACTCCCAGCGCCCCGTTCCCGACATTCCCGCGACTTCAACGCCCGTACCGACCGGTCCGGGCCAGATGCGATCGGGGTTGAACGAAATGGCCGAAGAACGCATCGCTGTCATGGGCGTCGGCTATGTCGGCTTGCCGCTGGCGCTGGCCTTGGCCGGCGTGTTCGGCGACGTGCGTGGTTTCGACGTGGATAGCGCCCGCGTTAAGGCGCTACGCGAAGGGCGAGACTGGAATGACGAAACCGGCCAATCCCTGCGCACCCCTGTCAATCTGCGCTTCACCGACCGCGTCGAAGACCTGGCGGGCGTCGGCGTGTTCATCATCACAGTGCCGACCCCGATTGACGATAGTCGCCGGCCAGACCTGGGCCCGATCGAGCAGGCATGCCGTGCCATAGCGCGCGTGATTGCCCGGGGCGCGCTGGTGATCGTGGAATCGACGGTCTACCCGGGCGTCGTCGAGGAGTTCTGCGGCCCGATCATTGCGCGGGAATCGGGGCTCTCCCAAGGCCGCGATTTCAAGCTCGGCTATTCGCCCGAACGCATCAACCCAGCCGACAACGATCATCGGCTCGATAACGTAGTCAAGATTATCGCCGCCGAGGACGGCGAAACGCTCGAGCGTATGGCCCAGCTCTATGGCGCCGTCGTCCATGCCGGCTTGCATCGTGCGCCGTCCATCCAGATCGCCGAAGCCGCCAAAGTGACCGAAAACATCCAGCGCGACGTCAACATCGCCTTGGTCAATGAACTCGCCCGCATTTTCGACCGCCTTGGTCTGCGCACCCACGATGTGCTTGAAGCGGCCGGCACCAAGTGGAACTTCATGAAATTCCGGCCGGGGTTGGTGGGCGGTCATTGCATCGGTGTCGACCCCTACTATCTGATCGCGCGCGCGGAGGCATTCGGCTATTACCCCGAGGTCATTCGCGCCTCGCGCCGGCTCAACAACGGCATGGCCGGCTTCATCGCGGAGCGTGCGATCAAGCTGCTGACGCGTGCGGGCCGAAGCATAAAGGCAGCGCGCATCGGTATCCTCGGTCTGACTTTCAAGGAAGACGTGACCGACATCCGCAACAGCCAGGTGCCCGAGATCGCGCGCGAGTTAGCACAGTTCGGCGCCGCGCCGCTCATCCACGATCCCCATGCTGATCCTCATCGGGTCAAGGAAGAGTACGGCATCGAACTCGCGACCTGGGAACAGCTAGGCGAGCTGGACGCTTTGGTCCTGGCGGTGGCGCACCGAGTCTTCTTGGCACGGCCGCGCGGCGACATCTTTGGGTTGCTGCGTCCGGACGGCGTCATGATCGATATCAAATCGGTCTTCCGCCCGGATGAAGTTCCAGCCGGATTGCACTATTGGAGCCTTTAGCCACCGCTGGGAAAACATGCGGAAATCAGCTAGACAAACCCGCCGGCACGCGCGTGGCGTCGTCGGTTTATTCAAGCGAGTACCGGACCCGACATGGTCGATGATGCCCAGATCGCCACTGCACGCGGACCGGGTTCCGGCGAATCCGCAGCCGCACGGCCGAACGCAGCCATACAATACTTGGGCGACGCCTATGACGCCGCGCGGCCCAAGGTCATGGGGCGGCATTCCGCCAGTGCCGGCTTCCTCAAGGGACTGGTCCGTCATGCCGGCCTCGACACGTTTTACGCCTTCACGTCGAGCAGGGCCGAATTCGACGATTTCGTCAGGCGCATCCAGAGCTTCGGCGCTATCGGACGAGAAGCAAAATGGGTACCGCCGGGGCGATTGGGCCTGCTGGTAGAGGCCGGCTGCCTCTATCTTGCCGGCCCCGGCCTTGATGAGAGCGCCTGGGAGCGCCGTTTCGGCGACCAGCGGCGCTACAGCTTGTGCGGCGTAACTCATACCGTTAGCTCCGCGCGCGTCATGGACGCGCTGTGTAGCCTGCTGACGGCGCCGACCCAGAGCTGGGACGCCGTGGTATGCACGTCACGCTCTGTCCGCGCCGCTGTCGAGCGCCTGATCGAAGGCCACGCCGCCTATCTAGCTGAACGAATCGGCGGCACCGCCCGGCTGCCCATTCAGTTGCCGGTCATCCCGCTTGGCGTCGATTGCGCGTCTTTTGAACCCGATGCGGTCCGCGAAACTCGCCGGGAGTCGCTGCGCCAACGCCTCGGCTTGGGCGCCGAGGATGTTGCGTTTCTATTCTTCGGGCGCCTGACATTTCACGCCAAAGCCCATCCCGTGCCGATGTTCATGGCCGCCGAGCTAGCTCAGCAGGCCCTCGCCACCGAACCCGGGATGGCGGGGCGGCGGATTCACCTGCTGATGGTAGGCCAGGCTCCCAACGAGAAAATCGAACGCGACATTCGGGATGCCGGTCCGCGCTATTGCCCGAGCGTACCGTTGCACATCCTGGACGGAGCCGATCCCGAACTCGCCGACGCAGCCTGGAGTGCCGGCGACGTTTTCATATCGTTGAGCGACAACGTCCAAGAGAGCTTCGGCCTGACCCCGATCGAAGCCATGGCCGCCGGCCTACCTACGCTGGTCAGCGATTGGAACGGTTATCGCGATACGACGATCGACGGTGAAACCGGTATCCGCATCGCCACCGAAACGCCGCCGGCTCCCGCCGGCTTCGACTTGGCACTGCACCACGGTACCGGCGCTGAGACCTATGACCGCTACATCGGTGCGACGAGCCAAGCCACGGCGGTAGATGTGCGAGCCGCAGCCGACGCAATCCGACGCTTAGCCGGCAGCTCGGAGCTTCGCCGATCGTTGGGTGAGGCCGGCCGCCGTCGGGCCCAGCACGTCTATGATTGGCGCGTCGTGATCGCCCAATACCAAGAGCTGTGGTCGGAACTAGCGCAGCGTCGACGGATCGACCAGCCGATCGGGACGACGCCAGCCCCTGGCAAAGCGCCGCCGTTGCGCCCCGATCCGTTCGATATGTTTTGCGGCCATGCCACGCGCCAGCTTGATGCAAACAACGCGGTGCGCCTGGCCGATTCCCAAAGTTTGATGCGGCTGGAGAACGTGCTGGCACAATCGATGAACACCTATGCCGGGCATTATTTTCTTCCTGTCGGCGCACTTCGCCAGCTGGTGCAGCGCATAGCCAAAGGCGTGGTGCCCGTGAATAATATGACCCAAGGCCTGACGCCACCCGAGCGGCGCACGCTGATGCGCACCATCGCCTGGCTCAAGAAATACGACATCATTGCCTTCTGACATGGACATGTTACCGCCCCAATCGGCCCCTGCTGTGGCCGCTATCGCAAACCTGCCAGTGGAAGACGCCCGTGCGCTTGCTGTCGCAATGGGCGCTATAGATCGGCTGCGTACCGCCAAGGATACCGACGGGGCGCGACGTGCCACTGCGGAGGCATTGCAGCGATTTCCCGGCCAAATGGAGCTTCTCCATCGCGCAGCGCAGATTGAGTTTGCCGCCGGGTATCCTGCGAAGGCGCATGCGCTAATCGACCCAGCCTTGGCGCACCCGAAGGCGCTGCCTAAACTGTTCCAGCTCGCCGTCACGATTGCCCGCGCGCAGCGCCGGCCGGATCGGGCTGAAGCAATGGCACGGAGCGCGTTGAAACGTTGGCCGAGTCTGCCGGGATTTCACCTCGAACTCGGCAATCTTCTGTTGGATCGCAACCAGATCGAGCAAGCAGCCTGGCACTTGGAGGCCGCGGTCAATCTGCATCCAGGCCATCCGCCGGCCCTGTTCGCTCTGGGCTTAGTGTGCGAACGCCTAGGAGATCTGGCGCGCGCCGAGCATCTGTATCGAGGCGTGATCGGCCTTGATAAGCGCGCGAGTCAAGCGATGATCAATCTTGGTGTGGTGTTGCAGAAGCAGGAACGTCTCGACGAGGCGCTAGCGCTGTACCTACGGGCCCGCGAGATGAATCATCCCGCGGTGCTGCATTCGAATTTGGGCGCACTTTATCGCAGCCAGCGCAAATTTACCGAAGCGCGTGCGGCTTACGGCGTCGCTCTCGGACGCGATCCCAACAATGCCAGCTTCCTTTACAATTACGGCAACCTGTTGAAGGAGGTCGGCGATCTCGATGGCGCGATCGCCGCCTATCGCCGAGCGATTGCCATCGACCCCACGGCTGCGGGCGTCCATTGGAACTTGTCGTTGGCTCTGTTGGCAGCCGGCCGCCTGGCCGAGGGATTTCTCGAGTATGAGTGGCGCTGGCAGTATGACGGCTTTCCCTCCAAGCGACGCGACTTTAAGCAGCCCATGTGGGATGGGCGCCCCTGCCCGGGGCGCACGCTGCTGATCCACACCGAACAGGGCATTGGCGATGTCCTGCAATTCATGCGCTTCCTACCGTCAATCGTGAAGCGGACGGGTGGCGCACGCATCGTGTTCGAGTGCCACAAACCATTAATACGTCTGTTCAAGGGACTAGTGGGGATCGATCGATTGATCGAACGCCTAGGTCCGGAGCCCCTGCCGGATTTCGATCTGCATCTGCCGCAGATGAGCGCGGCTCACGTGTTGGGGGTAGCAACCCTCGACGATCTGCCGCGCCAGGTTCCATTCATTCCGGTGCCCGACGGCAGCGCCTTCCCGCTGCCGGAAGCGCAGTTCGACCGACTCAATGTCGGCTTGGTCTGGGCCGGCAATCCACAATTCAGCGGCGATCGCACGCGGTCGACCCGGTTTGAAACCGTGCTGCCCTTACTGAACGTACCGGGATGCCGCATCTTCTGCCTGCAAAAAGGCGAGGCTGAAAAGCAGCTTGCGGATGCGCCATCCAAACTGATTCGCCTGAATGAGCGGGTTGAGGATTTCTGCGATACCGCCGCCGCCATGCAGCAGCTTGACCTGATCGTAACCACGTGTACGTCGGTGGCCCACCTCGCCGGCGCGCTCGGCCGGCCGGTGTGGGTCATGCTTAGCCATGCGCCAGATTGGCGTTGGCTGCTCGGTCGCGACGACAGCCCCTGGTATCCAAGTGCCCTCCTGTTTCGCCAGGAAATACCTAACGACTGGGCCGGTCTGATCGCCCGGGTGGGGGCAGCCTTGGCAGAGGCAGCTCTCAAAAAAAATGTGGCTCGCCAGTGAAGACGATCATATGCACCGGTGCCGATCATAGATTCTTCGACCTGCTCGTGGGATTGATCAGGTCAATACGCGATAAGCCAGAAGGTAGAGACATCGGAATCGGGGTGCTCGATCTCGGACTGACAGTCGAACAGCGGCAGAGTCTGGCCCCTTTGACTAGCCACTTCGCCGAACCCGGCTGGGACATGGCGTTTCCAGACGAGCCGTTAGGTTCGACGCACGTAGCCAAGCACGGCTATAAAGCGATGACTGCGCGCCCGTTCTTGCCGCGTTACTTCCCCGGCTACGATATCTACATCTGGATCGACGCTGACGCCTGGATACAGGATTGGGAGGCAATTGATTGCCTCGAACGCGCCGCTTCTTGGGGCGAGATCGCCATTGTGCCCGAGATGGATAGGGCCTACCGCTCGTCCTATGACTACGGTAGGAATCGGCGTTGGATGCGCGATAGTTACCAGCGTTTCTTTGGCGAGGAGGCCGCGCGGAAATTCCGGCATATGCCGGTGCTTAATTCCGGCGTCTTCGCCCTTCATCGAGACGCGCCACACTGGCAAGCTTGGGCAACCGACTTTCAAGCTGGTTTGTTGCGGCAACCCGACCTGACGGTGGAGCAGACGGCGCTTAACTATACGCTTTACTCGCGCCGCTTGCCGCATCATTTCCTGCCGGCGCGCTTCAATTGGTTAGTCAATAAAGCGGCGCCGAAATTCGATCTCACACGCAAATTATTTACCGAACCATTCCTGCCGCACCAACCGCTCGGGATTGTCCACCTATCGGGTAAGGCCAAAGACATACAACACATGGTATGGACCACCGATAGCAGCGGGCGGATCGGCACTAGGCTGAAATATAACCCTGCACGTCGACAGCCGACATATCGATTCGTGGCGGCACTCACCGCATCCGCGGGCGCTTGAACGGTTCGAAAGACACACCGGACATGGCACGCATTCTCCTGGCTTGGGAACTCGGTGACGGCCTCGGTCATGTCATGCGCCTGCTACCTCTGGCGCGACGGCTGAAGGCGGACGGCCATGATTGCGTGTTTGCGGTGCGAACCGTGCCGACAAGCTATGGCGTGATTGTCCGCGATGGCTTTCCCGTCTTACAGGCGCCCATGCTGGTGCCTCATGCGTCAGAGGACGTGCGCACCAAGCCGATCGGCAGCTATGGCGATATCATCGCAACGATCGGCTTCGACGATGTGGACCGCCTGCTACCCATGGTCGAAGCGTGGCAGGGTTTGATCGATACGGTCCGTCCGAAAATCGTGGTCGGCGACTACGCCCCAACCCTGGCCCTTGCTACCCATGGTTGGTTTCCGCTGGTTCTTCTGGGCGATGGTTTCACCTTGCCACCGCCGAGTTTGCCAAAATTTCCGGATTTTCGCAGTACCGGTCCACGCGTGCCTGAGGCTCAACTGCTGGCCGTCGTGCACGAGACCCAGCGCCGCCGGAATCGTCCATTGCCGCCGACCTTGCCGGCGATCTTGACCGCGCGCGAAACCTTCATCATCACCCTGCCCGAACTCGATTTCTACCGCAGCCAACGGCCGAAGCCGGCGGTCGGCCCGCTCACGGCGCTACCGCCTCCGGCAACCGATCCGCCTATTGACGATTATTTCTGCTACCTGTCGCTCGGCTATCAGCACACTGCAAAGGTTCTGGATGGCCTGATCGCCAGCGGCCGGACCGGAAGCTGCTATATCCGCGACGCCGACAAGGGGCAAATTCAGCGTTTGCGCGAGCGCGGCCTGATCATTCACGATCAACCCCCGCCAATGGCCGAGATCGGCGCCAAGGTTGGCGTCATCGTTCATCATGGCGGCCTCGGTACGACCGAAACCGCCATGGCATTGGGCCGGCCCCAAATCCTCGTGCCCCGCCATGGCGAGCAGTACATGAACGCCCACAATCTTGGCCGGTTGGGCATCGCTGCCCAGATGAAAGGCCGCGGGGAATTTGCGCCCGATCATGTCGTCCAAGCGCTAAACGGCGTGCTGACCGCGCCGGCCTATGCCGCGCGTGCGGCCGACTGCGCGCGCGGCATAGGCCGGCGCGGGCCGCAACGCGCGCTGGATATCATCGCGAGTGCCTGCACCCGCCTTATCGAAGACCGAGACTGACCCATGCAGCGCATTGCCATCGCCTGGCAGGTCGGCAGCGGATTCGGCTGGGGCGAACATGGCTACCAGATTGCGCGCCGCCTGTTGGCGCGGGGCAAGGCGATGCCCATGCTGCTGGAGCCGACAGGGGTTTTAGAAATCGATGCCCTCGAAAAAGCACAGATCGATCCGATCTTGGGCGAGCAACTCGGTATGGCGGCGAAACTGCGGCGATCGAGCGAGCGGCCGCGCCTCAGGGTTCCCGTGCTACACGCCCTAGGCAACGAAGCGGCTCCGGTCTTCTGCGATTTCGGTGCAAACGTCCAGGGCAATCCGGACCATGCTTTGCTGTTCCTGGAGAGCAGCCGAATCGATCTCGACGCGATCGAATCCTCGTCGCCGGCTCCACCTGGAACGGCCACCTGCTGGTCGGTGCCGGTGTTGGCAACGTCATGGTGTCTCTGCAAGGCGTCGATCCCACGATCTTTCACCCTTGACCGCGCGGCGGCCGTTTCCGCGACCGCTTCGTGATCTTCAGCGGCGGCAAGCTCGAGTACCGCAAAGGCCAGGACATCGCACTCGCCGCCTTTTCGGCTTTTCGTCAACGCCATCCGGAGGCGTTGCTTCTAGCCCTGTGGGGCAATCCCTGGCCGGACTCGCCGCAATCCCGCCTGTTCACTCACTCGCCCCATGTGGATGGGCCGCCGCCGGTGGATGCCAAGGGCCGGGCCGATCCACGCCCCTGGTTCCGGCGCCACGACATCCCGATCGAGGCCGCTTTCATGTTTAGCCGCATGCCGCAGCTCCAGCTTGCCCGCATGCTGCGCGAATGCGATGTCGCCCTGTTCCCCAACCGCTGCGAGGGCGGCACCAATCTGATGGCTATGGAGGCCATGGCCTCGGGCGTGCCAACTATCCTATCTGCGAATACCGGCCATCTCGATATCATGGCCGAGAATGCCTGCTATCCCTTGAACAACCAGACCACGATCGCCTCGCCGACACCGCGCATCGGCATGGCCGGATGGGGCGAAAGCTCGATCGAGGAGACTGTGGAGATGTTGGAGTTGGTGTGGCGCGATCGCGAAACTGCCCGCCAAGTCGGCCTCAACGGCGCCGCGCTGATGGCGGACTTCTCCTGGGACAAGCGGATCGACGGGTTGATCGAGAAGCTGGAATTGCCGGGGTAAACACCCCGTTCACAAGATAAACTTTCGCAGATCCGCATTCTTCGCGAGCGGCGCCACCCGCTTGCGCACCAGTGCCGCATCGATCGTGATCGCCGTGCCCGGCCGGTCGGTGGCGGTGAAGCTGATCTCTTCCAGCAAGCGCTCCATCACCGTGTGCAAACGGCGAGCGCCGATATTTTCGACCGTGCCATTGATTTCGGCTGCCAGTTCGGCGATAGCGTCGATGGCGTCATCGGTGAAGTCGAGGGTCACATCCTCGGTTTTGAGCAGCGCCTTGTACTGTTTGATCAGGCTCGCCTCGGGCTCGGTCAGGATACGGCGCAGATCGTCGCGACCGAGCGCCTGCAACTCGACCCGGATGGGCAGGCGGCCCTGAAGTTCGGGCAGCAAATCCGACGGCTTGGCCAGGTGGAAAGCACCCGATGCGATGAACAGGATATGGTCGGTCTTGACCGCGCCATGCTTGGTCGACACGGTCGTGCCCTCGATCAGGGGCAGCAGGTCGCGCTGCACACCCTCGCGGCTGACATCGGCGCCGACCCGCTCGGAGCGAGCGGAAATCTTGTCGATTTCGTCGATGAAGACGATGCCGTTCTGCTCCACCGCCTCGATCGCCGCGCGCACGACCTTTTCCTGGTCGAGCAGCTTGTCGCTTTCCTCCGCGATCAGGACATCGTGGGATTCCAGCACTGTCAGCTTGCGCTTCTTTGTGCGGCCGCCGAATGCCTTTCCCAACATGTCGTTTAAATTGAGCATGCCCATCTGAGCGCCCGGCATGCCCGGGATCTCGAAAGTCGGGAGCGCACCGCCGCCACCATCGGCGATTTCAATCTCGATCTCGCGCTCGTTCAGCTTGCCCTCGCGCAACAGTTTGCGGAACTTGGCGCGGGTGTCGGCGCTGGCCTCCGCGCCGACCAGCGCGGTCAGCACGCGTTCCTCGGCCGCCTGTTCCGCCTTGACACGCACTTCGCCGCGCAGGCGTTCACGGGTCATGGTGATGGCGATTTCCACCAGGTCGCGCACGATCTGGTCGACATCGCGCCCGACATAGCCGACTTCGGTGAACTTGGTCGCTTCGACCTTCAGGAACGGCGCCTGGGCCAAACGTGCCAGTCGGCGCGCGATCTCGGTCTTGCCCACGCCGGTCGGCCCGATCATCAGGATGTTCTTGGGTAGAACCTCCTCGCGCAACGCCGGCTCAAGCTGCTGGCGGCGCCAGCGGTTGCGCAAGGCGATAGCTACCGCGCGTTTCGCGTCGTTCTGGCCGACGATATAACGGTCGAGTTCGGAGACGATCTCGCGCGGGGAAAAAGCGGTCATAGCGCTTCGACCGTAACATTTTCGTTGGTATAGACGCAGATGCCGGCCGCAATTGTCATGGCTTTGCGCGCAATCGCCTCGGCGTCCATGCCGTCCATGTCGATCAGGGCGCGCGCAGCCGCCAGCGCATAGGCGCCGCCGGAACCGATACCGATGATGCCGTCCTCCGGCTCGAGCACGTCGCCGTTGCCCGAGACCACCAGCGATACCTCCGCATCGGCCACCGCCATCATGGCCTCGAGCCGGCGCAGATAGCGGTCGGTGCGCCAATCCTTGGCCAATTCCACGCAAGCGCGGGTGAGCTGGTTCGGATGCTTCTCCAGCTTGGCTTCAAGCCGCTCGAACAGGGTGAAGGCGTCGGCCGTGGCGCCGGCAAACCCGGCGATCACCTTGCCCTCGGCCAGCCGGCGCACCTTGCGCGCATTCGATTTGATCACGGTTGCGCCAAGCGAGACCTGACCGTCGCCGGCAACGACGACGCGGCCGTTCTTCCGCACGGCCAGGATGGTCGTGCCGTGCCAGATTTGGGGATCGGTCATGGGATCTCCGAGGAACAATAGTGAGGGCAAGATGTGGGGTGGGACGGAGGCAAGGTCAAGCGGAAGGAGTGACAGGCGACGCCTCGGAATTTGAACGAACGACTCTGCTTAGACCGCATTGCCGAACAAAAAAATCCGCTTGGGAAGGAAGATTGCCGACAGGGATGCCACCTGCGTGTCGCCCGGTCCTATGAGGTGCCACGGCCCAAGATGATGCATGTCATCAAGCGTATCGCGTTTTGAGGGAATGTCGAGGTCGGGCGAATTCTGCACCAACCGCCGGCAATCCTGCTACGATAACATCCGGTCAGCCTGATATCCTTAATTCCAGCAATGCCGGTCTATGTCGGCTAACGCACCCGCCATCAATTCTTCTCCATCGCCGCCTACCGAACCTCCCGACGGCCTACCTCAGCCGCGGCGGGGTTGGGCGCTGGCGTCGCTGGTGGTCGCCATCACCATGACGGCTCTGGGCGGTACCATGCTCAACCTGGCGCTGCCGACCATGGCGCGCGATTTTTCCGTCGATCCTGCGGATATCGTTTGGGTTGTGAGTTCCTACCAGCTGGTGATTGCGATCCTGCTGTTCCCCATGGGCGCGCTGGGCGAGCGGATTGGGCATGGCACCGTCTATGCGGGCGGCCTGGCGCTGTTCACGGTCGCCTCGCTTGTCTGCGCCGCGACGCCGTCGTTTCCCACCCTGATCTTCGCGCGCATCGTGCAAGGGATCGGGTCGGCCGCAGTGCTGAGCGTCAACATTGCGCTGTTTCGCTTCATCTTTCCCCGGCATCTGCTCGGCCGCGGCATCGGCTACAACACCATGACGGTGGCCTTGGCCTCGACCGCCGGACCCACGGTCGGCGCGTTGGTGCTGTCGGTCGCGCCGTGGCAATGGCTGTTCCTGGTCAATGTGCCGATCGGCGTTATCGGCACGCTGATCGCCTGGCTGGCGCTACCGCCGACGCCGCGTACCCACCGCGCCTTCGATGGCGCCGGCACCGGCTTGATTGCCTTGTCGGTCGGTTTGTTGATCCTCGGCCTCGACGGCATAGGCCGGCGCGATCCCTGGCCGATTCTCGCCGCACAATTCGCCGGCAGCCTGGTCTTCTTCATCTGGCTCTTTCGCCACCAAGTGGCGCGAACGGCGCCGATGCTGCCGCTCGACCTGCTGCGCATGCCGGTGATCCGCTTGTCCGGCGCAACCTCGATCGCCAGCTACGTAGTTCAATCGCTCTGCTACATCGCATTGCCCTTCTATTTTCACGACACCTTGGGTTTCGACTTGTTGGAGGGCGGCCTGCTGATGACGCCCTGGCCGTTGGCGGTCGCCGCCGGCACGCCGATGGCGGGCCGTTTGTCCGACCGCTATTCTGCGGGCGTGCTCGGCACCGCCGGCCTCGGCCTGCTGACTCTCGGGCTATTGTTGCTTGCCTTGCTGCCGGCCGAACCCGCCCCGCTCGACATTCTCTGGCGTATGGCCCTGTGCGGTTTCGGCTTCGGCTTCTTCCAGACACCGAACAGCAAGGCGATCATCGCGCACGCGCCGGCCAATCGCACCGGCGGCGCCAGCGCCATCCAGTCGGGATCGCGTATGCTAGGCCAATCCTCGGGCGCAGCGCTGGTCGCGGCCGTGTTCGGCGGCTTGCCTGAATTGGGGCCGCTGGCCGCCATCTATTTGGCCCTGGCCTTCGCGGTGCTGGCGACCGTAGTCAGCTCGCTCAGACTGGGCCGCCACGACATGGTGTCGCGTTAACGGCGCGTCGTTGCGGCGCTGGCAAGGTTTTCCCGTTCCTGGTAAAAGATCGCGATTCCGTTCAACAGTGAGGGCATGACATGCCCCGAGTCGGCAAGCCGCGCGAGGGCAAATCCCGGATGACGGCCCGCCCGGTGGCGCGCCGGCCCCAAGCGTTGACCGCGCCGCGCCCGATCCCGGCTGTGCCGGGCCGTTTGCCGCTGCGGCCTGGGCCGCGCATGGCGCGCGTCGCACGCACCACGCGCGAAACCCAGATCCAGGCCGCCGTCAATCTCGACGGCACCGGCCGTGCCGAGATCGCGACCGGCATCGGCTTCCTCGACCATATGCTGGAACAACTCGCGCGCCACGGCCTGATCGACCTGACCATCCAGGCCAAGGGCGATCTGCACATCGACTTTCACCACACCACCGAGGAAACCGCCATCGTCATCGGCCAGGCGGTCGCGCGCGCGTTGGGCGACCGCGTCGGCATCCGCCGCTACGGCCATGCCCTGATCCCGATGGACGAAACGCTGACCCGCGTGGCGCTCGACGTGTCCAACCGCCCCTATCTCATTTGGAAGGTCGCTTTCTCCCGGCCCAAGCTGGGCCAGATGGACGCCGAGCTATTCAAGGAATGGTTCCAGGCCTTCGCCCAGGCCGCCGGCATCACGCTGCATGTCGAGACGCTCTATGGCGAGAATAACCACCACATCGTGGAATCCTGCTTCAAGGGCCTGGCGCGCGCGCTGCGCGATGCGCTGGAGATCGACCCGCGCCAGGCCACCGCGGTGCCCTCGACCAAGGGCGTGTTGTAGCGCTGTCCCCATCATGACCCTCGCGATCATCGATTACGGCTCGGGCAATTTGCGCTCGGCGGCCAAGGCCCTGGAGCGGGCGGTACACGAGCTGGGCCGTGGTGGACCGGTCGTCGTGACCGCCGATCCCGCAGTCGTGGCACATGCCGACCGCGTGGTGCTACCCGGCGTCGGCGCCTTCGCCAATTGCCGGTACGGTCTAGCGCAATTGCCTGGCATGATCGAGGCACTGCTCGGCCACGCATTCGAGCGCGCGCGCGCCTTTCTTGGCATCTGCGTCGGCATGCAGCTCATGGCCGAAGCCGGCCACGAATATGGCCGGACGGAAGGATTGGGATGGTTCGGCGGCGCGGTCGAGCCGATTCATCCGGCCGATCCGGCACTCAAGGTACCCCATATGGGTTGGAACGATTTGCTAATCGAGCGTGCGCATCCCGTGCTCAACGGTATCCATTCCGGCGATCATGCCTATTTCGTCCATGGCTACCATCTCGTCTGCCGCCATCCGACCGATCGCGTGGCTAGTATCGACTATGGTGGGGCGATCACGGCGGCCGTGGCGCGTGCCAATTTGTTCGGGACCCAATTCCATCCGGAGAAAAGCCAGGCGGTCGGCCTGCGCTTGCTCGCCAATTTCCTGGGCTGGCGGCCATGACGACGGTCTATATCCGCCGCGCAACCAGCTTGACCGACCGGGAGCTCAACGAGCTGTGCGACGCGGCCGAGGCGGCGATTACGGATGGCGGCGGGTTCGGCTGGCTCAAACCGCCGCCGCGCAACGCCTTCGAAAAATACTGGCGCGGCGTGCTGCTGGTGCCCGAACGCGAACTCTACATCGCCCGGCTTGACGACATCGTCTGCGGCTCCGCCCAGCTTCAGCGGCCGGCGCGCAACAACGAAGCTCAGGCCTTCGCGGGCCAGCTCACCACCTCCTTCGTCGCACCCTGGGCGCGCGGCCATGGATTGGCTCGCGGCCTGGTCGAGGCGGTCGAACGCGGCGCGCGAGCCGCCGGCTTCCGCATGCTGACGCTCGACGTGCGCGTGACTCAGACAGTTGCCATCCATCTCTATGAATCCCTGGGCTTCGTGCGCTGGGCGACCAATCCGCGCTATGCCGAGGTCGATGGCAAGTTCATCGCCGGCCACTACTACCAGAAGCTGCTCGAACCGGCGGGGTCATGATCCTGTTCCCGGCCATCGACCTGAAGGACGGCCAGTGCGTGCGCCTGCTGCGCGGCGATATGGCGGCCGTCACCGTGTTCAATGCCGATCCCGCCGCACAAGCCCGCGACTTCGCCGCCGCCGGCTTTGTCTGGCTTCATGTGGTCGATTTGGATGGGGCTGTCCAGGGCCGGCCGGTCAATCAAAGCGCAGTCGCGTCGATCCTGGCTGCCGTCGATATTCCCGTGCAGCTCGGCGGCGGCGTGCGCGACGAGGCTACCATCGCGGCTTGGTTGGAAACCCGGCTTGCCCGAATCATCCTCGGTACCGCGGCACTCCGGGATGCCTAGCTGGTACGCCGGGCCTGCCGGCGCTGGCCCGGCCGGATCGCCATCGGTATCGACGCGCGCGACGGTCATGTCGCGATCGAGGGCTGGGCGCAAACCTCCGATGTGACCGCCATCGAGTTGGCGCTGCGTCTGGAAGATGCGGGAGCAGCCGCACTTGTTCACACCGATATCGAGCGTAACGGCGCACTGGCCGGCCCCAATGTTGCGGCAACCGCGGAGCTAGCCCGCGCGGTCAAGACGCCGGTGATCGCGTCCGGCGGCGTCGGCACGCTGGCCGATCTGGCTGCGCTTAAGGCCGAAGCCGCGTCCGGCATTGCCGGCGTGATCGTCGGGCGCGCCCTGCATGACGGGCGGATCGTGCCGCGCGCGGCGCTCGACCTGCTCGCCGCCTGATTGCGCACAGAACGCTGCCCGTGCTCAAAATCCGCATCATCCCCTGTCTCGACGTCAAAGACGGACGCGTGGTCAAGGGTGTGCGCTTCGTCGATCTTGTCGATGCCGGCGACCCCGTGGAGCAGGCGCGCGTCTATGACGCCGCAGGCGCCGATGAACTCTGCTTCCTCGACATTACGGCGAGCCATGAGAACCGCGCGACGCTCTACGATACGGTCCAACGCACGGCCGAGCAATGCTTCATGCCGCTCACCGTGGGCGGCGGCGTGCGCGCGGTGGACGACATCCGCCGCTTGCTTTTGGCCGGCGCCGACAAAGTGTCGATCAACACCGCCGCAGTCGAACGGCCCGAGCTGGTGCGCGAAGGCGCGACCAAGTTCGGTGCCCAATGCATCGTGGTTGCGATCGACGCGCGCGCAACCACCGCCGGCCGCTGGGAGGTTTTCACCCATGGCAGCCGCCGTGCCACCGGTCACGATGCCGTGCAATGGGCGCAACGCATGGCAGGCCTGGAGGCGGGCGAAATCCTGCTGACCTCCATGGACCGCGACGGCACCAAGCAAGGCTTCGATCTGGCGCTGACCCGCGCGGTCGCCGACGCCGTGCCGGTGCCGGTGATCGCGTCGGGCGGAGTCGGCACGCTCGACCATCTGGTGGACGGCGTGCGCGACGCCCACTCCTCGGCCGTGCTCGCCGCCTCGATCTTCCATTTCGGCACCCACACCATCGCGGAGGCGAAGGCGCATCTCAGGCGGGCTGGGGTGGCGGTGCGCTAACGCTCCGCTTACGAATCCATGACAACCCCCTGGTTTGGTGCTAGTCAGGCGATGGGAGAAATTTCCATGGCGGATGCGAATCTCGACGACGCCCTTGGCCGCGACGTGCTGGAACGGCTCTACCGTGTAATCGAAAGCCGGCGCGGCGCCAGTCCGGAAAGCTCGCACACGGCCAAGCTGTTCTCCAAGGGCACGGACAAGATTGCCCAGAAGCTTGGCGAAGAAGCGGTCGAGACCGTTATCGAGGCGATTCGTGGCAAGCCCAAGAGGGTCATCGCGGAGAGCGCCGACCTGCTTTACCACCTGCTCGTTCTATGGGCTGACCGCGGCATCCTGCCGGCCGAAGTCTGGGCCGAACTGGTGCGGCGCGATGGCATGTCCGGCATCGCAGAAAAGAACGGCCGCACTGACGACCCGATCTGATCGTATACGGAGGCCGCCGACATGAAGGCAGTCTATCGGACGCGGTGACTTCGCCCCGATCTTCCCCGCTCCGATACGACAGGCTATATCTTCCCTCCTCTCCGGCGATGTGGAAGACGGCGATGCCTAACTCATACGATCCCAACAACATCTTCGCGCGCATCTTGCGCGGAGAGCTGCCCTGCAAAAAAGTTTACGAAGACGCACATGTTCTCGCCTTCGAGGATATTCGGCCATTGATGCCGGTCCACGCTCTGGTCATTCCCAAGGGTGCCTATCTGGACATGAGCGATTTTTCCGCACGCGCCAGCGCGGACGAAATCGTGGCGCTGACCCGCGCGGTCGGCGAGGTGGCACGCCTGACCGGCGTGGCGGCGAGCGGCTATCGCGTCATCGTCAACAATGGCGCCGATGGGCACCAGGAGGTATCGCACCTTCATCTACACGTACTTGGCGGTCGGCCGATTGGCCGCATGGTCGGCGCGCCTAAGCAGTGAACGCAGGCGCGCCCCGCGTCTTTACCGTCCCGCCCGGCGTCGCCTTCGTCGATGCGCTCGCCGCCGGTCTGATTGCCGAGACCGCCCGCGATCCCCTGGCGCTCGGCCGTGCCATCGTCCTGCTGCCGACCCGACGCGCTCAGCGTGCGCTGGCCGAGGCTTTTTTGCGCTGCTCCGGCGGTACGCCCCTGATCCTGCCGCGCATGATGCCGATCGGCGATGTCGATCCCGACGAGTTCGACGGCGACGGCACGGACACGCTCGACCTGCCGCCGGAAATGCCGGCGCTGCGGCGACAGCTCATGCTCACCCGCTTGATCCGCGCGCGGGCCGGCGGCACCATGACAATCGAGCACGCGGCGCGCCTGGCCGAGGAATTGGCCCGCCTGATCGACCGCGTGGATACCGAGGGCCTTGGCTTCGACCGGCTCGACGCGCTGGTGCCGGCGGATTATGCGCGGCATTGGCAGGACACACTTGAATTCCTCGCCATCGTGACGCGCAACTGGCCCGCCATCCTGATCGAGGCCGGCGCCATAGACCCGGCACGCCGGCGCAACCAGGCTTTGCTGGCGCGCGCCGCAGCGTGGCGGCAGAAGCCGCCCACGGGCCATGTAATCGTCGCGGGTTCGACAGGCAGCATCCCGGCGACCGCCGAACTGATTGCGACCGTCGCTGCCCTGCCCCAGGGTCGCATCGTGCTGCCCGGCCTCGACCGCGACGCGGACGACGCGACCTGGGCAGCCCTGGCGCCAAGCCATTTCCAATACGGCCTCAAGCTCCTGCTGGAAAAGCTCGATCTAGCGCGTGCCGATGTGCCGGATTGGCCGGGCATTGCCGGATTGCCCCATACGCACAAGGCGCGCGCCTCCATCGTCAATGCCGCACTCGTGCCGGCGGAGGCGAGCGAGCTATGGCGCCGTTTGCCGCCGCCGCCGGATACGGCGCTGGCGGGCGTTATGCGGCTCGATTGCACCAGCCCCCAAGAGGAAGCGAGTGCCATCGCGCTGCTCATGCGCGGCGCGCTGGAGACGGAGGGGCGCACGGCGGCCCTAGTAACGCCCGATCGCGGCCTCGCCCGCCGGGTGGCGAGCGAACTGGCGCGCTGGGCCATCGAGGTCGATGATTCCGCCGGCCAACCCCTGGGCGACACGCCGCCTGGTGCCCTGCTTGCGCTGGCGCTCGACGCTGCGGCCGACGAATTCGCACCGGTGCCGCTGCTGGCGTTGGTCAAGCACCCGCTGGTCGGCGCCGGCCGCGACGCGGGCGAAACCCGCGCGCTCGTGCGCCGGCTGGAAAAAACCGTTCTGCGCGGCCCCCGCCCAGCCCCGGGCATTGCCGGACTGCGCCGCGCGCTGCGCTCGGTTGACGACAAAGAAGAACGCCGAACCCTCAACGAATGGCTGGCCCCGCTAGAAACCGCCGCCGCGCCCTTCGCTGCTGCGATTCGCGCGCGACGCGCCGATTTGGCCGTATTGGCCGAAACCCATGCGCGCTTTGCAGAATGGCTCGCCGGCACGGCAATAATGCCGGGGCCGACACGGCTATGGGCCGGCGTGGCCGGCGAGGTAGCAGCACGCTTCATGGCCGAACTCGCCGATGCGGCCGCCGCCTTTCCCACCATGCCCGGGCCGGAGTATCCCGCCTTCTTCAAAGCCGTACTGGGCCGCCAGACGGTGCGCCGACCCCAAGGCGGCCACCCGCGCCTGGCCATCTGGGGGCCGCTGGAGGCGCGCCTACAACATGCCGATCTTACCATCCTGGGCGGTCTCAACGAAGGCACCTGGCCGCCCGAGGTCGAGACCGACCCCTGGATGTCGCGGCCGATGCGTCAGCGTTTCGGTCTGCCCCTGCCGGAGCGCCGCATCGGGCTTGCCGCCCATGATTTCGCCCAGGCCATGGGGGCGCCGCGCGTGGTGCTGACCCGCGCGACGCGGGTTGAAGGCACGCCGACCGTGCCGTCGCGCTGGCTGCTTCGGCTCGATGCCCTGCTCGGCCGCTTTCCCGAGCGGCGTGCCCTGCTACACAAGGACGTCCCGGCCCTTAGCGCGGCGCTCGATGCGCTCGATCGGCCGGCCGCGCCGTGGCCCGACATGCCGGCGCCCCAGCCGCCGGCCCCGCGCCCGCCGGTCGCGGCGCGCCCGCGCGAATTGTCGGTAACCCAAATCGAAACCTGGATGCGCGATCCTTATGCCATCTACGCCCGCGCCATCCTCGGCTTGCGCCCGCTCGATCCGCTCGACGCCGATGCCGGTGCCGCCGAGCGCGGTCAAATCGTGCATCGCGCCCTCGACCGCTTTGTGAAGGCCTATCCCGATACGCTGCCGCCCGACGCGCTCGACCGCCTGATGGCAATCGGCGTCCAAGTTTTTCGGCCATTGATCGACCAGCCCGGCGTGGCCGCGTTTTGGTGGCCGCGCTTCCAAGCGGTCGCCGCCTGGTTCGTCGACACCGAGCGCGCACGCCGCGCTGGCCTATCCCTGAGCCTTTCCGAGGCTCAAGGCCGCATGGCGTTCGACGGTCCAGCCGGCCCGTTCGTGCTAAAGGCCAGAGCTGATCGCATCGATCGCGATAAATTGGGTGGACTAACCATCATCGACTACAAGACTGGCCGGCCGCCGCGATCGGCCGATGTCGCCGCCGGTTTCGCGCCGCAATTGCCCTTGGAAGCTGTGATCGCCGCCGCCGGCCAATTCCAGGGCATGCCGGCCGGGTCGATCGCCGGGATCCAATTCTGGCACCTGTCCGGCGGCGATCCCCCGGGCGAAATCGTCGGCCCGGCCAAGACCGAAGGCGAGCTTGCCGACATGATCGCGGCGGCACGCGAAGGGCTTGTGGGCTTGATTGCGGCGTTCGACGATCCGGCCACTCCCTATTTGGCCGCGCCCGATCCTCTGCGCGCGCCCGCCCATTCCGATTACGGCCATCTCGCCCGGATCAAGGAGTGGGCGGAAGACGATGGGGGCAAGGAATGAGCGCCGGCCCGACACGGCGGATCAAGCCGGAAACGGCGCAACGGCCGGCCGCCGATCCCGCCGCCTCGGTCTGGGTCTCGGCCTCGGCCGGCACCGGTAAGACCAAAGTACTGACCGACCGGGTGTTGCGCCTGCTGCTTCAGGGTACGGCACCGCAGCGCATCCTATGTCTGACCTTCACCAAGGCGGCGGCGGCCGAGATGAGCAATCGCATCGCCGAGCGGCTCGGCCAATGGGCGGTGCGCGACGATGTCGAACTTTCGAAAGACCTGACGGAGCTAACCGGTCATCGACCGGAAAACCTGACTTTGATCGCGGCCCGGCGCCTGTTCGCCCGCGTGCTCGATGCGCCGGGCGGC
Organism: Alphaproteobacteria bacterium; assembly: GCA_009694085.1. Classification (GTDB taxonomy): domain Bacteria; phylum Pseudomonadota; class Alphaproteobacteria; order SHVW01; family SHVW01; genus SHVW01. Next base: position 21,828 of record SHVW01000049.1, read on the forward strand.
CTGGCCATCCAGACCATTCACGGTTTTTGCCAATCGCTACTGCGCCGCTTCCCGCTGGAAGCCGTAGTTGCACCCCATTTCGCCGTCATGGACGAGCGCAGCGCGGCCGAGATGCTGAAACAGGCACGCCGCCGCGTGCTCGACGCCGCGTGCGCGGAGGACGATGCGAATCTGGCGCAATCCCTCGCGCGCATCACGCGCTATGTGAATGAGAAGTCTTTTGCAGACTTGATCGGCGAGCTGACGGCACAGCGTGACCGGCTCAAACAGGTCATCCGCGATGCCGGCGGATTCGACGGGCTGGTGGCGGAAATCCATCGGCGCCTCGGTGTGGCGCCGGGCTTCGGCGATGACGGTGTGTTAACCGAGACGGC
>SHVW01000050.1 GCA_009694085.1 Alphaproteobacteria bacterium
GCCTCGTCGCCGAGATCGCCGCATGGGAGCGTCAGCGCAACGCTGACGGCGCCCGCATCAAATGGATGTTCACCACCGAGCGCGCCCGCGATAAAATGGCCCGCGCTTACCCAGACCAAAGAGTCATAATCACTGTGCAGAGGTACTAGGCGCCGCCTATGTCGAGCGTGCTCGCGAGAACGCGACCCCCTTCACCGCCGACTTCCAGACCTTCATCACCCAATATGCCTGGGGCGATATCTGGACCCGGCCCGGCCTGGAGCGCCGAACGCGCAGTATGCTGACCATCGCCATGCTGGCCGCACTCGGGCATCATGACGAGCTGAAGCTGCATATCCGTGCGACGCAAAACACCGGCGTTACGCAGGACGAGGTCAAGGAGATCTTGTTGAAGGCTGCCGTCTATGCCGGTGTGCCCACGGCCAATGCGGCGTTCAAGCATGCACTCAAGGCGTATAGTGCAGATGGAGAAGGAGGACATGCCATGACAGAGTCTTCGGTCCCTTATCGGCACGAGCGCGCGGGAACGCACCCGCCCTATCTCCACGCCGCCTATGGCAGCACGGTCAAACGCGCGCCGAGCCGGGCACCGCTGCCGCTCGCCCAGACTCTATCGGAGACCACGGGGCCGGGCGCAAACGGTTGGTCCTGGGTTGGGGCGGAGATGGCCGACCTAACCCGCCAGCACAAGGGCACGCCGATCGGCGAGCGCATGATCGTTGCCGGCCGTGTACTCGACGAGGATGGCCGGCCCGTTCCCAACACGCTGCTGGAAATTTGGCAATGCAACGCAGCCGGCCGGTACATTCACCCCAACGATCATCACGATGCTCCGCTCGATCCCAATTTCACGGGCGCGGGACGGATGGTCTGCAATGAGCGCGGCGCGTATCGCTTCCTGACCGTCAAACCCGGCGCCTATCCCTGGCGCAACACCAAGAACGCTTGGCGGCCGGCCCATATCCATTTCTCCGTGTTCGGGCCGGCTTTTGCTACGAGGCTGATCACCCAGATGTATTTTCCCGGCGATCCGCTCCTGGCGATCGACCCGATCTTTCAAAGCACGCCTGACGCCGACGCGCGCGCTAGCTTGGTTGCGGCATATGATCCCGAATTGAGCGAGCCGGAATGGGCGCTCGGCTATCGCTGGGACATCGTGCTGCGCGGTCGCGCGGCGACGCCGGTTCAAACCGACGCGGAGCACTGACATGCCGGTGCGTACGACCACGGCCTCGCAGACGATCGGCCCGTTCTTTCATGACGGGCTCGACCATCCGGCATGGAGCGACCTGACCGCGGGTGGTGCGCTGGGTCAGAAAATCCGGATCGAGGGCCGAGTGCTCGATGGCGACGGTCAACCGATCGGCGATGCCATGATCGAGATCTGGCAGGCCAACGCGGCCGGCCGCTACGACCATCCCGAGGATAGCCAGGCCAAGCCGCTCGACCCGAACTTCCGCGGTTTCGGACGGGTCGGCACCGCCAAGGACGGCTTCTATCGTTTCACGACCATCCGGCCGGGCCCGGTGCCAGGACGCGGCAATGCCATGCAGGCGCCGCACATCAATGTGACGATATTCGCCCGCGGCCTGCTCAAGCGCCTGGTTACGCGCGTTTACTTCGCCGACGAGCCGGCAAACGCCGCCGATCCCGTGCTGGGAACGATCGAGGATCCGAGTTTGCGCCGGACCTTGATGGCCGAGGCCTCAGTCGCGAAGTCCGGTTCGTTGCCGATCTACCGGTTCGACATCGTGCTTCAGGGCAAGGGCGAAACGGTATTCTTCGACGTTTAAACCCGTGCCCGTATGGGGTAACGCATCAGGGCTTGAGCCCGGTCCAACGCTTCAGGTTCGACCACCACCAGGCGCGACCCCAACGGGTCAGCAAGACGATGTTGGGCCGGCCTTTCCATCGGGGATGGCGGCGGCGAAATTCCCCCGGCCGGCTACGAAAAAATTTGACTAACTGATCGAGCTTCTTGAACGGGCCGACCCAAACGACACGGCTGTGGTCGAAGGCCGCATAGCCGGCACTCGACTTGCGCACATCGCCGAGCGCGGCATCGTCAATCACGACCTGGTAGTCGGCCGCATATGCGCCGCGCTGCACGGGGCGCGGTAGGGCGCGGAGTTCGGGGTGGCTGCGGTCCAACAGCATGGATGGAGGATAAGCGATGGGGTCGCCCGATGTCGAGGGCAGGCGCCTCAGATTTCGCCTTTGAGGGCGTGGGCGAAATCGGCTTGGGTCAGCCCGAGATTGAGCAGATCGGCGTATTGTTGGCATGGTGGGTGGAGTTCGACGGCATGGGCCAAGATCGTGCTAGCTGCATCATGGTGCCCCCGGTTGTACAGCGCCATCGCCAGCATTTGCAGAGCACCGGCATCGCCAGGCATCAGGGCGGCGGCGGCGGCGAACGCGGTGGTGGCATCGTCGAAATCCGTGCAGGCATAGAGCGAGCGGCCCAGCTCGAACCAAGCCTGCCGCCAATTCGGCCGCAATTCGATAGCCGCTTGAAAGAGGCCGATCGCCGTCCGCGCGCGGTGGTCGTTGATTCGCGCTACGCCGAGCAAGTAATGAGCTTCGGGACGGTCGGGGTTCAATCGGGTAGCGGCGACCAAGACCAGTTCCGCCTCACTATACCGTTTCAGATTGATCAGGGCTGAGCCGATCTGGATATGAGCTTCGGCGGAGCCGGGCTTGAAAGCTAAAGCACGTGTCAGGGCGGGAATTGCCGTTTCGAATCGGTTAGCACCGATCAAGGCGCGACCTGCCTCAAACCAGGCCTGGGCCCAATCGGGTAACAACCGTGCGGCCTCCAGGAACCCTTCGGCCGCAGAGCCATAGCGACGGCGCGCGAAATGAAGTTGGGCGAGCTGGAAACAGAAATCGGGTCGCTCGGGTGCGAGGGCAACCAGCCGCAGCAAGGGCGGCTCCAGCGCGGCAGGATCGCCGTCTTGGGCCAGCCGCGCCACCTCGGCGGTCAAGGCCTTAATCTCCTGCTCGTGGTTAGATGGACGGGTCATGAAATCACCGGGTCGATGCAGAACAAAGCATCGCCGATCGCACGGGCATACACACGCTGGAATCGGCCGAATACGCGTGCGATGTCGTGCAACTCGGCCGACACGTCGTTTAGGTTCGCATTCATCTTATCGATTTGACGGGGGTGGCGGTCGATCGATGCGACAAATCCCCGGCCGGGACGCCACAACTGAGATTTGATCGAACCGAAGAACGGCAGCATGGCTTCCACGGTGCGCTCGGCCGACAGCTTGCTGCTGGAGATGGCGACATGGCGATCAAGCTCGGCCATGGCGTCCGCCCTCCCCGCGGCGATCCGTCCGGCGCCACCCAACTCCGCGGCAACGAATTGGCCCGCCACAGACGCATCGGCAAAAGCCGGGTTGACGCGATTCGACAGATAATGCGCGTGCCAATGCGTTCCGGGCGGCGTCAGACTGACGGCGGGATGACCCATCATGAAGGCCTCCATGCCGGTTGTGCAGCCCGTGTGAATCAGGATCGCCGAAGCCAGCAGCCAAGGAATAAAGGAGCCGTCCACTTCGACGCGCACGCGGGGATGGTTGGCGTAGCCGCGCCGCCAAAAGTCGGAGTTTTCGGAGGGATGCGGGCGGAGCACGATGGCCAAATCTGGCAAGTTGCGCTCGATCCAGTCGACGAAGCGGACGATCGCGCCGAAATTAAGACGCTCCCAGCCGCACCATTCGTTGAAGTCTGCCCGCCCTTGCTCGGTCGCGGCATCCATCAACCCGATGCGTGCGCAGACGTCGAAACTGTCGAACACGTTGCCGATCGACGCGTTGACCGTGCCGAAATTGGTATTGACCAGGATGAATCGGCCGTGGTGTGCCTGAATGTCTTCGGCGGCGGACCTGTGAATCTCGCGGAAGGCGGAAGAGAGTAAATCGGCGCGCGGATTGCCGACGATTCGGATCCGCTCTGCTGCCCGGGGATGGCGCTCTGCCAAAATTTCGTGCTGGAACCCGCCTTGCGCCAGGATAAGATTGCAGGCGTCGATCGCGCCGGGATCGTAGAGGCGAAGGATCTGGTTCCGTGTGCAGACGCCGAACATCTCCTCCTCGAACGCGGCCGTCACGTGACCGGACTGCTTGGCAAACATCATGTTGTGGGTCTGGAGCGCATCATTGCCTTTAAACAGCACCAAACCCCTCGGCACATGCTCCAGGTTGTGTCCAAGCAGCCATTGCTGACCGATGACGCTCGTGATGCCGCGCTCGGCAGCGAAGCAGGCGATCAGTAAGCGCGACGTCAACTCGCGTTTGGTTTCTTCAACCGGCAAATAGAGAACAGGCGCGATCACGGCGCCAGGCGCCCGAGCACGGCGTTCAGGCGCTGGCGGCCCGATGCGGTGGCGCGCAGCCCGACGTCGTCGAGAACGAGAAAGCCGCCCGCCATCAAGGTTGTTAGCCGCGCTCGACCAAGAGTGTCCTCGATTTCGCCCCCGGTCTCGGCCCGAAACCTGTCATGGGTAATGCCTTCGGTCAGTCGAAGCCCCATCATCAACACTTCGATTAGGCGCTCCGGCGGCGCAATGGCGACGTCCTCTTCTATGCCATGGCCCTCGGTCTCGACGCGTCGGAGCCAGGTCTCCGGCGCTCGTGCGGAGCGCGTGGCACGGCGCTGCCCGGGCAATCCCAGTCGTCCATGGGCGCCGGGTCCAATGCCGAGATAGGCGTTGCTCTGCCAATAGGCCAAATTGTGCCGGCATTCCGCGCCGGAGCGGGCATGGTTCGATATTTCATAGGCGGGCCGCCCGGCTCGTTCCATGGTCTCTTGGGTATCCTCGAACAGCACGCCGGCGAGGTCGTTGTCGGGCAAAATGAAATCGCCGCGGCGCCAGGCCGGGTCGAAGGCCGTGCCGGGCTCGATGGTGAGTTGGTAGAGGGAGAGATGCTCGCCCGCATGGTCAAGCGCGCGGCCAAGCTCGGCGCGCCAATCCGCGCGGCTCTGGCCCGGCCGGGCATAGATCAGATCGAAGGAGAAGCGGGGAAAAAAACGTTGGGCCAAGGCGACCGCCTTGAGCGCCTCATCGGCGCTGTGGCCACGGCCGAGGAATTTAAGCGCGCTGTCGTCGAGCGCCTGGACGCCGAGCGAGACCCGATTGACGCCGGCTGCCGCAAAGGCTGCGAAACGATCGGCCTCCACGGAGGTCGGATTGGCCTCCAACGTGATTTCCAGATCGGGTGCGCAATCCCAGTGGCGACGCACGCCGTCGATCAGGGCGGCCGCAGTCGCCGGATCCATCAGCGAGGGCGTGCCGCCGCCGAAGAACAAGCTGACCACGCGGGCGCCTCTGGTTCGGTTCGCGCCATGGTCGAGTTCGGCCAGCAACGCGCGGCGCCAGCGCGCCTGATCGATGCCGGCGGCGACGTGGCTATTGAAATCGCAATAGGGGCATTTGGATTTGCAGAACGGCCAATGGATATAGACCGCAAGATCTTCCGCCCGCGGCGCGCGCGCAGCCGTCGCCTCAACCGAAACAGGCGGCAACGAGTTTGCGAAAGGCGACGGCGCGGTGGCTGATCTCATGCTTGGTCGCGGGCTCCATCTCGCCGAAGGTAATGTCGTGACCGCCGGCGACGAACATTGGATCATAGCCGAAGCCTTTTGTCCCGCGCGGCGGCCAGATGACGCGGCCATGGACTTCGCCGCGGAAGGTCTCGCAATGGCCGTCGGGCCAGGCGAGCGCGAGCACGGCAACGAAATGGGCGCGCCGATCGGCATTGTCGGCGAGTTCGCGCTGAACCCGCGCCATGGCGACGCCGAAATCCTTGTTGGGTCCGGCCCAGCGCGCGGAGACGACGCCCGGCGCGCCACCCAAGCCGTTTACAGCGAGACCGGAATCGTCGGCAAGCGCGGGTAACCCGGCAGCGCGTGCGGCGGCATGGGCTTTGAGTTCCGCATTGGCCTCGAAAGTTGTGCCGGTCTCCTCGGGCTCGGCCAGGCCGAGCGCGCCGGCACCCACGATGTCGACCGCGAAGGGGCGGAGCAGATCGGCGATTTCGACCAGCTTGCCCGGGTTGTGAGTGGCGACGACCAGCCGGGGTTCCGCGAACCGCCGATGGGCCATGGGTGCCACTCCGCTCAGGTCGCGCTAAGCGCGCGGCGTTGTAGGTCGAACAGCGCGTTCGTGCCGGTGCGGGCCAGCGCCAGGAGCGACATGAACTGGGCCTCGCTATAGGGCGTCTTCTCCGCCGTCGCCTGGACCTCGACGATGCCGCCCTTGCCGGTCAGCACGAAGTTGCTGTCGGCCTCGGCGTTGGAATCTTCGGCATAGTCGAGATCGAGCACGGCCATGCCGCGATAGAGCCCACACGACACGGCGGCGACCTGGTCGATCAGCGGGATGGATTTGAGCACCTGGAGCTTGACCAGGTGCTGGAACGCCTGGTGGAGCGCCACATAGGCCCCGGTGATGGCGGCCGTGCGCGTGCCGCCATCGGCCTGGATCACGTCGCAGTCGATCTTGATCTGGCGCTCGCCGAGCGCGGCCAGGTTGGTCACCGCGCGCAGCGAACGGCCGATCAGGCGCTGGATTTCCTGGGTCCGCCCGCTCTGCTTGCCGCGCGCGGCCTCGCGTTCGGTCCGGCTGTGGGTCGCGCGCGGCAGCATGCCGTACTCTGCCGTCACCCAGCCCGAGCCGGAATTGCGCAGGAAGGGCGGCACGCGCTCGTCGAGCGAGGCGGTGCACAGCACATGGGTATCGCCAAAGCGCACCAGGCAGGAGCCCTCGGCATATTTGCTGAAGCCCGGCTCCAGGCTGACCGCGCGCAGCGCGTCGGCGGCACGGCCGGAGGGGCGGGTGATGGCGGGGGACATGGGCGGGCTCCTCGTGCGGGGGCCGGACACTAGCGCGCGGGCATTGGCTCGTCCAGGCGGCGCTTGCGTTGACGCGCGCGGATACGCTCACTACATTCCCATCGAGATGATTTCCGAACTCAGCGAACGCTCACGGGAGATTTTCCGCCACATCGTCGATGCCTATGTGCAGAGCGGCGAGCCGATCGGCTCGCGCACGCTGTCGCGCCGGCTCGGCCAGACCCTGTCGCCCGCCACCATCCGCAACGTCATGGCCGATCTGGAAGATGCCGGGCTGCTCTATGCGCCCCACACCTCGGCCGGCCGCCTGCCGACCGAGGCGGGGTTGCGCCTGTTCGTTCACGGCCTGCTCGAGGTCGGCCGGCTCTCGGACGACGAGCGCGCCTCGATCGAGGGCCAATGCGCCGCCCATGGCAAGAGCCTGCCCGAGATGCTGGAGGAGGCGACGGCGGCGCTGTCCGGCCTGTCCCATTGTGCCGGGCTGGTGCTGGCGCCCAAGATCGAGGCGCGGCTCAAGCATCTGGAATTCGTCAATGTCGGGCCGGGCCGGGCGCTGGTCGTCATGGTCGCCGATAACGGGCTGGTCGAGAATCGGATCATCGAATTGCCCACGGGCGTGCCGCCCTCCACCCTGATCGAGGCGAGCAATTATCTCAACGCCCGGCTCGCCGGCCGGACGCTGGCCGAGGCGCGCGAGTTTATCCAGGGCGAGTTGGACCAGCAGCGCGCCCAACTCGATCAGTTGACCAGCCGGGTGGTCGAGGCCGGGCTCGCCACCTGGGCCGGTAGCGCCAAGGACGGCATGCTGATCGTGCGCGGTCGCGCCAACCTGCTCGACGACGTGACTGCGATCGGCGATCTCGAACGCATCCGCGCCCTGTTCCAGACCCTGGAGACCAAGGACACGCTGCTGCGACTGCTTGACGCAACTCAGCAGGGCGAGGGCGTGCAGATCTATATTGGGGCAGAAAACGGCCTGTTCAGCCTGGCCGGCTGCTCCATGGTGATCGCGCCCTATGTGAACAGCCGCGAGCAGGTGGTGGGCGCCATCGGCGTGATCGGGCCGACTCGCATCAACTATGCCCGCATCGTGCCCATGGTCGATTTTACCGCCAAGCTGATCGGCCGGTTGATTGGCTGAGCCGGAACGACTATCTCTCTATCCCGCTATCACGAAAACGAAGGTCGGGACGCATGAGCGAGCCACCCAAGCCAAGCAACGACGATGTTGACAAGGAACCGGCAGCGCCGGCCGACGTCTACGGCGATGTGCCGGGCGGTGACGCTGCCGTCGATGGCGATCCGCGCGTGGCCGCCCTGGAGGCCGAGATCGCCAAGCTCAAGGATCAGCTTCTGCGCACCCTGGCCGACGGCGAGAATCTGCGCCGGCGTACCGAGCGCGAGCGCGAGGACACCAGCAAATACGCGGCGTCCAAATTTGCCGGCGACGTCGTCTCCGTGGCCGACAATCTGCGCCGCGCGCTCGACAGCATTCCCGCCGACGCCAAGACGGCTGACGGCCCGGTCAAGACGCTGGTCGCCGGCATTGAGCTGACCGAGCGCGAGATGTTGGCGGCACTCGCCAAGCACGGCGTGCAGAAGGTCGATCCGCTGGGCGAGAAATTCGACTACAATCGCCACCAGGCCATGTTCGAGGTCGAGAATACGGGCAAGCCCGCGGGCACGGTGGTGCAGGTGCTCCAAGCCGGCTACGTCATCCACGACCGGCTGCTTCGCCCGGCCATGGTCGGCGTCGCCAAGGGCAGCGCCGAACAGGCACCATCAGCGCGGGTGGATACGACGGCGTGAGGCGAGTTTAAGGCTATGAATTGGGTGCCACCCACCCATTTCTGCCCTAGTCCGTCGGCATGTAACCCTACCAACGCGGCGTCATCGAGCGCATCGACATACGCGATGAGTCGATCGTCCTCGTTTGCGCGCGCTGAAGCGAGCGCCAGACGATCTTCATAGGCGATCGCATTGAGCCGGTTGGGATGGTCGCCTTGGCCGGTCAATCGCTTCAGCCATATCCGATCGGTCAGCAGCAGATGATTCGGTGTGCCGTGCATGCTTTTGAAGAAGGCGCCGACATTGTGCCGGTAATCGGTCTCGTCGAGCGCGAGAGCTGCCTGGTAGAGCTGGGCGTTGGCCCAGCGGTTATAGGCGGTGTGCCGTTGAAAATAAGCCTTCATCGCTCGCCCTCGTAGTTGGTCATCGTGGTTTAGGTGTTGAGTTCTTGCCCGCCCAATATGATCGCGTATTCATCATGCCGCTTGAATTTCCTTCGCGCCAAAGCTGGCGAGCGCACGGCATAGCAATAGGCGCAACCATGGGGGCAGGTGTCGTAGGCGCCGATGTCGCGCGATTGTGAGCAAAGACAGCCTGGCCGGTTGCCCTTCTCCGGCGCTGCGATGGCGTGGCCGGCTACATCCGATATGCGTGCAGCGTCGACGCAACGGGCCGGCGTCAGCCCACTGCCTAGCAGATAGGGCTGGGTGCACAGCGTGGCGGTCATGCCGTGATCAGCGGCGATAGCAGCTAGCTGTGCCAGGAGCGTGCGCTTCTCGCCCTCGTGCGGATCGAGCCAAGTGAAGCCGTGCCGGCTGGCCGCCGCATCCAGATTGCGCCGGGTCTTGCGATAAATCTGAGCGAACGACATTACCACTTCATCCGTGGCGCCCTGCAATGCCCTGGCGAGGCCGGCGAAATTCTCGATATGCCAGTCCGGCGGTGTCGCGGACGACACCATGATCGGATCGTAACGCCAGACCACGGCGCGCGGCCCGAAACGCCCGGCCAGAGTCGTCATCTGGGCGATTGCCGCCTCGGCCGCGATCGTCGACGCGTCCAATGCCCGGGGATAGCCGGTCACGGTGTACTGCACTAGGAAAGGGAACCCGCGCAACTCGATCTCATCCAGCGCGGCCATGAACGGCCCGGCGTTGCGGGTCCAGAACACGAAGCCATCGACCGCCCCCGGCCTCAGATCGACCTCGGAGACCGGCCCGCCATAGGGGTTGACCACGCGGCAAGACCCCGCACTGAGCCGATTCATGAACCAACGCCCGTAGAAGGCGGGAATGTCCGTGCGGTAGCTGGCCGAAACGATCACAGCCCCTAGCACTCCAGTATGTTGTAGCGATTCTAAACAAGCCGGCGGTGGCGGTAACCCTGCTATGCAAGAATCATCACGAATTCTAATGATTCTCTATGACCAAGCTGTTGCAGCCCCGTGATTGCCCGCCTATATACCCACACGAGCATCAAGTCCTTTCCACCCATTGCCGGGGGTCCACCCGGTGCCGCACCGTTAAACTGGGCCGCGCGGACCTGCCTGAACAAGAGCGAGGGAAACTATGAGCAAGGTTATCGGTATCGATCTCGGTACCACCAATTCCTGCGTCGCCGTCATGGACGGCAAAACCGCCAAGGTGATCGAGAACGCCGAGGGCACGCGCACCACGCCGTCCCAGGTCGCGTTCACCGATTCCGGCGAGCGCTTGGTCGGCCAAGCCGCCAAGCGCCAGGCCGTGACCAATCCGGAGGACACGTTCTTCGCGATCAAGCGCCTGATCGGCCGCCGTCACGACGACCCCATGGTCGCCAAGGACAAGGGTCTGGTGCCCTACAAAATCATCACGGGCAAGAATGGCGATGCCTGGGTCGATTCCCGTGGCAAGCAGTACAGCCCGTCCGAGATCAGCGCCTTCATCTTGCAGAAGATGAAAGAGACGGCGGAAGCGTTCCTGGGCGAAAAGGTGACTCAGGCGGTCATCACCGTGCCGGCTTATTTCAACGACAGCCAGCGCCAAGCGACCAAGGACGCGGGCAAGATCGCGGGCCTTGAGGTGCTGCGCATCATCAACGAGCCGACTGCGGCGGCTCTTGCCTACGGCATGGAGAAGAAGGGCGCCGGCATCATCGCGGTCTATGACCTCGGCGGCGGCACCTTCGACATCTCCGTGCTCGAAATCGGCGACGGCGTGTTCGAAGTCAAATCGACCAACGGCGACACCTTCCTCGGCGGCGAAGATTTCGACGCCCGCATCATCGACTACCTGGCCGACGAGTTCAAAAAGGAGCAGGGCATCGATTTGCGCCGCGACAAGCTCGCCCTCCAACGCCTGAAAGAGGCGGCGGAGAAGGCCAAGGTCGAGCTGTCCAGCGCCATGCAGACCGAGATCAACCTGCCCTTCATCACCGCCGATCAGGCCGGGCCCAAGCATCTCAACATCAAGCTGACCCGGGCCAAGCTGGAAGCACTGGTGGACGAGTTGGTCGAGAAGACCATCGAGCCCTGCAAGAACGCGCTCAAGGACGCCGGCCTGACCGCCGGCGAGATCAACGAGGTCATCCTGGTCGGCGGCATGACGCGCATGCCCAAGATCATCGAGACCGTGAAGAAGTTCTTCGGGCGCGAGCCCCATCGCGGCGTCAATCCGGACGAGGTGGTGGCGATCGGTGCCGCCATTCAGGCCGGCGTTCTCAAGGGCGAAGTCAAGGATGTCCTGCTGCTCGACGTCACGCCGCTGTCGCTTGGCATCGAGACGCTGGGCGGCGTGTTCACCCGCCTGATCGACCGCAATACCACCATCCCGACCAAGAAAAGCCAGGTGTTCTCGACCGCCGAGGACGGCCAGACTGCGGTCACCATCCGCGTGTTCCAGGGCGAGCGCGAAATGGCGGCGGACAACAAGCTGCTCGGCCAGTTCGATCTGGTCGGCATTCCGCCGGCGCCGCGTGGTGTGCCGCAGGTCGAGGTCACCTTCGACATCGACGCCAACGGTATCGTCAACGTCTCGGCCAAGGACAAGGCAACCGCCAAGGAGCAGCAAATCCGCATCCAGGCCTCGGGCGGGCTCGGCGACGCCGACATCCAGCGCATGGTCAAGGAGGCGGAAGTGCACGCCGCCGACGACAAGAAAAAGCGCGAGCTGGTCGAGACGCGCAACCAGGCCGACACGCTGATCCACACCGCGGAAAAGATGCTGAAGGAGAGCGGCGACAAGGTCGGCGAGGCCGACAAGAAGGCGATCGAAGCCGACATCGCCGCGCTCAAGGCGGCCAAGGATAGCGACGACGTCGCCGCGATGCGCCAAAAGCTGGAAGCGTTGTCTCAATCTTCCATGAAATTGGGTGAGGCGATGTACAAGGCGCAGCAGGATGCCGGTGCGGCGGGTGCTGCGGGAGCGGCTCCCGGCGGCGAGGCGCCTGGCGCGGGCGCCAAGGCCAAGCCCGATGACGGCAAAGTGGTCGACGCCGATTTCGAGGAGGTCGACGACAAGAAGAAGAACAAGCAGGGTTGAGACCCGCCCTGCGATAAAGATCGACCGCCCCGAACCGGTGTTCGGGGCGGTCGTCTATCCGGGCCGCCACCCAATCCCCGGGCCGATACCTAGACCATCACAATTCGTAAGTCCGATCGCGCCATGGCCAAGACCGATTACTACGAACTGCTCGGGGTCGAGCGCGGCGCCAGCGCCGACGACCTGAAAAAAGCCTATCGCAAGATGGCCATGAAGTATCACCCCGATCGCAATCCGGGCGATCCGGCGGCGGAAACGCGCTTCAAGGAAGTCAACGAGGCCTACGACGTTCTGCGCGACGATCAGAAGCGCGCCGCCTATGACCGCTTCGGTCACGCCGCCTTCGAGAACGCGGCTGCCGGCGCCGCCGGCCGGGGCGGCCAGGGCTTCGATTTCGCCTCCGGCTTCGCCGATATTTTCGACGAGATGTTCGGCGAATTCATGGGCGGCCGGCGCGGCCAGGGCGCCGGGCGCGGCGCCGATCAGCGCTACAATCTGGAAATCGAATTGGAAGACGCCTTCAAGGGCAAGCAGGCGCAGATTCGCGTGCCGACCTCGGGCATCTGCGAGCCCTGCCAGGGCAGCGGCGGCGAGCGCGGCACCAAGCCCGTGGCCTGCCAGCATTGCGGCGGCCACGGCAAGGTGCGCGCCCAGCAAGGCTTCTTCACGATCGAGCGCACTTGCCCCGTGTGCGGCGGCGCCGGCCGGGTGATCGAAAAGCCGTGCCGAAGCTGCGGCGGCGCCGGCCGGGTGCGCCGGGAAAAGACGCTCCAGGTTTCGATCCCCGCCGGGGTGGAGGATGGCACGCGTATTCGCCTGGCGGGCGAAGGCGAGGCGGGCTTGCGCGGCGCGCCGCCGGGCGACCTCTATATCTTCCTCGCGCTCAAGCCCCATCGCTTCTTTCAGCGCGACGGCGCCAACGTGTTCTGCCGCGTGCCCATCCCCATGACCACGGCGGCCCTGGGCGGCTCGATCGAGGTGCCGACGCTGGACGGCGCGCGCGCGCGCGTCGCCGTGCCCGCCGGCACCCAGACCGGCCACCAGTTCCGCCTCAAGAACAAGGGCATGAGCGTGCTGCGCAGCCCGGCGCGCGGCGATCTCTATATCCAGGCGACCGTCGAAACGCCCCAGAACCTGACCAAACGCCAGCAAGAGCTGCTCAAAGAGTTCGAGTCCGCCGGCACCGGCGACAAGACCAGCCCGGAAAGCGCCGGCTTCTTCGCCAAGGTGAAGGAGCTGTGGGCCGATTTGAAGGAGTAGGGGGATGCCTGTGACGGATGCTCCCGAGGATCGGATCATCACCAAAGATGGCCTGCGCCAGTTTGAGTATCGTCTGATCGTCAGGTCCGCCATCATGATGGCGGGGTTCGTTGCCGGCGTGGTTGTCCTCGTGAAGCTGCTGTAGCTTTTGCTAACGCCGCTTCGTAGACGGCAGGCCCTTTGACTCTTGTGCAGCGTCCCGGAGCTTCTTCAAGGTCGTTCGAGCACAGTATTTTGATGTTTTTGATTGCCTCCAACGCCTTATCAATTCGTCGACGGAAACGCGGAATACCTGCTCCAAGCGCGGAGGTGCCCCCTCGTCGGCAACCCAATAGAGACAGAACGCCACTTGGGCAGATTTCTTGCTCTGTTTGAAATTGAACTGTAGCGATTCTGGGCCGCGACCACGATCAGGGGCCTGAAAGCGGGACTTCGCCTCAATGCGCTCCTCCTTCGGCCCTATCAGGTCATAGGCAGATCCTCGTTTTTTCCTTTTGGCCTTCGTGTGTCTGGCTACCAGCTCTTCTGAAACGTCCCCAATGGCTGCCGAAAGGGTAGCGCTCTTGAAGTATTTCGGAAGCGCCGCAAGCGCGGCGAGTGCCTCATTCAACTCACAGCCAAGGTTGCTGCGGACTTCCGCCGTTACATCGTTGACCATAGGAGCTTCCTTTGATCAGCATGATCGTCGGCATTCATAGCATGAGCCGAGCCGAACGACCCGGTAACAGGGCAAGCTGGTGATCGCCCGCCGCAAGCAATTCTTGACGGCGTTGCCGTCAATGCCTACACTGCCGGCATGGCAACCCTGAGCATCCGCAATTTGCCCGACGACGTTCACCAACGGCTTCGCCTGCGCGCCGCGAGCAACTGTCGCAGCATGGAGGCAGAAGCGCGCGAGGTGCTGGCCAAGGCCTGTGGTCCGACCGATGCGGCGGCTGTACGCGACATTCAGGATTTTGTGGATCGGCTTTACAAGGGGCGCAAGCCCCGTAACGTCGCGGCCTCATTGATCCGCGAACGACGGCGCGAGGCGCGTCAGGAGTGAACGTGCTTGACGCCTCCGCGTTGCTGACATTGCTGTTTTGTGAACCCGGCGACGGCGCGCGTCGAGGCGGCGTTGCCCGCGGCGGCCATGTCAACCGTGAATCTAGCCGAGGTACTCAGCCGTTTAAAGCGGGATGGCCATGACCTCGCCGAGGCGATGCAACGGTTGGACAGGCTGTCGATTGAGTGGATTGATTTTGATCGATCCCAGGCCGAAATCGTTGCCGCGCTCTTGCCGGCGACACGGCCTGCCGGACTCTCGCTCGGCGACCGTGCCTGTCTCGCGCTCGCGATGAGTCGCGGCGCGACCGCGCTGACAACCGATCGGGCTTGGGGGCGCCTTGGCCTCGACGTGCAAGTCGAGGTTTTGCGTTAGCCGCGATTTACCTCAAAATTCTTTCCTCCGTCCCCCAGTCGTTTCGCCTGCGGATAACTCGAGTTCCAACGCCGTCCGGAGCCCGCCCATGCCCGCCACTCTCCCCAACCTGCGCATCAATTCCGACCGCCTCTGGGCGTCTCTCATGGAGTTGGCGCAGATCGGCGCCACGGCGAAGGGCGGGGTGTGCCGGTTGGCGCTGACCGATCTGGACCGCCAGGCGCGCGATCTGTTCATCCGCTGGTGCGAGGAGGCGGGATGCACGGTCACGGTCGACGGTATCGGCAATATCTTCGCCCGTCGGTCCGGGCGCGACAATGCGCTGCCCCCTGTGATGACCGGCTCCCATATCGACACCCAGCCCACAGGCGGCAAGTTCGACGGCGCCTATGGCGTCATGGCGGGCCTTGAAGTCGTGCGCACCCTCAACGAAGCCGATTTCGAGACCGATGCGCCCGTGGAGATCGTGGTCTGGACCAATGAGGAGGGCACCCGCTTCGCCCCCGCCATGATCGGCTCCGGCGCCTTCGCCAAGGTCTTCGATCTGTCAAAGGAGTTGGGCAAGACCGATCTCGAGGGCAAGACCATCGGCGGCGAGTTGGAGCGCATCGGCTACAATGGGGCCACCCCGGTCGGCGGGCGCAAGATCGGCGCTTATTTCGAGGCCCACATCGAACAGGGTCCGATCCTGGAGGCCGAGAGCAAGACCATCGGCATTGTCACCGGCGCCCAGGGCCAGCGCTGGTACGAGGTCACGGTGGTGGGCCAAGAGGCCCATGCCGGGCCCACGCCCATGGTGCGGCGCAAGGATGCGTTGGTGGCGGCGTCCCGCATGATCGACCGGGTCAACCGCATCGGCCACGCCCACCAGCCCGGCGCCTGTGCCACCGTTGGCCATGTCCAGGTCATGCCCAATTCGCGCAATGTCATCCCGGGCCGGGTCTTCTTCACCATCGATTTCCGTAATCCCTCGGATGACGCGCTGACGGCCATGGACCGCGATTTGCGCCAGGCCTGCGACGAGATCGCGGCCGCGGCGGGTTGCACCGTCGAGGTCAAGGAGTTCTGGTATTTCGCGCCGACGCCCTTCGATCCCGCCTGTATCGCCGCCGTGCGCGCGGGGGCGGAGCGCGGCGGGTACAGCCATCGCGATATCATCTCGGGCGCCGGCCACGACGCGGTCTATCTGGCGCAGGTCGCGCCGACCGGCATGATCTTCGTGCCCTGCGAGGACGGCATCAGCCACAACGAAATCGAGAACGCGACGCCACAGGATTTGGCGGCCGGCTGCGCCGTTCTATTGCATGCCGTCTTGGCGCGCGCGGTGCGCGGCTAAAGCGCGCCGAATGAAGCAATGGCAGCGCCGGCGCAGAGCATGATGCCGACGCCGAGCAGCAATATGGCAAGTGGCAGGTCTTTCATGGCGGCTTCCCCCCGGGTTCCGATCACCGGGCGACAATGGCCGCTAGCATGCCCGGTCGCTGTGACGGCGCGCACACATCGTGAAATTTAGGACGTTGAGGCGGCCGGCGACTCTGCCGAAGCCGCGTCGGGCTCAGCGAGGCGCGGGATGTCGCGTTGGCGCGCCAGGGGTGCCGGTCGGCCTAAGTGGTGGGCGGTCCATAGTACGAGCGTCAGTAGCACGACGGCGCCGGCCTGATGCAACACGCCTAGTGTAACCGGAACCTGGGTTAGCAGGGTGGCGATGCCCAACCCCAATTGGGCCAGCGTCATTGCCGCGGTCCAGCCGACGGCCCGGCGTGAGCCTCCTGTTGCCTGTCCGCGACCGATCGCCCACCACAAGGTCAGCACGGCGACGACCGTCGTCATGCCGAGCAGGCGATGGGCGAATTGCACAGTCACCGGGTTCTCGAACAGGTTCCACAATGGCGGCTCGATCAACCAGAGATCCTCGGGCACGAGCCGCCCACCCATCAGGGGAAACGCGTTCATAATCATGCCGGCATCAAGCCCTGCCATGAAGGCGCCGGCCAGAATGGTCAGCGCGACCAGCAGCAGAACCGCCATGCTGCCCTGCCGCAACCGCCGGGCGCTCGGCGGCCAAGTGGCGCGCGGGTAAGCCAGGTCGAAAGCTATCCAGATCAGCGCGCCGTAAATGACCAACGCCAAACCCAGATGGGCCGCCAGCCGGTACTGCGAGACAAAGGGATCGTCGGCCAGGCCCGAGCGAACCATCCACCAGCCAAGCGCACCCTGGACAGCGCCCAAAGCGAATAGCCCGATCAGGCGCGGCTTGAGCCTGCGCTCGATCCGCCCGGTCCAGGCGAACCACAGGAAAGGCACGAGGAAGACGATTCCGATCAGCCGGCCCCAGAGCCGGTGGGTGTATTCCCACCAGAAGATCGCCTTGAAGCTCTCGAGCGACATGCCGAAATTGAGCTTCCGATATTCCGGGGTCGCCTGATACCGCTCGAACAGGGCCTGCCAGTCGGCTGGATTCAGGGGGGGCAGGATGCCCGTGAGTGGCCGCCATTCGACAATCGATAAACCCGATTCGGTCAACCGGGTGATGCCGCCGATCACCACCATGGCGAACACCATGACCGCGAGCGCGACCAGCCAGATAATGACCGGCCGCCGTTCTGCCCGGATGCTGGGCGCTCGTTCGATAGAGGCGACGGTTGCGCTGGCTTCGATCATGACCATTTGATGGATGGCACGAAGATGTCCAAGCGTCCACCCGAGCTTAACCTGCGGTCAAACTGCGGGGGCTGCGACATCTGGTCCGGGCAGGTGACGGGGCGGAATCGTTTGTGTATATATGATCGCTCCGCACCGTTCTCCGGTTCGACCCCTTCGAGGCTTGCCCCTTGAGCGAACTCGCCTTGTCCCATGGCCTGAGCTTTGCCGATCTCTATCGGCGCGATGGCCTCGCCCGGCTCGACGCCGCCTTTCTCGACCATCTGAAAACGGGCGATCTCGGCCTCTATAATCGGCTGATGGCGGGCCGGGCCGACCCCGTTGCGCTCGCCGCCAAGGACGAATCGGCCCTCATTCTCGATATCGCACCTCATGTCGACGATTTCGTTGGAGCGCTGTTTGGCATTGCCGGCGAACTAAGTACGTTGCGAGCGCGCCATCACGAATTGGCGCCGCTCTACACATGCAAGCGTTTGTTCGTTCAGCGCCGAGCGGTCAAGGGCGCGACATCCGAGGCCGCTGCGGCGCTCGATGGCTCGGCGCTCGGTGCCGCACTTGAGTCGGCGATGGGCGAAGCCCTGACCGAAATCGCCTTCGCGCGCCATGTTGGTGCCTGGGTCGAAAGCGAAGCTACCCATGCCAGCCAGATCGATCTGGCGCTCAAATACGCCCAATGGGCCACCCTCGCGCCGGCCGGCCGCGCCAAACACGGTAGCGGCGTGCTGTTCAAAGTGCCGCACAAGCTCGACCCCATGCATCTCGTGCCGGTCGAGACGATCGAGGAATATGGCGTGCGCATGATGCGTCTGCCCCAGGCGCAACGTCGCCATC
This sequence comes from Alphaproteobacteria bacterium, assembly GCA_009694085.1. Lineage (GTDB taxonomy): Bacteria > Pseudomonadota > Alphaproteobacteria > SHVW01 > SHVW01 > SHVW01. The sequence continues at coordinate 18,340 of SHVW01000050.1, forward strand.
GCGAAGGCTTCGCCCTGACCGATCAGGGCACCGACCTGACCGGCGCACTCGATCACGCCAATTACTGCATCTGGTGCCACAACCAGGGCAAGGATTCTTGCTCACACGGCCTGCGCGACCGGAAGACGCAAGCCTTCCAGAAAAGCACCTTCGGCGTCACCCTCGCGGGCTGCCCGCTCGAGCAGAAAATCTCCGAGATGAACCTGGCGAAATCGTTTGGCCATGCCATCGGCGCGCTCGCCATCGTCGCCATCGACAACCCCCTGGTGGCGGCGACCGGGCACCGCATCTGCAACGACTGCATGAAGGCCTGCATCTATCAGAAGCAGGAGCCGGTCGATATTCCCCAGGCCGAGACGCGTACGCTCAAGGACGTGCTGTCCTTACCCTGGGGCTTCGAAATTTATAGCCTGCTCACGCGCTGGAGCCCGCTCGATCTCCGCCGCCCTCTGCCGAGGCCCGAATCGGGTTACAAGGTGCTCGTCGTCGGCCTCGGTCCGGCCGGTTTCACGCTGGCCCACCATTTGATGAATGACGGCCACGCCGTGGCCGCTATCGACGGACTCAAGATCGAGCCGCTGCCGGCGGAGATATCCGGCGTTACCCAAGCTGGCGCGCGCACGGCCTTCCACCCCGTACGCGATGTCCGCGACCTTTTCGAGTCGCTCGACGACCGCGTCATGGCCGGCTTCGGCGGCGTCGCCGAATACGGCATCACGGTGCGCTGGGACAAGAACTTCCTTAAGCTGATCCGCTTGCTGATCGAGCGGCGCGACCGTTTCGCCATGTATGGCGGCGTGCGCTTCGGCGGCACGATCACGGTGGCCGATGCCTTCGCGCTCGGTTTCGATCATGTGGCTTTGTGCGCCGGGGCGGGCAAGCCGACCATCCTGGACATGCCGAACGGGTTGGCACGCGGCGTGCGCACGGCCTCGGATTTCCTGATGGCGCTCCAGCTCACCGGCGCGGCCAAGACCGATTCGGTCGCCAATCTTCAAGTACGTCTGCCCGTGGTCGTGATCGGCGGCGGGTTGACCGCAATCGACACGGCGACCGAGGCGCTCGCCTACTACCCCATCCAGGTCGAGAAATTCCTGGCGCGCTACGAAATCCTGGTCGCCGAGCGAGGCGCCCAGGCGGTGTACGCGGCATGGACGCCGGAGGAGGCCTCGACCGCCGAAGAGTTCGTCGCCCACGCCCGCGCCATCCGGGCCGAGCGCGTGGCCGCTCGCGCCGCCGGCCGAGCGCCCGATCTGGTTGGATTGATCAATGGCTGGGGCGGGGTGACCATCGCCTATCGCCGCCGCCTGGTCGATGCGCCGAGCTACACGCTGAACCACGAGGAAGTGGCGAAGGCTCTGGAGGAGGGCATCCGCTTCGCCGAGGGCCTGACCCCGGCGTGGGTCGAGATCGATGGCCACGGTCACGCCCGGGCGTTGGTGGTGACCGACGGCAGCGGACGGCAATCGGTGTTGCCGGCCCACGCCATCCTGGTTGCGGCAGGGACCCAGCCGAACACGGTGCTGGCGCGCGAGGACCCGACCCGCGTCAAGCTCGACGGCAAGTATTTCCAGGCGCTGGACGAGTTGGGCCAGCCGGTCAAGCCGGAGCGCGTCGCCAAGCCCGACGCCGTTCACGTCCTGATGTCGATGGAACCGGACGGCCGCGCCGTCAGCTTTTTCGGCGATTTGCATCCCTCCTTCGCCGGCAACGTGGTCAAGGCCATGGGCGGGGCCAAGCAGGGCTACCCTGTGGTTGGACGCGTGTTGGCTCGACGCCCACCGACGGCCGTTGATGCGGCCGATCTGATCCGCCGCTTGGACGATGGGTTGCGCGCGCGCGTGCACGAAGTGATCCGGCTGACGTCCAATATCGTCGAAATCGTGGTGCGCGCGCCAATCGCGGTCGCCGCCTTCAATCCCGGCCAGTTCTACCGGCTGCAGAATTACGAGGCCAATGCGATCCGCGTCGATGGCAGGTCCGGCCCGCGCACGCTGCTGGCTATGGAGGGCCTGGCGCTGACCGGCGCTTGGGTCGACAAGGAACGCGGCCTGATTTCGACCATCGTGCTCGAAATGGGCGGCTCGTCCGATCTGTGCTGGCACCTCAAGCCAGGCGAGCCGGTCGTGCTGATGGGGCCGACGGGCACGCCGACGGAAACGCCGGCAGGCGAAACCGTGCTGCTGGCCGGGGGCGGGCTCGGCAACGCAGTTCTGTTCTCGATCGGCCAGGCTCTGCGCGCTCGGGGTTCCCGGGTGGTCTATTTCGCGGGCTACAAGAAGATGCAGGACCGCTACAAGGTCGAGCAGATCGAGGCCGCTGCCGACATCGTGGTCTGGTGCTGCGACGAAGCACCCGGCTTCGTGCCGGGGCGTCCGGGAGATCGGCGCTTCGTCGGCAATATTGTCGAGGCGATGGCGGCCTATGGCTCTGGCGCGTTAGGGCCGGCCGAGATCGGCCTCGACGGGGTCGATCGCATCGTCGTCATCGGATCTGATCGCATGATGGCCGCCGTGGCTGCGGCGCGCCACGGAACGCTGAAATCCCTGCTGAAACCCAATCACATCGGCATTGCCAGCATCAATTCGCCCATGCAATGCATGATGAAGGAAATCTGCGCTCAGTGCCTACAAGTGCACATCGACCTGGCGACCGGCAAGCGGACCGTGGTGTTCTCCTGCTTCAACCAGGATCAGCCGCTCGACCACGTCGATTTCGAAGGGTTGAACCAGCGGTTGGGCCAGGACGGCACGCAGCAGAAGCTGACGGGACAGTGGATCGACCGCTGCCTGAAGCAGGCCAATCTGCGTCAAGCGGCGGAATAGCGAACGAACTTTCTCTAAGCCGCTCTGACCGCGCCTAGGAAGGCCTGGATGCGGGCATGCAGCGCCGACATGTCGCGCGTGAGGCCGCCCATTGCGCCGACCACCTGGCCGGCCGCAGTCCCGGTTTCGCCAGCGGCGCGGCTGACTTCGACGATGGTCTGCGTGACCTCGCCCGTGCCGGAGGCTGCTTCCTGAACGTTGCGTGCGATTTCGCGCGTGGCTGCGTTCTGCTGCTCGACCGCACCGGCGATCGAAGTGGCAACGCCGCTAAGCCCATCGATGGTTTGGTGGATGCCGCCGATCGCGCTGACCACGCCCTTCGTGGCGCCCTGAATCTGGGCAACTTGTTGGGCGATGTCTTCGGTCGCCTTGGCGGTTTGATTGGCCAAGCTCTTGACCTCGCTGGCGACCACGGCGAAGCCCCTGCCGGCTTCGCCGGCACGCGCGGCCTCGATGGTCGCGTTCAACGCCAACAGATTGGTCTGGGCGGCGATGCGGTTGATGATCTGAACCACTTCGCCGATGTGCTGGGCTGCGGCGTCGAGGCCGCCGACCTGTTCGCTCGCCCGGGCGGTTTCGGCC
>SHVW01000051.1 GCA_009694085.1 Alphaproteobacteria bacterium
GAGTAACAGGGAGCTGTTCGAGCGATTGGTGTCGGAGGGCCGGATTCGTGTCGAGCGGACATCGCTGTTCGACCAGCCCACCCCGTTCGAGACCGATCCGTCGCCAGGGAGCGCTGGCAGGGCATGCTGCTGGGCCTGGCCATCGGCGATGCGCTCGGCAATACGTCGGAATCCATGGTGCCGGGCGTCCGCCTCAAGACCCATGGCGAGATCCGTGACTACCTGCCGAATCGGCATATTGGCGGTCGTGTGGTCGGCTTGCCCTCCGACGACACACAGCTTGCTTTCTGGACGATCGAGCAGATTCTAGATGATCAGCGGTTCGATCCCGCTCGGCTTGCCGAGATTTTCGCGTCCCGGCGCATATTCGGCATGGGCGCGTCGGTCCGCCAGTTCATCCTGAACTATCGGGACATTGCGGACCCTAACAAATACTGGATCACTGCAGCGACGGAATCGGCCGGCAATGGCGCGCTGATGCGCGCCGCCGGCATCCTCGTTCCCCATCTGGCCGGAGGAACATCCGATCTCTGGCTTGACGCCGCGCTCCATGCCGCGATTACCCACAATGATCACGCGGCGATCTCCTCGGCTGTGGCCTTTGTCGGCATTCTCGGCCACTTGCTGGTGGCAACGAAACCGTTCGCTCCGGAGTGGTGGGTCGAGACCTATTGCCGCTACGCCCGATCCTGCGAAGGCGCGGTACCATACGAGCCGCGCGGTGGCGCCTATCACGGGCGCTTCAAGGGCACGCTCTGTCAGTTTCTTGAGCATGCCGTTCCCGCCGCGTGGAAGCGCGGGCTGACGACTGGAGAGGCGGGGGACAATTGGTACTCCGGCGCCTACTTGCTGGAGACCGTTCCGACCGTGCTGTACCTGCTCATGAGGCACGCGCACGACCCAGAGGAGGCCATTGTCAGAGCCGTCAACGACACCAAGGACAATGACACAATCGCCGCCATCGTCGGCGCGGCGGTCGGCGCGCTCCACGGTGCCAGCGCGCTTCCCGCGCGATGGCGGGAGAGACTGCTCGGTCGCACGGAAGACGACGACGACGGCCGCGTGTTCGAGCTGCTGGATCGCGTCGACGAATGGACGAGAAGCCAACCCGCGGGCGGCATTCCGACGCGACCCGCATGATGGGAGCCGGCTACGCCCATTCTCTGAGGATCGACAATGGGGTGCCGGTCGTCGATTTGTCCGGGCTCGCCGTCATCCTCGATACCGGTTCTCCCACGAGCTTTGGAACTGTTGGCGCGCTCGACATCCAAGGCCGGGAATTTCCGTTGGCATCCCATTACCTCAATTTGGATATTGATGCGATCAACCGCCATCTGAGGTCGCCCGTCGCCGCCCTGATCGGGACGGATATTCTCCGCGAGTTCGTGGTGATGTTCGATTTCGGCACCAGCGTCCTGCGCATGAACGCCGACCAGCCGTCGGCACCGCAGGACGCAGTCAGGGTGACGGAAGTCATGGGCGTGCCCGTTGTCTCGGCGCGACTCGAGGGTGCCGATCAGCCCATGATCATCGACACGGGCGCAGCGCTGTCTTACCTTGTGCCTTCGGTCGCCGAAGCTTGTAAGGGAGTTGGGGCGACGATGGACGACTTCATGCCGTTGCTGGGGCCTTTTCGGACGGAACTGTTCGAGGGACATCTGAGCGTGGGTCGCTCGATCGGGATCTTGCGATTCGGAGTTCTTCCCCCGCCACTCGACGGACTGCTCGGGTTGCTCGGGGTCTCCGGAGTGATCGGCCTAAACGCGGTGGGGTCCGGCTGCCTGACACTGTCGCTTGCGGGCAACTGGGCGACCATCGATCGGGTGGGTTGACAGCATTCATGCCGAATGCCCACGACAGCTGGGCCGACGTGTACGACGAAGTCAACCGGCGTTCATTCGGCGGGTTTCTCGACGCCCTGACTTCGCGCACGATTCATGCCGTCGGCAGCATTGCGCCGGCTGGTGGTCGCATCCTCGACATTGGCGCCGGCACGGGTCGCCTCGCATTGCCCCTGGCCCAGCGTGGCTACAGGCTCACCGCTGTTGATGCATCCTCCGAGATGCTGGCCATCTTGCGGTGCAAGGCGGCGCGGCTGGGTATCGGCGGGCTTCGCACTGTCACCGCTTCCGCGGTCCACCTGTTGACAACCCTGCCGCGCGGGGAGTTCGACTTGGCCCTGCTGGTATTCTCGGTTGTCAGCTATCTTGTCTCCGAGCAGGAGCTCCGCCGAGCCGCCGTTGGCATCGGCAATGCGCTGGCAGATGACCGATACATTTTCTCTCCGGCGTTGACACCTCCGTGCAGAGGTACTAGGCGACCAGAAGAGCCAACCCCGTCACGGCGGCGGCACCGCCGCACAGCCGCACCAGAACGCGTCCGGCCGGGAAGGTCAGGGTACGACCCAAGGCGATGCCGATAGCGTGAAGCGCCGCCGTCGCCACGAGAAACCCGATGACATAGGTCGCGGGCTCCGCCGCCATGGGAAGCTCCGCACCATGGGCGTGACCGTGAAATAGCGCAAACGCGCTGGTTAGCGCCGCTCCTACGGGGGCTAGCGTGCGGAGGGAGGTCGCCACGGCCATGCCAAGCAGCAAGACCGAAAGGGCAATGACCGGTTCCACAGCCGGTAGCGACAAGCCGGACAAGGCGAGCCAGCCACCCGCAGCCATGGCTGTCAGGAAGCCTGCCGGGACAAGCCAAGTGGCGCGCCCCCCCTGCTGCGCCGCCCACAGCCCGACGGCGATCATGGCGATCACGTGATCGATACCGGCGAAGGGATGGGTAAGACCTTGTATGAGAGTCGTACCAGCGGCCTCCAAGGAATGAGCCTGAGCGGGACCGATCAACATGAGGATGATGGCAAGGGGGGAAAGGGCAAACGCAGTGACGATCATCGAATACGACCCGTTGTTCAGTTGAGTGGTTGCATGAAGCTACGGCACGCGACCGGCGCGCGTCAACGCATGACTGGCTAGACGACTTTTCCGCTTGGATACTGAATCAGGAGCCGATGATCCCGCCATTCCGCTTGGTGATGGCGACCACGGCGGGCCGCGGTGGCCGATCGGGCTTGAAATCGGGCCAGCGGGTCGACGGATTGTCGAGGGTGGAACCCTTCTCTTCGCCCGGATGCTGGATGGCGACGAACAGGGTCGTGCAATCCGGCGTGAAGCATGGTCCGCAGACCTCGGAGCCGCGCGGTCCGTTGAAGAACAGCTTAGTGATGCCGCGCCCGGGGCCGGCCGTATCGGCGGCATAGACGGAATCGGCGAAGTTTGCGGCATCGTCCTGGCCGTCGGTCACGATCCAGATGCGCCCGCGATTGTCGAAGGCAACGTTGTCGGGCGTCGCCAACCAACCCTCCGACGATACGGGCCCGCCATACTGGGCGCCGTGCTTGGGGTTTTTCGGGTCGCCGCATTTGATGAAGAACTCCCACGCGCACGTGGTCGCGGCGTGGTCCGATTTAGCACCGGTACCGCCGGGCGGAACGATCTCGATGATATGGCCGAAGGCGTTGTCGGCGCGCGGGTTGGCCGGGTCGATCTGCTCGGGTTTGCGCCCGGCATTCTTGGTCAACACGATATAGACGCGGCCGGACTTGGGATTGACCTCGATATCCTCCGGCCGGTCCATTTTGGTGGCGCCGACCAAATCGGCGGCGCGGCGCGTTTCGATCATCACGTCGGCCTGGCTGTTGAAGCCGTTGGCAGCGGTCAGCGGGCCCTGGCCATGGACCAGCGGTAACCACTGCATGGTTCCACCGGCATCGAAGCGCGCGACATAGAGAATGCCGTCGTCCAACAGGTCGCGGTTGGCCGCGCGGTTGCCCGGCGTGAAAGATTTGGAGGCGACGAATTTGTAGACGTACTCGAACACCTGATCGTCGCCGGTATAAAGCGCTAGCCGATTGTCCTTGCCCACGAAGGTTGTCGCACCCTCGTGCTTCATGCGGCCGAGCGCGGTGCGCTTGACCGGCGTCGACTTGGGATCGAAGGGATCGACCTCGACGATCCAACCGAAGCGATTGGGTTCGTTGGGCTCTTTCTCCACGTCGAAGCGTTCGTCGAACTTGAACCAGGGATTGCGCGGCCGGGTCGATAGGCCGAAGCGTTTGTGGTTGTTTGCCTCGGGAGATTTGGAAGAATCGCCGGTGAAGAAATTATTTATGTTCTCCTCGCCGGACAGGCAGGTGTGCCAGGGCGTGGTGCCACCGGCACAGTTGTTGAGCGTACCTAGCGCAACCGTCCCGGTCGGATCGGCCTTGGTGCGCATGCGCGGGTGGCTGGCGGCCGGGCCGGAAACGCGGAAGGGTGTCGAGGTCACGAAGCGGCGGTTGAAGCGGCTGTTGACGACAGTATGCCAGCGGCCGTCGGTACGCTTGATCTCGACCACACTCAGCCCGTGAGCGTTCATTTCGACCGCCACCTGCTCGGCCGTCAGCTTGTCGCGCTTGGCATTGTTGTCGGCAATGCCGGGCCACATCATTTCGCCGTTGGTATATTCATGGTTGGCGAACAGCAGTCCGCGGTCCGACGCGTTCGACCCGCGCGGCAGAGGCATGAAGGCGAGGAAGTCGTTGTTGTAGCCGAACTGCCGGGCCTGGGCCGCGGGGGATTGCTTCTTCGCGTCGAAGGCCGGCGCGCCGGCAAAGATCGGATCGCCCCAACGCACCACGATATCGGTTCGGTAGCCGCGCGGCACATGGTGCGTGTGGTCCAGCCCATGAGCGATTTCGCGGAAGCCGAGGCTCGAGCCGGCGGCTTCGGCCGATTGAGGCATTCCCATAGAACTCAGCGCTGCGCCGCCGACCGTGGCCGTCAGGCCCTGGAGCAGTCCGCGGCGCGTGATCCGCTCGGCCATCAACTCGCGTATATGGGGGTTGTCGGTACGATTGCTTGGGCGACCGTCCCGATCGCGCACGTCCGGGCGGGGTTGCTTGGTTTGGCTCATGTGGGCGGCATCGGCAGTAGATGAGAATGTAACGGTTTTATGACATAAACTTGCATCATGCAGTGCGGGCCGTCAAATTCGACGGCTGGGGCTAAAGGGGGGAGCGTTCGGTGAGGGCAACCTTATCGGTGTTGCGAGGAGTGTTGGCGCTAGCTGTGATGTCGGTTGCCGGTTTGGATCGCGCGGTTTCTGCCGCCATCCTGTCGCCGATGACCGGAACGATCGTGTTCGATGTCATGCGCGGCGGACGCCCAATGGGGGTTCACCGCTTGGATTTCCATCGTGAGGGCGACCGGCTGATCGTGGATATCGCCATCGATCTGGAAGTGCGCCTGATCGTGCCGCTCTATCGCTATACCCATCGCAGCCGGGAAATCTGGATCAATGGCAGGCTTGCCCGGATCGATACGACAACCGACGATGACGGCCGCAAGTTCCGGGTCGCCGGCGGCGTCGAGGCGGCAGGCTTCGCGGTCGATTCCACCGCCGGGCGGTCGATGGCCCCCGCCGATCTTATGCCGACCAGCTACTGGCACGAGCGAATGCTGAGGAGTGGGCCTTTGTTCGATACCCAGGAGGGTAGGCTGATCGCGGCCTCCATTGCCGATTTGCCCGACGAGGTGTTGACCCTCGACGGCCAGCCCGTGCCGGCACGTGTCTATGACGTGTCCGGCGATCTCAATATGCGCTTATGGTATGGCGCGGATGGGCGATGGCTGAAGCTGCGTTTTGCCGCGCGGGGATCGGACATCGACTATGTGTTGCGCCGATCCGACCTGTCGACCGCACTTCTAAGCGGGGAGCGCTGACGCCATGGCGCGCCGTGCATCCGGTCCGATCTGGGTCACCGGCGCCAGTTCCGGTATCGGGCGGGCCTTGGCGCTCAAGCTTGCCCGCCAGGGCCGCGTTGTAGCGGCAAGCGCTCGCTCGCTTCACGACCTGGCCGGTCTGGCCGACGATGCCCGCTTGGTCGGCGGCGTGGTGCGGGTTTATCCGCTCGACGTCGCGGATCGTGGTGCCGTTGCGGCGACGGCGCGTCAGATCGTCGCCGATCTCGGCCCGATCGAATGCGCCGTATTTGCTGCCGGAACCCACCTGCCGGTCGAGATCGATGGGTTCGACGCCGATATTTTCCGCCGGTTGGTCGAGGTCAATTTTATGGGCGTGGTTCATGGGCTGGAGGCGGTGCTGCCCGCCATGATCGCGGCGCGCGCCGGCCACATCGCCATCGTCTCCTCGGTTGCAGGCTATCGCGGCCTGCCCACGGCAGCGGCCTATGGCGCAACCAAAGCGGCGTTGATCAACATGGCCGAGGCGCTGAAGCTCGATTGCGATCGGGCCGGCATCAAACTGCAACTGATCGACCCCGGCTTCGTGCGCACGCCCCTGACCGACAAGAACCCCTTTCCCATGCCGTTCCTGATCGAGGCCGATCTCGCCGCCGACCGCATCATTGCTGGGCTCGTCAGCCGACGGTTCGAGATCACTTTTCCCAAGCGTTTCACTTGGCAGGTGAAACTATTGCGCATGCTGCCCTATCCGCTTTATTTTTGGCTGGTCCGAAAGGCGACGGGGCGATGACTCACGCGGCGCTCGATGCTTACATCGCCTATTTCGAGACGCTGACGCCCGAAACGACGGCTCGGCTCGGTGAGTTCGTGACGCCGGATGTCCATTTCCGCGATCCCTTCAACGATGTGCGCGGCGCGGCGCGTTTCCGCGCTGTGCTCAACCATATGTTCCAGACCACGGAGGATTCGCGCTTCGTTGTGACCGACCGGGCGATCGGCCAGGCCGCATCCTATGTGCGCTGGAACTACACCTTCCGGCCCAGGGGCCGAGGCGGCCCAGCCTGGGAGATCGTCGGCATGACCGAGATCGCCTTTGGCGATGCCGGCCGCGTCACGGCCCATCTCGACCATTGGGATGCTGCTGGGCAAATCTATGAACGATTGCCGGTACTGGGCTCGCTGATGCGATTGATCAGGCGAAGGGTGGCGGCGGCGTAGGAGTGGGGCCGCGTCCTTGACCCTGCCGCGTCGGCCGGACCATGATCGGCGGCTCCAACGACCAGTGGATTGCCATGACGGTACCCGGTGACACCCCGTCTGCAGCCGCGCCGATTGAAATCTATGTCGATGCGGACGCTTGTCCGGTCAAGGCGGAAATCTACCGTGTGGCGGAACGCTATGGTGTCGCCGTCCATGTTGTGGCGAATGCCGTGCTGGCGGTTCCGGCTCATCCGCTGTTCCGGCGCGTCGTCGTCGGCGATGGGTTCGACGCAGTCGATGACTGGATCGCCGCACGGGTCGGTCCCGGCTCCGTCGTGGTGACAGCCGATATCCAACTGGCCGGTCGTTGCCTCAGTGCCGGCGCCGTCGCGATCGGGCCGAACGGCCGGCCCTTCACCTCGGCCTCGATCGGCATGGCGCTCGCGACCCGCGCCTTGATGGTCGATTTGCGCGCCATGGGCGAGGCCTCGGGCGGACCGCGCCCGATGACCAAACGAGACCGCTCGACGTTCTTGTCGGCGCTCGATGAGGCCATCGGGCGGCTCCAACGTGTGCGCGCTCGGGCGGCAGTCGGGTGATTGGCAGTAAGCTTACGCCGCTTCCCCCTTCAGCCGAATCGAGGCCGGGATTTCGTCATAGTCGGCGCTTAGCGCCCCGCCATCGTTCTCGACCAGGCCGACCGCGGTCAGCGCGCGCACGTCCTCATACACCCGCTTGTAGTCGCGGCCGCGCGCGCGGATACTGGGTGTCGGGTTCTGGTGGAGGTGGCACAGCAGCTCATGGCGCTAGTCGGTTATGACGGACGCCAGTGCCGACCAGGTGAGGAAGGTCACGGTGTCCTGGGGCGCCACCTTCTCGCCCCGCTCCGCGCGGTACCACGCCGCTGCCACGCGCCGGGCTGCCTGGTTGAGCGAACCGCCAATCCGCACAGCCTTCTTCATTTTGCGTAGCCTTCATGATGGCGGATCACGCCGTCATGGCCGTGATGGCGTCAACCGCCATGGGGTAGCAGGCTTTACCCTCGGCTCTCGATCCGCTGGCGCAGCGCCGACTGCGCGGCGGCGTCCAGGGGAAATTTCCACACCAGCGCCGATGCCGCCAACTTGAATGCGACCGGTAGCCCGCCATAGAGCAGGGCCAACGCCAGCAGGGCCGGCGGTTCGTTGGCGGCACCGGCGCGGAAGCCGGCCGCGTCCAGCAGCGGGAAGGCGAGGCCGACCGCAAGTGCCAGCGCCAGCTTGGTTGCCATGGCCCAAAGGGCGAAATAGAGGCCGGTACGTCGACCGCCGCCGTCGGCGGTGTCGAGATCGACCACGTCGGCTTGGATCGAAACCGGCAGCACCAGATCGGCGCCAAGCGCCAGACCGGACAGCGCGCATAAGGCGAAATAGGGCCAGAAATCGCCGGGGCCGAGCAGTGGCGCCCAACAGAACGCGGCCGAAGCCCACAGCATGGCGGCGACCCAGGTCCGGTGTTTACCCCAACGACGGCTGAGGCGGAGCCAGAGCGGTACGCCGGCAATGCCGGCGAGGAAGTAGGTGGTCAGCATGAGGCCGGTCGCCGCCGGCAATTGAAGCCGATCCTCCACAAACAGCAGGAACAGGGTTGCCGGCAAGCCGTTGGCAATGCCGTTGAGCAGGTATGCGAGCACGAGGCGGCAGAACGGTCCATTCTCCGCCAACAGCGCGAGGCCTGCGCGCCAACCCGGTCCTGGCTGTGCCCGCCTCGTCGGTTCCGGCACTGCGCCGAGTGCCAGGGCGACGGCCATCGGCAACAGCACGACCAGCGCCGCGGCCAGCAGGGCCAGCGATGCGCCCCGGCCGGCTTCGGCGCCCAACAGGGTTGGGGGCAACGCCACAGCCATCAGCGTGCCCAGGATCACGAAGCCCTCGCGCGTGCCGGCGATGCGCGAGCGCTCGTGATAGTCGTCGGACAGTTCCGCCCCCCAGGCCGTATAGGGCAGTTGCAGCATGGTCCAGGCGAGGTAGAGAATTGCCGTCCAGCCCAGAAGGTACATGGCGCTGGCGCCGACAGGCGGCACGAACAGTGCCCACAGCGCGGCGCAGGCGGGCAACACGGCGAGCGCGATCCAGGGTCGGCGTCGGCCGAAGCGGGTGGTCCAGTGGTCGCTCAACCAGCCGATGGGCGGATCGATCAACGCATCCCATAGCCGCGCCGCCAACAACACAAGACCGACGGTCGCCAAGCCAAGGCCGAGATCGTCGGCATAGTAGGTCGGCAAATAGACGTAGAGCGGGATGCCGAGCGCCGCCAGCGGGAGGCCGGGCAGGCCATAGGCCGCCAAACGCAGCCAGCCCAGTCTCGCTTCAACCACGGGACAAGGCGATTTGCCGCACGTCGATGGCGCCGTGATTGAAGCCTGCGGTGCAATAGCAGAGATAGTAATCCCACATCCGCCGGAATCGTTCGTCGAAGCCAAGCCGGTTGATCTCCGGCCAAGCCTGTTGGAAACGTTGGCGCCAATCGACCAGCGTCAAGGCGTAGTCGGTTGCGAAACCCTCGTCGCCGCGCCAGGCAAGACCGGCGTCGGCGGTCAACCGGCGCAGCGCCGGCACGCTCGGTAGCATGCCGCCGGGGAAGATGTATTTCTGGATAAAGTCGGGGTTGCGCCGGTAGGATTCGAAGCGGTCTTCGGCGATGGTGATGATCTGCAACGCCGCACGGCCGCCCTCAACGAGCAAATCCTTCAGGCGCGCGAAATAACCGGACCAGTAGGCCTCGCCTACCGCCTCGAACATCTCGATCGAGGCGATCCGGTCGAAGCGTCCGGTCACGTCGCGGTAGTCCTGCAATCGGATCTCGATGCGGTCCGCCAAGCCGGTTCGATGCGCGCGCTCGACGGCAAACCGATGCTGTTCGTGCGACAGCGTGATGCCGGTTACGCTAACGCCGTGGTGACGTGCTGCGTGCTCGGCGAAACCGCCCCAGCCGCAGCCGATTTCCAGTACGCGTTGACCGGGCCGAAGGTCGAGCAGCTGGCACATGCGTTCGTATTTCCGCGTCTGCGCGGCGGCGAGATCGTCATTCGGTCGGTCGTAGACCGCCGCGGAGTAGGTCATGGTTGGGTCGAGCCAGCTCGCGTAGAAGGCGTTGCCCAGATCGTAATGGTGAGCGATGTTGCGCCGGCTTCCCGCGCGCGAATTGCGCCGCCAGCCATGGCAGGCACGACGCGCCAGTTGGAACAGCCGGCGACCGCGCAGCATGCGGGCAAGCGCGGCTTCGTTGCGCACGGCCAGCTCGACCAGAGCGGCTAAGTCGGGACAATCGCAATCGCCATCCATGAACGCCTCGGCGAAGCCGAGATCGCCGCCCAACAGGATACGGCGGGCCGCACCGGGTCTGCGCAAGACCAGAGTGGCCTCCGGCCCGGGCACCGCGCCTGCCATGGTTAGCGCCCGACCGTTGGGCAACACGACGATCAGAGTCCCGCATTGGATGCGCCGGGCTGCCGCCAACAGCAGGCGAAGCCAAATGCCGGCTCCCACCGGCTCTGCGGGCGCGTCCCGATCTAAGATATCAGCCGTCATGTCCCTGCTCTCGCTTTTCTCTGTCGCTTCATGTTGAAAGTTCGCGTTCCGGCCGAGCCGGTTTAGCGTGATAGCGCGCACCCTTGAGCCAGAGCTTCAAGGCCTCCCAATGAATGCCGCAAACCACCTTGAGCGTGACCAGGGGATGGCTAAGGAACGCCTCGATCAACCCGGCATCGTCGAGCGCCGCGCGGCGCGCGGTGTGGGTGACGATCAGCAACTCGCCCGCCGGGGTGCCCTGGCGAATGAGGATCGATAGCTTTTCGCCCGGTTCGACGAGGCGGAAGCGGTAGGTCGCCGACATGCCGATGAAGGGCGATACGTGGAACCGCTTGTCGCATCGCTGCAAGATCGGTTGAAAGGGGCGGCGATGCGATTCGACTGGCAGAACATAGCAGTGCTGCTCGCCGAAGGTATTTTTGACTTCGTAGACGATTGCGCGCAGCGCGCCGGCACCATCCCAGCAGAAGAAAATAGTTAACGGATTGAACACGTAGCCGAGCACGCGCGGAAAGCACAGCAGCGCGATACGCCCTCCGGCAAGATCGACGCCGCGCGCACCGAGCAGGCCTTCGATCCATGGCCGGAGCGCGCTGCCGTCGCGCCGGCCGTGATCGCGATCGTGGAACGAGAACAGGTTGAAACGGTTATGCGCAAACCAGCGCAGGCGGGTCGCCAACGACGGAATCTCGTCGAGATCGAGCCAGAGCGAGAAGACGCGGTAGGCAAAGCGATGGCCGAACGGAATCAGTCGGCGATGCATGACTTGGCCGATATAGAGGCAGGATTGAGTCATGCCGGTCTCAATCGTCTGCCGCCGGCGCAAGCGCCGATGCGGCGTTGACATTCGCCGCCCGAACTTCCCACGGCGCCGCCGCACCGAGCGCGCGGGCGACGGAGATGGCGGCGGACAAGGCGTCCTCGTGGAAGCCATAGCCGCAATAGCTGCCGCAGAACCAGACCCGATTCCGGCCTTGGATAGTACCCAGGCGTTTCTGCGCACCGATGGCGCCAGCATCGAAAATAGGATGGTCGTAGTCGAAGCCGGCGTATACGCGCTCCGGTCGCGGTTCGACGATTGGGTTCAGCGAAACGAACAGCGGCTTTGCGCGGTCGATATTCTGCAGCAGGTTCATCCAATAGGTCACGGCTACCCGACGCTCCGCGTCGCGTGCGCCCGCTGCCATGTAGTTCCAACTCGACCAGATTCGTCGATCGCCAGGCATCAGGCGATCATCGCTATGGAGCACGGCACGATTTCGCTGATAACGAAAGGCGCCGAGCAAGCCAGCTTCCTCCGGGCTCGGCCGGTCGAGCAGGGTCAGGGCTTCGTCGGCATGGGTGGCGATGACGATTTGGTCGAAGCGGCGGCTGCCGCCCCGGTTGTCATGCACGATAGCGCCGGTTTCATCGCGCAGAACAGCCGTTGCGGCCTGGCCCGGTCGCGCATCGAGCGCGGCGGCCAGACGGCGCACATATTCCCGGCTGCCGCCCGATACGGTGCGCCAGCGCGGCCGATCGGTCAGGTTGAGCAGGCCGTGATTGTGGAAAAAGCGGGCGAAGCTGCGCGCGGGAAACGCCAGCATGGTCTGGAGCGGGCAGGACCAGATGGCCGC
The DNA here is from genome assembly GCA_009694085.1 of Alphaproteobacteria bacterium. GTDB lineage: Bacteria > Pseudomonadota > Alphaproteobacteria > SHVW01 > SHVW01 > SHVW01. Next base: position 12,133 of record SHVW01000051.1, read on the forward strand.
CGCCATGGGCAGTAGATGGTCGTAAACGAACATGTCGCCGTAGCGGCCATCGGCCAGAAACGCGCCCAGGCTCATATCGGCATCCGCGCCGGCCTCGTTCTCGATCAGCCCCCTGGCGTGAGAGAAAAAGCGCAGCACGTCGGCGATCATGCCAAGAAAGCGCGGGCTCGCCAGATTCCGCTTCTGAGCGAAAAGCTGACCGAGCGATCCGCCGCCGTATTCCAGTGGCGCGCGACCGTCATCGCCAGCGATGCTGACGGCGAACGACATTTCCGAGGGCTCGGTCGGCACGGCCAGGTGCCCGAACAATCGGGTCAGGTTGGGGTAGTTGCGTTCGTTATAGACGATGAAGCCGGTATCGACCGGCACGCGCCGGCCATCCACGTCGACATCGACCGTGTTGCTGTGGCCGCCGAGATAGCTATTGCGTTCGTAGAGCGTGACGCGGTGGCGTTGGCCGAGCATATAGGCAGCCCCAAGTCCGGCAACCCCCGCACCGATGACAGCGATTTCCATAGCATCCCCCGCGCGACCCATATCACGCCGCTTCCTTGATGGCGGCGAGGTCGGCCAGGCTGTGATGCAACCACCAGCGCTGGGCGCCGCCGGGCGGCCAGGGTTCGGTCGTATCTGAAATAAATACGGGCAATGCCGGTCCCATCGCCGCTGCCCGCTCGAGGGCCGGATTGTCGGCCAGGCGCAAATCCCGGCGGAACCAAAGGAGGGTCGGTCCAGTCATGTCAGGGGGTAAGGTTAGACCTTGAATTTACGATAAATCCTAGTTGGCATTGATACGCAGCCGAGTACGGCGCGGATCACTGCGGGCATCGGATTCCCGGCTAAATCGGCGACAGGCTGTCGCGCGGGAAGGCACGTACGGTCGTCCAGCCGATCAGATAGGCCTGGAATCCTCGCCGGAACAGGCCTGAAATAGCGGGATCGAGGGCGTCGAATCCCCCGGCATAAGCCCCGAAGGCGGGCAGGATCAGGCGTCTGCCATCGCTAACGAAACAACGGCCGGTGACCCGTCGCGCACGCGTACGAATTGCGGTCTTGGGATGAAAATGTCCGCTGATTTCGCTGGCGCCGCCCTGGGGTTCTGCCTCATGACGGAAAGTCAGCGCGCTAAGGGTCAGGGAGGTTTCGATCCGGCCGGTCCATGGCGCGCCCCGTGGCGGTGCGGGATCGTGATTGCCGAGCACCCAGATCCATTCGACGGCGTTGGTAAGCCCGGCCAATCGAGCGGCATCGCTGGGGTCGATCCGCTGGGCGGCGCCGAGATCGTGAAAACTGTCGCCGAGGCAGATGACGCGACGCGGCTGTTCGCGCTCGATGATGGCGGCCAGGCTATTCAGGGTTGCGCGGCTGTCGTAAGGCGGCAGCAAAGTGCCCTTTTGCGCGTAGGCCGAGCCCTTTTCCAGATGCAGATCGGCGACTGCGATCGTGGCGGCGTCCGGCCAGATCAGCGCGCCGGAGGGATCGGCGATCAGGCGGACCCCGTTGACGATCAACTCGGCGCTCACAGCGGCAACTCCGGCGCGCTCGGGCCGCTCGTCGCCTCCGCGATCAGCGCATCCGCCTCTTCGGCCATCAACGTGTCCACGGCGTCGCCCGCGACGCTCTCGCGTCCGATCTCAAGCAATATGGGCACGGCAAGCGGCGAGATGCGGTCGAGCCGCTGATGACGTATGCGGCCCTTCACGCGCGCCAGCATGTCGGCGAGGCGCTGGAGGTCGATCAGGCCCGAGGCGGCATCCGCCCAGGTCGCGCGCAGTAGAATGTGGTTGGGATCGTGCTTGCGCAGGACGTCGTAGATTAGATCGGAATTGAAGGTGACTTGGCGTCGCGTTTTCTCTTCACCTGGATGACGGCGCTCGATCAGCCCGGCGATCACCGCTACGTTGCGAAAGGCGCGCTTGAGCAAGCTGGATTCCGCCATCCAGGCCTCGAGGTCGTCGCCCAGCACGTCCTGGTCGAACAGCATATCGAAATCCCGTGCCGGTTTCAGGCTCCAGGTGGCGAGCACATAGTCGGTTGCGACAAAGCCCAGAGGCGACAATCCGGCGCGTTCCATGCGGCTGGTCAATAGCATGCCAAGGGTCTGGTGAGCGTTCCGGCCCTCGAAACAGTAAGCGACCAGGAATTCTTTGTTGCCCCGCGGGAAGGTCTCGACAAGCAAACCGTTCTCCGGCGGCATGACGGAGAAATGAGCTTGTAGCTTGAGCCATTCCTCCACCGGCAAGGGCAAATCGTTCCAGCGCCGCCGGTCGGCCAGCAGGGCACGCACGCGCTGGGCCAGATGGGTGGATAGCGGCAGCCTGCCCCCGGCATAGGCCGGAACCTTCGGCTCGCCGCCCCCTTTGGCACGGCTGACCTGCACGACGGTCTCGCGCAAGCCTTCGTAGCACAGCAACTCGCCAGCGAAGATGAAGGTATCGCCGGGCACCAGGCCCTGGACGAAGTATTCCTCGATCTCGCCCAGAATGCGACCGCGACCGAGCCGGACCTTGAGCGTAACCGCCTCGACGATGGTGCCGATATTCATGCGATAGCTGCGCAGGAAATGGGAGGCGGCGACGCGATAGCGCCTGGCCTCGTCGCGCGCCAGTCTTTTCCAGCGCTCATAGGCGCCAAGCGCGTAGCCGCCGGTGGCGACGAAAGCCACGACATCGTTGAAATCCCGGCGCGACAGATCGGCATAAGGCGCCGCTCGCGTGACCTCGTCGTAGAGTGCGTCGGCATCGAAGGAGCCCGCGCAGGCCGTGCCCATGACATGCTGGGCCAGCACGTCGAGCCCGCCCGCCCGCGGCGGATCGCCGTCGAGCGTACCGGCACGCACGGCATCGAGGGCGGCGCGGCACTCCAACACCTCGAACCGGTTGGCCGGCACCAGGATGGCATGACTGGGCTCATCCGGCCGGTGGTTGGCCCGGCCGATGCGTTGGATCAACCGGCTTGCGCCCTTGGGGGCGCCGACCTGGATGACGAGATCGATGGCCGCCCAATCGACACCGAGATCGAGGGACGAGGTGGCGACGACGGCGCGCAGGCGACCGCTAGCCATGGCTGCCTCCACCTTGCGGCGTTGTTCGACGGCGAGCGAGCCGTGATGCAATGCGATGGGCAGGTTGTCGTGATTCATGCGCCAGAGTGCTTGGAACACCAGCTCGGCTTGGGCGCGCGTGTTGACGAACACCAGCGTGGTGCCGTGCCGGCCGATGGCTTCGTAAACTTCGGCCATGGCATGGACGGCCATGTGGCCCGACCATGGCGTGCGTTCGCGGGTTTCCAGAATATCGACTCGCGCCGGCGCTCCCGACCGACCCATGATCTGGCGTACCCGGTCCAAATCGTCGCGGCCGGTCGGCGACAGCCAGGCGCGCAACGTTTCCGGTCGCGCGACCGTGGCGGACAGGCCGACGCGCCGGCATTGCGGCGCTAGCCCGCCCAGACGCGCGAGACCGAGCGACAGCAACTCGCCGCGCTTGGTGCCGGTCAGCGCGTGCAACTCGTCCACAATGACGCAGCCGAGTCCGGCGAACAGTTCGGGCGCGTCGTCATAGGACAGCAGCAAGGCGAGCGATTCCGGCGTCGTCATCAGGATATGGGGCGGGCGGGCCCGTTGGCGCTGGCGCTTGGTCTGGGGCGTGTCGCCCGTGCGGGTTTCCGCGCGCACGGCCAGCCCCATCTCGGCGATCGGGGTTTCCAGGTTGCGGTGGATATCGACCGCTAACGCCTTGAGCGGCGAAATATAAAGCGTGTGCAGCCCGGCCGTCGGCCGTTCGGCTAGGTCGATCAGGCTGGGCAGGAAGCCGGCCAGGGTCTTGCCGCCGCCGGTCGGTGCGATCAACAAGGCGGAAACGCCGGCACGGGCGGCCGCGATCCTCTCGATCTGATGGCGGTGCGGCGCCCAGCCGCGCCGGGCGAACCAATCGGCGAAGGCCGGGGGAAGGGCGGGCGGCGGCATGGCTGCCGACTATAAGATCAAGGCGCCGCTGCTCAAGCATCCATCTTCGCTGCCTCTCTTCACCGTTGTCTTGGCAGCCGATTCCAGCCATCATTAACCATTGCCAAACGGGTAACACGCCCATACGGAGGTTAACACTATGAGATCGCTTGGAATCGCTCTCACTGCGGCGACACTGATCGCTGGGTCGGCCGGAGCCGCGGAAATCACGGTCATGATGAACGCCGTCAGCGCCGACGGCGTCGGCGCGTCTGTCGGCATGGTCAAGCTGCGCGATACGAAGCAGGGTCTGTTCGTCCAGCCGCTGGTCGGCGGGGTCACACCGGGCGCCCATGGCTTCCATGTCCATGAGAACGGCAATTGCGGCAATACCGCAGCCGATGGCACCAAAGGCGCCGGGCTCGGCGCCGCTGGCCATTACGACCCGAAGGGGACGAAGAAACACACGGGCCCGCACGCTGCCGACGGCCATGCCGGCGATCTGCCGGTCTTGGTTGCCGACGGCAACGGCAATGCGACCCTGCCCGTATTGGCGCCGAATCTGAAGACCTCGATGCTCAAGGGCAAAGCGATCGTTATCCATGCGGGCGGCGATAACTATGCCGATCAGCCCGCCGCGCTCGGCGGCGGCGGCGCGCGGGTTGCCTGCGGCCTGATTAAATAGCTGCGAAAGGACCGGATCGCGCCAGTTCGGCCGCGATCCGGTCCCGCGCATCCTTGAGTGCGGCGGCATTGTAAGGCGCTGCCGGAACGACGCCCCAGACTGGGCGTAGGCCGGCGGCGTCGGTCTTGAATCGGGCGATGACGTGGATATGCAATTGGGGCACGGCGTTGCCGAGCGCTCCGACGTTCAGCTTGTCCGGCTTATAGATCGCCTGTAGCGCCAATTGAGCGCGCACGATCTCTTCCATCAGTACAGCGCGATCGGCCCGATCGAGCTGGTGGAACTCCCGAACATCCGCACGTTCTGGAACCAGGATCATCCAGGGATAGGTGCAATCGTTCATGAGCAGGCAGTGGGACAGCGCTAAGCGGCCGATGGCAGCCGTATCCGCAGCAAGCCTGTCATCCAAGATAAATCCGGCCATCTCCACCTCCCGGTTTCCGATCGGGCCGAGGATGGTCTAAGCTTGCCGTCAACGCAACGACACACCCGCGCCCGGAAAGGACGGCTCATGATCGATCTCTATTTCTGGCCTACGCCCAATGGCTACAAGATCTCGATTTTTCTGGAAGAGGCCGGCATGCCCTACAAGGTCATCCCGGTCGATATCGGCGCGGGCGACCAGTTCAAGCCGGAGTTCCTGAAGATCAGCCCGAACAACCGCATGCCTGCTATCGTCGATCATGATGGCCCCGGCGGCAAGCCGATCTCGGTTTTCGAATCCGGCGCGATCCTGATGTATCTCGCCGAAAAAACCGGCAAGTTCTGGCTCAAGGAGCCGGCGGCGCGCTGGCGCACGGTCGAGTGGGTGATGTTCCAGATGGGCGGCATCGGCCCGATGTTCGGCCAGAACGGCCATTTCCGGAACTATGCGCCGGAGAAAATTCCCTATGCGCTTGATCGCTACAGCAACGAGACCAAGCGGCTCTACGGCGTGGTCGACCGCCAGCTCAAGGATAATGCCTTCGTGGCCGGCGACTATTCCATTGCCGACATGGCGATCTGGCCCTGGATGCGCATGCCCGACCGCCATGGCGTCGAGATCGATGACTTCCCCAACGTCAAGCGCTGGCGTGCCGCGATCGACGCGCGCCCCGCGGTCAAGAAGGCGGTCGCCATTCTGGAAGACCGCCGGCGCACCGGCCCGATCGACGAGAAGACGCGCGAGAACATGTTCGGTGCGACGCAGTATCAGAGGCGATGACGGGGACGCGTCGGGCGAAGCCATGAATCTGCAGCGGGGGCTATGGCGAGTGTGGGCGCTCGCATCTGCGGTCTGGATTGTCGCCGTTATCCTTCGGCGCGCCCCTAATCTCACCGGGAAAATGACCGCCGAGGAATTTCTCGGGCCGAGCGAATTCCCGTGGTGGCCTTCGCTGCTGGTGTTCGTCGATGCCCATTTTCGAGCCGAACCTTCGGGTGCCATGATCGCGGCGCGGGTCGGGGATGCCCTCATTGAGATGGCGACCCTCCCGCTGGCGGTTCTTGGCGTAGCGCTTGCCGTCCGCTGGGTCTCGGCCGGCTTCCGGTCAAATTAGGACACTACCCAATTAGGGAAGCCATATGGGAAATACGGGTTTAAACTAGGGTTAACAGATTGCCCAACTGTGCGGCCACGGGCTGTGAACGGTTCGTACAAGCGCGAACCGCTATCGTCCCCCCGATTCCAATGCCAGCTTCCGCCCGACGTAATCGAGCAGCGCAGCCAATGATGCTTCGATACTCTGCGTGCCTGTGTTGACGACCAGCTCCGGCTTTTCCGGCGCCTCATAGGGCGCGGAGATGCCGGTGAAATCGGCGATCTGGCCGGCGCGCGCCTTCTTGTACAAACCCTTGGGGTCGCGCCGCTCGCATTCCGCCAGGTCGGCCTTGACGTGGATTTCATGGAACAGGTCGGGCGCGATAGCGCGCACGCGGTCGCGGTCGGCGCGATAGGGCGAGATGAAGGCGGTAATCACGATCACGCCGGCGCGTGCAAACAAGGCCGCCACCTCGCCGACGCGACGGATGTTCTCCGCCCGGTCCTCCGGCGCGAAGCCGAGATCGGCGCTGAGACCATGGCGAATGTTGTCGCCGTCGAGCACATAGACATGCATGCCTTTGCGGAAAAGCTGGCGCTCCAGCTCCTGGGCGAGCGTCGTCTTGCCCGCACCGGACAGGCCGGTCAGCCATAGGATCGCGCTTCGGTGGCCATTGGCCTGCCAGCGCGCCTCGGTGGTGACCAGGGATTCTACGCTTTTAATATTGGTCGATTTGACGGTCAGGCCGTGGCGCTGGTCGGGATAGCCCTCCATGCCGACGATGCCGCCGCCGACGATGTCGAAATCCTCAACCAGAACGAAGCGTCCGGTGCGTTGATTGCGGCGGAATTCATCGAGCGCCACCGTGCCGCGTGCGCGCAGCGTGATCTCGGCGACCCCATTGCGCTCGACTCGATCGGCCGGCTTGGTCGAAAGGTCGGTCACGTCGATCGAACGGTCGATCGATTGGACCTCGACCTGATGCTCGGCCGTCGCGATTTTCAGCTTGTAGCGCGAACCGGCCACGAGTGGCTTGCGGCCGAGCCAGAACAGGTGGGCGCGAAATACATTGGTCTCGATCGGCGGATGATCGGCATGGCTCGCGATCTGGCCGCGCTCGACGAAAATATGTTCGTCCAATGTGATGCCAACGGACTGGCCGGCAGTGGCTTCGGTTGGTTGGTTCGGCACGGACCAGGCCTCGATCGAGGCGATGCGCGCTGTCTTGTTGACCGGCGAGAACAGCAAGCGGTCGCCGACCCGGAGTTGGCCGCTCTCGATCCGGCCCGCGACGATGCGCCGCTCGTCGAATTTATAGACGTCCTGGACGGGGAAGCGCAGCGGTTGGTCCGAGGCATCGGCCGGTAGAGTAAAGCGATCGAGTGCTTCGATCACCGTTGGCCCGCGATACCAGCCCATACGGGCCGAGCGGGTTGCGATCATATCGCCGGCTTGGGCGGAGACCGGGACGATCTCGGCCGGCGTCACGCCAATGCAGGCAAGGTAGGCGGTCACGTTGCTGGCGACTTCGGCGAAGCGTGCCTCGCCATAGTCCACCAGGTCCATTTTGTTGACCACGACTGCGACTTGCCGGATGCCCAGGAGGTGCAGGATATAACCGTGGCGGCGCGATTGTTCCTGTACGCCTTCGCGCGCGTCGATCAATAGCAAGGCAGCATCGCTGGCAGCTGCGCCGGTCACCATGTTCTTGAGGAATTCCTTATGCCCGGGCGCGTCGATGATGACATAGGGGCGCAACGCCGTGCGGAAACGGATCTGGGTGGTGTCGATGGTGATGCCCTGGTCGCGCTCGGCTTGGAGCGCGTCCATCAGGAACGCCCATTCGAAGGGCATGCCGCGCCGTTCGCTCATGGCGCGGATTGCCTCGAACTTGCCATCGGGCAGCGAGCCGGTTTCGTAGATCAAACGGCCGACCAGAGTCGATTTGCCGTGATCGACATGGCCGACAATGGTGATCTTGAGGTGCTGGCTTTCGCTCATCTACATATAGCCCGCAGCGCGCAAGCGCTCGAAACTGTCCTCGACCTCATGATCCATGGCCCGGCCGGCGCGCTCGGGCACCTTGGTCGTTTCCAATTCGACGATGATCTCGTCGATGGTGGCGGCATTGCTGGCGACGGGGTTGGTAATGTCCCGGTCGCCCAGGGAGCGGTATCGCTTGCCCTGGCGCGCGAAATATAGGTCCACCAGCGGGATGCGCTCGCGGCGGACATAGTGCCAGATGTCGATCTCGCTCCAATGCAGCAGCGGATGGATGCGCACATGAGTGCCCGGGGCAAAATCGGTTTTGTATTGGTCCCAGAATTCGGGCGGCTGGTCGCGCACGTCCCATTCCGCGTTTTCGCCGCGCGGGCTGAATACGCGCTCCTTGGCGCGCGTGCCTTCCTCGTCGCGCCGGATGCCGGCGATGACGGCGGTGAAGCCGTGCGCGGCGACCAGCTTTTTCAGCCCATAGGTTTTACGCGCGGCCGAGCGAGCCGCGGGCGGCAGGGTCGGGTCCATTTCTTCCACCGGCGGGCACAGCCCGGTGATCAGGTTCAACCCCCATTCCTTCGCGTAGCGTTCGCGAAAGGCGTACATCTCCGGAAATTTCTTCTCCGTATCGACATGGACGACCGGGAAGGGCACATGACCAAGGAAAGCTTTGCGCGCCAGCCAGACCATAACGTTGGAATCCTTGCCGAGCGACCACAGCATCATGATCTTGTCGAATTTATTGAACGCCTCGCGGAGCACGTAGATGCTCTGGCTTTCCAAGGCGTCGAGATGGTCCATGGGAGATTCCTAGCAAGGCGCACGAAGCCCTAAATAGGGAATTCGACGGAGTCTGTCGAGCCCCTGCTACCCTGAAAGCAGGGTAATCGGGTAAAGAAGTGCGTGACAAAAGGGTGAAGTGCTGAATCTGTCGTGATCCACTGGGTCGGAAGGTGGAGAACGGCGATGACGGATGCGGCGGCGGAGTTTGTCTGGCTTGGCGAGGCGACGGTTTTTCTGGATTATTTCAAAGACTTGCCGGACCCTCGTCAGGCCGGGAAAGTGATTTACCCGCTCAACGAGGTGCTGTTGCTGGCGCTGCTGGCGGTGCTCGCCAACGCGGAAAGCTTCACCGACATCGCGCGGTTCGGTGAGAAGAAGCTGGAGCTTCTGCGGCGGTTCTTGCCGTTCGCCGACGGGATCGCGCCGCATGACCGGCTCGGCGATATCTTCGCCACGCTGGACGCCGGGGCCTTCCAGCGCTGCTTCGTCGACTGGGTCGCGGCGCTGACGAAGACGCCGGTTGAGGTCATCGCCATTGACGGCAAGACCATGCGCGGCACGGGCGGCAAGAAAAGTTCGAAGGAGGCCATCCACATGGTCTCGGCCTTCGCGGCGCGCC
>SHVW01000052.1 GCA_009694085.1 Alphaproteobacteria bacterium
CAGATCTGCCCCCATTTCCTGATGGAGCTGCATGTGGCGCTATGCGCCGCCGTGCCCAACGCCGCCTGGGTCGAATACATCCCCCAACTCGACGACATCACGACCAGCCGCATGAAAATCGAAAAGGGCTATGCGATCCCGTCGAAGAGGCCGGGGCTGGGTATCGAATGGGATTGGAAAGCCGTGGGCAAGCGGCAGGTGAGCAAGACAGCGGTGGTGAAATAGAAGAGGGCGGCGCCGTTTCCAGCGCCGCCCTTCCAAATACCAAGAAACTACTTCGCCAGGGCTTGCAGCGCGTCGTACTGCGCCTTGGTCCAGCCGGCGCCCGCGGCTGCGTCGTTGTGTAACGGGGCCGCCGCCGTGCGGAAGGCCGACATGTTGGGCGTCACAACCGTCTTGCCCAGCTTCCGGAACTCCTCGGGCAACACCTGCTCCGACGCCCGGATGTCGGTGGTCGAGCGGCCGGCGGCGATATCGAAGACCTCCTGGAAGATCGCCTTCTCCTGGGCGTTTAGCTGCTTCCAAAGGGGCGAGCCGACGATAATCAGCAGGCTCTCGAAGATATGGCTGGTCAGGTTGATGTGGGTCTGGACCTCGTAGAACTTCTTGGCCTGGATGGTCGGCAGCGGGTTCTCCTGGCCGTCCACCGTGCCCTGCTGGAGGGCCAGATAGACCTCGGCGAAGGCGATGGGCGTGGCGTTGGCGCCGACTGCCTTGGCATACATCAGATAGAGCGGCGCTTGCGGCACGCGCAGCTTCATGCCGCGCATGTCAGCCGGCGTGTTGATCGCCTTGTTGGCGGTGGTGTGGCGCGCGCCGTAATAGACGATCGAGGTGATCTTGTGGTTCGTTGCCTTGTCGTAACCAGCCATCAAATCCTTGAGCAGCGGACTCTTGGAATAGGCGAGCCAGTGGTCGAAATCCTTGAACATGTAGGGCGCGTTGCTGATCGCCAACGGCTTGTGGGACGCGCCGGCGAAGGCGGCGCCGGTGTAGATGATGTCGACCGTGCCGAGTGCCAGGCCCTGGTTGATCGTGGGCTCGTTGCCCAGCGAGGAGGCGGGAAACACCTCCATGGTGTACTTGTTGTTGGTGCGCTTAGCGATTTCGCCCGCCGCCCAGACCGCGTTGGTGTGGTAGGGCTCGTTGGTCTCGTAGACATGGGCGAATTTCAACTTGCGCTGGGCCTCCGCCGCGCCCGAGGCCAGCGTTGCCGCCGCCACGATTGCGACGGCGAGACCGATATGCCGGATTGTCATGATGCCTCCCCTTTTCCCGATTTACTTCGATGGTGCCGCCATGCTCCCCGGCCTGTCGTCCCAGTTCAAGCGAATTCTACAGGGTGAACCCGCCATCGGCGACGATGGCGGTGCCGGTCGTATAGGCGGATTCGTCGCTGGCGAGATGGACGGCAACCGAAGCGATCTCCTCGGCCGTGCCCAGTCGGCCCAAGGGCTGACGGGCGATGAAGGCCCGGCGCGCCTCGACCGGGTCGGCCGCGCTGTTGATGCGCTCTTCCAGGGACGGCGTGCTAATCGTGCCGGGGCAGATGCAGTTGCAGCGGATGCCCTGTTTGATGTAGTCGGCGGCGACCGATTTGGTAAGGCCGATCACCGCCGCCTTGGTCGTGCCATAGGCGCAGCGATTGGGCACGCCGCGCAGTGTCGAGGCGACCGACGCCATGTTGACGATCGAGCCCCTGCCCTGCTTGAGCATGGCCGGCAGGAAGGCGCGGATCATGCGGAACATGGCCTTGACGTTGAGATCGAAGGAAAAATCCCAATCCTTCTCCGTGCCCTCCAGCACCGAGCCGTTGGCGACGAATCCGGCGCAATTGAACAAAACGTCGACCGTGCCGATTTCCGCCGCCGCCGCGACGATCGCGGCATTGTCCAAGACGTCAAGCCGGCGGATGGTCAGGCCCGTCTCCCGGTCTAGCCCGGCCAGCTTGCCCAAATCCACATCGGTCGCGATCACGCTGGCGCCCTCGCGTGCGAAGGCGAGCGCGGAAGCCCGCCCGATGCCCTGCCCCGCCGCCGTCACCAAAGCCCGCTTGCCCGTCAATCGCCCCGCCATGCCACATTCCCCCTTTGAATTCCCGCTATTCCCCGCGATGGCGCGGGGCTAGATTACAAAGCCTAGTCCACGCGATCTGTAAACGGAAGAAACCATGGCCGCCAGCACAAGCCTGACCATCCGCCTCAACGCCAGCGACAATGCCGTGGTCGCCCGCGCCGATATCCTGCCCAACACGGAGATTCCGGGCGAAGGCGTGCGCACCGCCGGCCACATCCCGGCCGGCCACAAGCTGGCGACCCGCCCGATCGCCAAGGACGAACCGATCCGTAAATACAACCAGATCATCGGTTTCGCCACGGCCGCCATTCCACCGGGCGGCCATATCCACACCCATAATTGCGAGGTCCGCAGCTTCGCGCGCGATTACGCCTTCGGCCAGGAGGCGCGGCCCACCGCCTTCTTCAACGACGCCGAGCGCGCCACCTTCGAGGGCATCGTGCGCCCCGATGGAAGGGTGGCCACGCGCAACTACATCGGCGTGCTGACCTCGGTGAACTGCTCTGCCACGGTCGCGCGCCATATCGCGGACCACTTCCGCGGCGGCGCACTAGCCGAATTCCCCAACGTAGATGGGGTGGTGGCGTTGACCCATACCACCGGCTGCGGCATGGCCAGTACCGGCGAGGGCATCGACATCCTGCGCCGCACGATCACGGGCTATGCCAGGCATCCGAACTTCGCCGCCGTCCTGCTCGTCGGGCTCGGCTGCGAATCCAACCAGGTCGGCGGCATCCTGAAAGACGGCGACCTCGCCCCCGGACCGAATTTCCACGCCATGACCATCCAGGACACGGGCGGCACCACCAAGACCGTGCGCGAGGGCATCCGCGTGATCAAAGAGATGCTGCCCGAGGCCAACAAGGTCAGCCGCCGCCGCGTCCATGCCAGCCACATCACGGTCGGCCTGCAATGCGGCGGCTCCGACGGTTATTCCGGCATCACGGCCAACCCAGCCTTGGGCGCGGCGGCCGACCTGCTGGCGCGCCACGGCGGCACGGCCATCCTGAGCGAGACGCCCGAAATCTACGGCGCCGAGCATCTGTTGACCCGGCGGGCCGCCAGCCGCGCGATCGGCGAGAAGATCGTCAGCCGCATCAAATGGTGGGAGGAGTACACTGCGGCCAACAAGGGCGAGATGAACAACAACCCCTCCCCCGGCAACAAGGCCGGCGGATTGACCACCATCCTGGAAAAATCGCTCGGCGCGGTCGCCAAGGGCGGCACGTCGAATCTGGTGGACGTCTATGAATACGCCGAGCCCGTGACGGCGCGCGGCTTTGTGTTTATGGACACGCCCGGCTACGACCCCGTCTCCGCGACCGGTCAGGTTGCCGGCGGCGCCAACATGATCTGCTTCACCACGGGCCGCGGCTCGGTATTCGGCTGCAAGCCCGCGCCGTCGCTGAAGCTGGCCACCAACACGCCGCTCTATCGCAAGATGACCGACGACATGGACATCAATTGCGGCGACATCATCGAGGGTGCGGCCACCATCCAGTCCAAGGGCGAAGAGATCTTCAAGCTGATCCTGGACACCGCGTCGGGCAAGCAGAGCAAAAGCGAGGAACTCGGTTTCGGCGAGGACGAGTTCACGCCCTGGGTGGTCGGCGCGACGATGTAGCGAGATCGCTAGAGCGCGCCGCGCCCCAGCACCTTCCGGGCTTCCCGCAGCAAGGCGGGGTCGAGTTCCATCGGCGACAGATCGACGCCGCGGGACAGTTCCGCCACCACGATCTCAAGCGCCGTCACCCGGGCATGCCATTTGTGGTCGGCGGGAATGACATGCCAGCGGGCATTGGCGGTTGAGTTGCGGTCGAACATGTCCTCGTAGGCATTTTTATATGCCTTGCGCTTGCCATGGGCGTGGAAGTCGTCGAGCGCGATCTTCCAGCGCTTGTGGGGTGCGGCGATCCGCTCGGCGAACCGGCGCAATTGCTCCTTGGCGCCGATGTGCAAGAATATCTTGATCAACCTGACGCCGTCATCGACGAGGATGTTTTCGAATTCGTTGATTTCCTTGTAGGCGCGCTTCCAATCCCGCGCCGCGATCAGCCCGTCGACCCGCTCGACCAGCACGCGCCCGTACCAAGAGCGGTCGAACACCGCGATCGTGCCCGGTTCCGGCAAGCGCTGCCAGAAGCGATAGAGGTAGTGGCGCCCTTGCTCCTCCGCCGTCGGCGCGGCGATCGGCCAGACCTTGCAGCGGCGCGGATCGAGCCGCTCGGTCAGACGCTGGATCGCCCCGCCCTTGCCAGAGGCGTCCCAGCCCTCGAACACGACGATGGCGCGCCGCCGGTCGCGCAGATAGGCCTGTTGGATCGCCAACAATTTGCGCTGCAATTTGCCCAGGCGCTGCTCATACTCGCCCTCGTCGGCGAGCATGGCGGAACGGTCGAGGCGGTCGAGGCGGATGCGGGCTTTCGTCATAATGCCGCACGGTAGCGAGTCGACCCCGTGGCGTCCAGAAGCCGGAAGTCATGGCCTTGTCAATCCGATGGCTGTCTGAGCAAGATCGGATGACACCTCGATGCTGAAACCCGAAGTAGAAGGGCGCATGCAAACATGTTCTTGTTTCCATTCGATCGATACGTATTGCTTCGGCATCTTCCGCAAAGCGCCGTCGCCGCAGAGATCGGGGTCGCCTATGGTCGTTTTACCCGCGCCATCGTGGACACCACGACACCGGCAAAACTGCATCTGATCGATGCCTGGCGCTCCCAAGATAAGCCGGAGCTTCAGAACGACTCGAACAATGTGGGCCAAGACGAACAGGATAGACGTTACGAAGGCATCCTCGAGACCTACGGGGCCGATATAGCGACCGGCCGGGTAGCGGTTCATCGCGCCTGGTCGCACGAGGCGGCCGAGCAGTTTCCCGATGGTTACTTCGACTGGATCTACCTGGATGCCGATCATACCTATGACAGTGTCAAACGCGATCTGGAAGCCTACTGGCCGAAAATCAAAGAAGATGGGTTGCTCCTCGGTCATGACTATATGTGGCACGCTAAGGTTCCATTCGGCGTCATCGCGGCGGTGAACGAATTCGTCGAACGCCATGGCCTCACCTTCGTGGGCCTCAACACAAACGATATGTTTCCGAGCTACATCCTTGCACGCCCGGGTAGCCGTGCGGCCCGGGCGCTCGTCGCCGATGCGATCGTCAGCACGGCCTGCGTGATCGAGCTGCAGGATTATCCCCGCCGCCTGGAGTTCGAACCGCGCGCCCTTACGCATAAGGGAAAGTCGCGCGTTTTCCTGGGCTTCAAGGCGAAGACGTAACAATTCGGGGATGGGGATTCCACTGACCGCGATTCTGTATCTCCCGATCGAGGAGGCATCCCGCGAACTGACGAGCAAGTTGTTGTTGGCGGCCAGGGCCGCGTTGCGGGGCGTCCAGGTCGTCTTGGGGCAAGTCTGGCTGATGACCGCCAATTTCGACCGCATGCCCCGGGGCACGGTGCTGTTCAAGGGCAACAACCTGATCCAGCACCGCAACATGCGCCAGGCCAAGAGGTCGGGGCACTTTATCGTGTCGATGGAAGAGGAGGCGTTGGGCGTTGCACGCGCGGATCAGATTCTTCGCTTGTACGACGATAAAATCGATGAAACTTGCGATGTATTTCTAGCGCAAGGCCGATTTCACCGGGATGTTATTCTCCAGCGGTTTCCGCAGATCGCCGACCGGATCGATGTTGTCGGGAACCCACGGATCGACTTGTTGCGGCCTGAGTTCCTAAAGCAATACGACTCCGATCGCGATGAGCTCCAGCGACGGCACGGACGATTCATACTTGTGAATACCAACTACTCCGCCGGCAATTCTACGCTCGGCGATGCGCTAGCGGCGTATGAATCCAGCACTAACACGATCATCTTTCGACCGGACGATCCCATTGACGATGAAGCGTTTCGCGACCTGCTCGCCTGGGAGCGCGGCAATATCCGCGAAATCGTCCGCCTGGTGCGCTGGCTTGAGAACAACGGCTCTGGAACGACGGTCATCATCAGGCCCCACCCATCAGAACGATTCGATATCTGGTTGCAAGCCTTCGAGCGCTACCGGCACGTTCGCGTCATTCGATCTGGCGGGCATATGCCATGGATTCTGGCCAGCGCGGTTCTGATCCATAGCGGTTGTACGACGGGCATGGAGGCCTTTGTCGCCGATCACCCCGCTATCGCTCTACGACCGAATGACAACCCTTGGCATTCCTGCTTCCTGTCGAACTTGGTCAATCCGACCGTCGCAGATGCCGCGACAGCAGGCCGCAACGCTCTCCACCTCATGGTCGACACCCACCAGTTGCAAGAAGCGAGGCCCGCTTATCGTCAAGTTCTCGCGGATCACATTACAGCGATCGACGGCGATCTATCCTCTGATTTGATCGTAAACGCGATCGCCAAGCGCCAACCGCCGGGGAGCGCAATGCAAGGCTGGCAACCCCTGCCAGGTTTCTTCGAAAGCAAGCCGATGTCCCCCATACAACGCGCCAAGATGAGCACGACATTGGCGGATATCGAGACAGAAATGACCTCGATTGTTGCAGCCCTACCGGAAACCGAAGCCGTGAAAATTCGTGAGATCGGGAAGTCCATGTTTTACGTTAGCACATAGGTCGAACTGATCTTGGCCGTTCAACGTCCCGCAGATACACTAGACGAAGCATTGCGTTTGTTCCGCGCGGGTGAATTCGCACGCGCGCTTACCCTGACCGCATCTGCGTGCGCGGCGGCACCATGGTCGGATCGCGCTTTACTGATTCACGCCATCATTCGAATTCGCACGCAGCACTTCGAACTCGCCATGGTAGCTCTGTTGCGGGCCATTGCTCTGAACCCAGGAAATGGGGATACCCTGCATAAGCTAGGACAATGCGCGCTAGAAATGAACCAGTATGCCGACGCCGAATCTTGGTCCCTTAGGGCCGTGTCAGTGCGCCCGAATTGGGCCGACCCTTACTTCATGATTGGCTCCAACTACTACGCCTTGCGTAATTATGCGGCTGCAGCTGAATGGCTTGCTAGGGCCGTCGCCTGCCGACCAAATTGGGCTGCTGCTCAATTCGCCGTCGGGCGCACATTGTTCCTATCGGGACAGCGCTCTGCCGCCAGCTCGTGGCTCTCCAAGGCAGTCGCCCTCGACCCCGGCTTCCGAAAGCATGAGGAATTTCTATTGGCAACCTTGACGCCGGACGATTTCGAGACTTGGTTTGCCGAGCCGATGTGAACCTGTTCGGTTGTTTCGTTCCACCTTCCCGCAAAAGCACCCGAGGACCCCATGCCCGAAGAAATCCTGATCTCCGGCAAGATGTATGCCCGCACGATCGAAACCCTCGACGCGACCTACAAGACCCACAAACTCTGGGAAGCCAAAGACCGTGCCGGATTTCTTGCGGGCCTGGCGCCGCGTATTCGGGCGGCGGCCAGTGGCTCGGGCAATTTCGATGCTGCGCTGATGGATGCGCTGCCCAACCTCAAGCTGATCGCCCATTTCGGCGTCGGTTACGACAATGTGGATGCCAAGGCGGCGGAGGCGCGCGGCATCGCCATCACCAACACGCCCGATGTGCTGACCGACGAGGTCGCCGATCTGGCCATGGGGCTGACCGTGGCCGCGGCCCGGCGCATGACGGCGGCCGAGCGCTTCGTGCGCGAGGGCAACTGGCTCAAGGGGCCGATGCCGTTCACCCGGCGGGTCCACGGCAAGACCATGGGGATCGTCGGCCTCGGCCGCATCGGCCAGGCCATCGCGCGGCGCGCAGAGGGCTTCGGCATGACCATCCTCTATCATCAACGCAATGCACGCACCGATGCTTCCTACCGCTATATGGGCGATCTCGCCGCCATGGCGGCGGCGTCCGATTTTCTCATGCTGTCTTGTCCAGGCGGCAAGGCCACGGAGAAGCTGGTGGACGAACGTGTGCTGCGCGCGCTCGGCCCAGAGGGGATCGTCATCAACATCGCGCGCGGTTCGGTGATCGACGAGCCCGTCTTGGTGCGCCTGCTGCGGGAGGGCGCGGTTGGCGGCGCCGGGCTTGATGTATTCGTCGACGAGCCCCACGTGCCGGCGGAGTTGCTGACCATGGACAATGTGGTGGTGCAGCCCCATCACGCCAGCGCCACGCCGGAAACGCGCACCGCCATGGGCCAACTTGTGATCGACAATCTGGGGGCCTTTTTCGCCGGCCGGAAACTGCTGACGCAGGTGGCTTAGCGCGCCCCTTGATCCGGCCGCTTATAAGCGGCATCGACCGTATTGCGCCGGTAGCCGAGCGGGTACATGACGGCGCCCTGGCGTCGCTTGCGTTCCTCGGCGTTCCAGAAGAACACCGTGCACTGGCCCGTGCGGTCGCGGTGGAAAAAATAAGTATCGTCCGGGCGCGCCGCCCGTGTCGGATCGAACAGATTGTAGCCATCGCCGCGGGCCACGCCGAGAACGCCAGCACCGACTTGGCCGTTGAACCCAACGGTCACGCGGTTGGTATCGACCTGATTGAATCGGGCGGTCGAGCAAAGATTGCTCAGCTTTTTATCGACGGTCCCGATCTCCCAAAACGGCATGTCCGTCCGCACCGCCATGAACCCGTCGGGCTCGTAAACCGTAACGGTGCGCGGACGCCGGGTATGGTCGATGGGCGGGCCGAGTTCGCGGGTGCGCGGTGAACTGCCGAAATGAGCCTAGTGCGTGCGGATCTGCGCCTGCTGCGCGTCCGCCGGAACCGATATCGATAGGAGAGTGAGGAAGGAAAGAGAAACGACAGCAAGACCTAGCGTCAAAGCCTTGACGCCAAAACCGTTTCCTCTCGACGGAGGAGATTAAACCATGTTTGCGGTTACTCCGCTGCGTCCGACAATTCTATCGAACTCCAATGTACCACGAAATCCTTAATTGGTCTGCCCTGCTCTTGACGCTCAGATCGGGGCAATATGTCGCAGCTAGGCCATAATCCATCGCAAATAGCCTGTGCATAAGAATCCGGATAGCCTCGCCCGGTCATTTTCTTGGCAGCGGCCTCATGATCGTAGCCGAGGGCATGGTGCTCGACCCTGAGTCCGGCAACCGTCGGGACAAGCAGACTGAACCAGACCCGGGTCGTGCCGTCATTGGCCGGCATGCCGGCGACGCCGGCATTGTGCCACATCCGGCCATCGATCACGCGGGTGAAGGGTAGGCCGCAATGTCCGGCGACGATACCGTCCACCCCGGCCGCGTCCAACTCGGCCTTCAGGTCGGCTGCCGAGGCCGAAGCAAAGATGAAGCAGTTGATCTGCGCAACACCGCCATGAACAACACGCAAGCGGCGGCCGGCAAGCGTGAAATTCAGGGCGCGGGGCAAACCGCCCATCCAGGCCCGGTTGTCGGCGCTGAGGTCGCGGTCGGCGCAGCGGAACCATTGGGCCGAGAGCAGGTCGCAGGCGCTGCCCAGCGTGAATCCGCAGCCGCAATCGGCCGCGCCGGTCGCGAGGGATTCCTCGCAATTACCCATGACGACGGGAATGCCCGCGCCGCGGATCAGATCGACGCAGGCCTGGGGATCGGCACAATAGGCAACGACATCGCCGGTGCAGATCATGCGCGCCGGCGGAATGCCCAGCGCGCGTGCGCGAGCCAGCAGCGCCGTCATCGCTTCCAGATTGCCTAGGGTCCGCCGAAGATCAGAACCGGGCCGTCGAGCGTGCCCAGATCGTACGCGGTCGGAAGGGTTAGGCCTTGCTGCATGACCCGCCACCGAGCACGCAAAATTTGGCGCAATGGGGATGGTTGAGTCTGACCGGGCCGGCCGCCTCGGCCAGCGTGGCGCCCAACTCGAATTGCGCATCATAGGGCAGCAGCGTGCAGGCGACCACGGCGGGTGCCGCCGCCCCCTTGCGCTTCACCACCATGCGCGAGGATGCGCACATCATGCCATCGGGCGATTTGTCGAGGATGCCCCAGCACGCCTCCGTGATCTCCGGCACGTCCACCGCCGGGTCCATCTCCGGGAACATGACCAGGCTGCGTTCGTCATGGGCATCGATCGGCCAGCCGCGCGCGGCGAACAGGCGGCCATAGCCGGCGCGCGCGTCGGCGGCCGACTCGCCCCAGCAGGTGCGCCCGGCGACATGGACGGTAAAACCGTTGGCCACCAACCAATCCATGCCCTCGACGGTCGGCTTCCAACTGTTGCGCCCGCGCTCCAGCTCGTGCAGGTCCTTGCCGTAGTGATCGATCGACACGCGCAGCACCTGCCGCCGGCCATAACGCTGCTGCAAATCGAGCAAACCCAAGCTCTGCTTCCGCATGGGCTTCATGGCGTTGGTCAGCACCATGACCTGGAAGCCGCGCCCGAGCGCGTCGTCGAGCATGGGGATCAGTTCGGGATTCATGAAGGGTTCGCCGCCGGTGAAGCCGATTTCCTGCGTCGGCAGTCCGCTCGCTGCGATCTCGTCGAGGTAGGCCGCGACCTCGGCGGCGGTCAAATAGACCAGCCTGTCGTTCCTAGGGCTGGATTCGATATAGCAATTGCGGCAGGTCAGGTTGCACAGCGTGCCGGTATTGAACCACAGCGTCTCAAGCCGGCGCAGCGCCACATGGGCGCGCCGCTCGCCCTTGGCCGTGATTTCGGGATCGCGAAACTTGCGCGGATCGAGCTGGCGTTGGGGCGGGGCAAGGTACGAACTCATCGACGATGTTGCCTCATAAAAATATCGGGTGCGACATGCTCGCATCTGCCACACCGGGGGCCCGCCCAAGAATAGTCCTAGGAGTAGAGTCGGTCCATACGCGCCGCATGCATGGCGCCATAGCCACACGCGCAGATCACACGCGCCTCACAAGGCAGTGAGGGAGCCTTTACTAGCGTTGCAGATCGTCTTCGATGAAATTGCGGATAATTTCGTCCACGCTGCCATCGGGCTTGAAGCCAAGGCGCTTGGCCTTGGCCCAACCGAATCGCCCGGGCCAAGTTGCGACGATCTTTTGAATGGCCGAGTCGGGCCGCCATTCGATGCGCTTGACCGGGTCGTTGCCGGCCACACGGCCCATGGCCGCGACTAATTCGGAAATCTTGGCATCGATGCCGGGCAAGTTGCACGACCGCCAAGGCCCCCAGGCCTGGGCGGGCAGGTCGTGGGCGTGGATGAAGGCCTCGACCGTGCGCCGGGGCGACAACAGGGCCATGCTCACCTCGGGCGCCACCGGGCAGATGGCGGACTGGCCCTGGAGCGGCTCGCGGATGATCGAGCTGGCGAAGGTGGAAGCCGCCTTGTTGGGTTTGCCCGGGCGGACCACGATGGTCGGCAGTTTGAGCGAGCGGCCGTCGAGGAATCCCTTACGGCTATAGTCGTTGATCAATAGCTCGCCGATCGCTTTCTGAGTCCCGTAGGAGGTCTGGGGCGTTTGCGGCGTGCCGTCATCGACTTCGACATTGTACTCGCCGCCATAGGTGGCGAGCGAACTGGTAAACACCAGGCGCGGCGCGTGGGGCAAGGCGCGGCAGGCGTCGACCACAGCCAGCGCGCCCTGCAAATTGACCCGGTAGCCCAGGTCGAAATCCTCTTCCGCCCCGGAACTGACGATGGAAGCCAGATGAAACACGCTGCCGGTGTCGCGGTCGATCAGCTTAGCGATCAAATCGCGGTCCGAAATATCGCCGGTCACGACCTCGACCCGGTTATCGCCGGGATGAGCGGCCGCGACCACGTCGAACAGGGTCAAGCGGTCGATTGGCTCGTCCTTGCCGGATGGGCCGATCAGGTGACCACGTTTGACCAGCGCGCGCGCCAGCTTCTGGCCTAAGAATCCAGCGGCGCCGGTGATGACGACCTTCATATGACTATTCCTTGACGGCGCCGGTCAGGCTGGAGACGTAGTATTCGACAAAGAAGGAGTAGAGCAGCGCCACCGGTAAAGAGCCCAAAAGCGCGCCGGCCATGAGGGAGCCCCAGTGGTACACGTCGCCCTCGACGAGTTGAGTCAGTACGCCGACGGGCACGGTCTTGTTCTCCGAGGACGAGATGAAGGCCAGCGCATAGATGAACTCGTTCCACGAGAGCGTGAAGGAGAAGATGCCGGCCGAGATCAGGCCAGGCACCGCGAGCGGCAAGGTGATCTTCCATAGGATTTGCAACCGCGTCGCGCCGTCGATCAGCGCGCATTCCTCCAGCTCATAGGGGATCGATTTGAAATAGCCCATGAGCAGCCAGGTGCAGAACGGGATGAGGAAGGTCGGATAGGTGAGGATGAGTGCCCAGTTCGTGTCGTAGAGGTCGAGCCCGTAGACCATGGTGGCCAGCGGGATAAACAGAATGCTGGGGGGCACGAGGTAGGCCAGGAAGATCAGCAGGCCCGTGACCTGGGCGCCGCGGAAACGCAGCCGCGTGATGGCGTAGGCAGCGAGCACGCTGGAGGCGACCGAGATGCAGGTGGACGACACCGCCACCACCATGGTGTTGAACAGCCATTCCGGATAAGACGTGCGGAACAGCAGCTTCTCGATGTTGGCCAGGGTCGCGTGATAGACCAGGAACGGGCTGAACTCGCGCTGGTTCAACAGCTCCTCGTTCGATTTGAACGTGGTGATCGCCATCCAGTAGAACGGAAACAGCAGGACCAGCAGGAAAATCGCCAGGGGCAGATAGACCGTGACGACCCGATGCGGCACGGTCGCCAGATAGGCCATGCCCGTGCTGTCCGAGACTGCGGGCTGAACCGCCACTGATTTATCAGTCATCGGCACTTCCCTGCTGCCATTTGCGCCGTTGCAGGCCGTAGTAGCTGAACACGGTGGCAAACACGAGGAACGGGATCATGGCGGTGGCGATCGCCGCCCCCTCGCCCATCTGACCGCCCGGAATGGCGCGCTGGAAGGCCAGCGTCGCCATCAGATGGGTCGCGTTGAGCGGCCCGCCCCGCGTGATCGCGTAAATCAATTGGAAATCGGTGAAGGTGAACAGTACCGAGAAGGTCAGCACCACCGACAGGATCGGCATCAGCATGGGCACGGTGACATTGCGGAAGCGCTGCCAAGGATTGGCGCCGTCGAGCGCGGCGGCCTCGTAGAGCGAGGGCGAGATGGTCTGGAGGCCGGCCAGCAGGCAGATCGCCACGAAGGGAATCCCGCGCCAGACATTGGCGGCGATCACCGAGGCGCGCGCCGCGTTCGGCTGGCCCAGGAAGTCGACGTAACGGTCGATCAGTCCCATCTTCGACAGCACGTAGCTGATGACCGAGAATTGCGGATCGTACATCCACCAGAAGGCGAGCGCCGACAGCACCGTCGGGATGATGTAGGGCAACAGCACGATGGCGCGGATGAACGCCTTGAACGGCATGCTGTTGTTGAGCAGCAGAGCCAACCACAGGCCCAGGCCGAACTTCAAGATCGTGGCGACGATCGTGTAGACTAGAGTGTTGTAGACCGAGAGCAGGAACACGCTGTCGTCGAACAGAGAGATGTAGTTGTCGATGCCGATGAAAACGCCGGGCCGGCCGATCTTGGTGTCGGTGAAACCGAGCCAGACGCCAAGCCCCAACGGATAGGCCAGGAAGGTCACGAGCAGGCCTACCGCCGGCAGCATGCACAGGACCGACAGCACGCGTCGGTCGTCGAGCAATTCCACGAACGATCTGCGCGGCGCCGCCTGCCGCCCCAGCGCTACAGCCATGTTTGTGAGTCCGATGCTTCGAACGCCCGGGCGGGCGGAAGCGCGCGATGCGCTCCCGCCCAGATCCCGATGCGCCTAGACCTTGTAGTAGCGCTCGGCGCGCTTCTGCGCCTCCGCGGCGGCATCCTTCGGCGACTTGGCACCGGAGCACGCCGTTGCCACCATCTGCACCATGATGAAATCGGCGAGCGCGCCGGCCGAGGCATAACCCAGGCTACCGGCATAGCTCGGCCACAGCATGGTGCGCATGGTGTCGCGATAGGGCGTGTGCTTGGGATCGGCGGTCCAGATCGGCAACTTGTCGTAGGCCGCCAAGGGATGGCTGAAATAGCCGATCGATGCGGTCGACCAGGGCTCGTACTGCTCCTGCTCCATCATGAAGCGGATGAAGTCTTTCGCCGCGTTCTTGTACTTGCTGTAGCGGAAGACCATGGCCGGCACGATCAGGTTCAGCTGCGTCGACCTGCCGACCGGCCCGATGGGATAATCGGCATGGCCGACGTCGGCCGCCATCGCCTTGATTTTCGGGTCGGCCGAGTTCTTGATCGAGTAGTAAACCGAGATGCCGTTGGTGGTCAGGCTGAGCTGATCGTCCAGGAACGCCTTGTTGTTGCTCGGGTCGAGCCAGGACAGCGTGCCCGGCACGAAGGTTTGGTACAGCTCCTTGGCGTATTCGAGGCCGGCAATCGTCTCCGGGCTGTTGATGACGACCTGGTCCTTCTCGTTGACCATCTTGCCGCCATGGGCCCAGACCACCCAATGGCACCAGCCATTGGCATCGCCCACCGCGTTGCCCAGCGCCAAGCCGACCGGCTTGTTGGCCTTCTTCATGGCCTGACACAGCGCGAGGAAACCCTTGGTGTCCTTCGGAAACTCGGAGAAGCCGGCTTCCTTCGCATGGCTGATGCGGTAGACCACCTTGGAGCCTGGTGCGCCCAGCGGAATGGCGATCCAGCGGCCGCCCTTGGTCTGGCCGAATTTCTTGCACACATCGAACCAGCCGCCGTATTTGGCGCCGAGATAGTTGGCAACGTCGGACACGTCGACCAGCTTGTCCGGGTACTGATGGGCGATGTCGTACCAACCATAAACAATGTCCGGCCCCTTGCCGACATTGGCGGCCACGGCGGCCTTGGGCGTGATGTCTTCCCAGCCCTCGTAATCGACCCGCACCTTGACCCCGGTCGCCTTCTCGTATTTGGCGACGTTTTCGTTGAATACGGTTTCGTCGCCCTGAACGAAACGCGAGCCGCGCAGCACGCGGATCGATGCGCCCTTTTCCGGCGTGACTTCCCATTTCGGCGCACCCTGGGCCAGCGCATCCACGCCGGTCGCGGCAAACGCCGCCGTTCCAGCACCGATTTTCAGTGCATCGCGTCTTGTGATCTCGGTCATGTCAGACATCTCCCCTCGGTTTGTTTGTTGTGGCGTATTACAGGATCATAAGTGGCGGCCGGACGCGGCGTCAAACAAATGAACGCTGTCCGGTCGCGGTTGAAACCGGATCATCTGGTCCGGTTTGAAGGCGTGCCGCTCGCTGAACACGGCGGAAATTTGAGTTCCCGCAACGTCGGCAAAGACCTGAGTATCGGCACCGGTCGGCTCGACCACGATCACCTTGGCGGACACGCCGGCCCCGTCGCTGGCGAGATCGAGATGTTCGGGCCGCACGCCGAAGACCACGCCCTGGCCATCGGCGCCGCCGATCGATCCGGGTACGGGGAGTTTGACCCCGCCGGCCGCTTCGACATGGGCGTCGCCGCCGGAGCGCCGGAGTGTACCGGACACGAAGTTCATGGCGGGCGAGCCAATAAAGCCGGCGACGAAGGTATTGACTGGGTGGTCGTAAAGGTCGAGCGGCGTGCCGACCTGCTCGACGATGCCGTCATGCATGACGACGATGCGGTCGGCCATGGTCATCGCCTCGACCTGGTCGTGAGTGACATAGACCGATGTCGTGCGCAGGCGCTGATGGAGCGCCTTGATCTCGGTGCGCATCTGCACGCGCAGCTTCGCGTCCAGGTTCGACAAGGGCTCGTCGAACAAGAAGACCTGGGGATCGCGCACGATGGCGCGGCCCATGGCGACGCGCTGGCGTTGGCCGCCGGAGAGCTGGCGCGGATAACGATCGAGATAGGGCTGAAGGCCCAAGATATCGGCGGCGCGATTGACCCGCTCGTCGATAAAGCTCTTCGCCGCCTTGCGCAGCTTCAGGCTGAACGCCATGTTCTCGCGCACAGTCATGTGCGGGTATAGGGCGTAGTTCTGAAACACCATGGCGATGTCGCGATCTTTGGGCGCCACGTTGTTGACCACTTTGCCGCCGATCGATATCTCGCCCGCCGTGATCTCTTCCAGCCCCGCGATCATGCGCAGCAGCGTGGACTTGCCGCAGCCGGACGGCCCGACGAGAACGACGAATTCCTCGTCGGCGATGGAGACATCGATGCCGTGGATAACTTTCGTGGCGCCGAACTGCTTTTCGACGCCGCGAATATCGACCGATGCCATCCGCACGTCCTTCCACATACATTCTT
Source organism: Alphaproteobacteria bacterium (assembly GCA_009694085.1). GTDB lineage: Bacteria > Pseudomonadota > Alphaproteobacteria > SHVW01 > SHVW01 > SHVW01. Next base: position 16,266 of record SHVW01000052.1, read on the forward strand.
GCTGCCCGATCGCGCGGTCCCGCCACGCCTCAGGGTCGACTTGAGCGCGTTGCCATTTAACCCGGCCGCTATCCCAAGGTCCATGGCGAATTCGCACAAACCGGATATTCTGCCCAATAAATGAGCAAGCGTGGAATGGTCGACCAAACTTTTGATGGTTTGATGGGTGAAATCCCTGGATTACTTTCGTTTCTAATGCATCCGATGATATGGGGACAGGCGTGCCCCCGGTATTCTCTGCAATCTTTATGGTGGGCCCATCGGATCGTCGGCATGAGGTCACGGTTACCTTGGCCCCGGCGGGATTGCGCATCGAGGGAATCGCCGGCGGCCCATCGCGGCTCTGGCCGTATGGCGACATCCGATTGGTCGAACGGGCCAATTCGGATCGGCCGGTGGAGCTTAGCCTGATCGGCGCCAATGATGCGCGACTTTCGGTCGCCGGCCCTGCCTTCGGGCCGGAGATCGGGGCACGCATCGCTCCCCATGCCATCGCCAGCCATGACCCCCGGCGCAACCTGCGCGGGATCGCGCTGATCGCGATGGGCATTGCCGTCCTTGCCCTCGCCACGGGATCGCTGTCCCGCGGATGGCCCATTGGTTGGCGCCGCTGATCCCGATCGCCTGGGAAGAGAGCGCCGGCCGGCACATCGCCGAGGCCGTCTTCGGCGCCACACACACCACCTCCGGTCAAGCCAAACGGATTTGCACGACCGCAGCCGGCACGGCCGCCCTTGGGCGCCTGACCGACCGTCTGAGCAGGGTTGCCGACAGCCCGTACACCTTCCGCATTCAGGTGACGCCGCACCCGGCGGTCAACGCGCTGGCCCTGCCGGGCGGCTATGCCGTGATCTTCTCCGGCCTTCTGGATTTTGCCGAGACGCCCGATGAGGTCGCCGGAGTTCTGGCTCATGAAATGGCTCATGTCATACACCGGCATGCGACCACGGCCGTGCTGCGGGAGCTGGGTTACGCCCTGCTTTTCGACCTGCTGTCGGGCGGGATGGCCGGCGGCGTCGTCAGCGTCGGCCATGAACTCCTGTCGCTATCCTATTCGCGCGACGCGGAGGCCGATGCCGATGCGACCGGCCTCAAGTTGTTGGAGCGCGCCGGTATTGGCGCCCATGGCTTCGTCGCGTTTTGGGACCGCATGCGCATTCGCGAACGCGAGGGCAAGGACAGCGCCATCAAACCGCCCGCCCTACTCTCGACCCATCTGGATTCCGAGGCTCGCGCCGCGCTCGCACGCTCGGCCCCTCCGACCGGCACGCCCGCACTTACCGCCGAGGAATGGCGTGCGCTCAAAACCATTTGCGCGGGATGAGTCTCAGCGCCGCCGGACCAGATGATCCAGGTTGACGCAATTGCGCAGCTCGCCATCGCGTAGATAGGCCATGGCAGTCAGGACCAGCTTGGAGCGCAAGTCGAAATCGCTTTCCGGCGTGTACCAGGCGGCGTGGGGCGACAATATGAGGCGGCCGGCGAGCCAGGGGGCGCCCTCGCGATAGGCCCGGATCAGGGGATGGTCGGCGGGCGGCGGTTCCTCCGCCAATACGTCGATGCCGGCGCCGGCGATGCGTTTCTTTTTCAGCGCGTCATGGAGCGCGTCGATATCGACGATCGGCCCGCGCGCCGTGTTGACCAGGATGGCGTTGGGCTTCATGGCGGCGAAGGCGCGCTTGCCGAAGAGCCCATGGGTTTCCGGCGTCAGCGGGGTGTGGATGGAGACGATGTCGCTCGCCCCGAGTAGCGCGTCGAGGGAGTGGATGCGCTCCACGCCCAACGCCAGTTCCTGGCCCCAGGGCAGATTGGGATCGAAGGCCATGACATGACAGCCGAAGGCTTTGGCGCGCAAGGCGGTTGCCGTGCCGATCCGGCCGAGGCCGACGATGCCGAAACGTTGACCCCGGATGCGTCGCGCGATCGGCGCCGCCTGGGCTTTCCAGCCCGTCGCGATGTCGCGGCGCAGCGCGTCGTGATAGGTGGCGATGCCGCGCGCCAGGCTGAGCAGCAGGGCAAACGCCATGTCGGCCACGTCGGTGGTGCCGTAATCGGGCACGTTGCACAGCGGGATGCCCGCGGCACCCAGCGCCGTGCCGTCGAGATGGTCGTAACCGACGCCGCCGCGCACCAGGATGCGCGCCCGCTTCATGCGTTTGACCACGGGCGCATCGACCCTGAGATGGAGCCAACAGAGCAGGCCATCCACCCGGTCCCACACGGCCTGCGGAATATCGGCGGCGTCGCGCGTGCGATAGACGTGGAACTTAACTCCCGGCCCCGCCGCTTTCTTCTCGACGTCGATATCGCCGTGATTGAGCGCGTCGGGAATCAGGAATTCGATCGTCTTGCCCGCCATGTCGCCGCCACCCCCTAATGCGATTCGCGCAACAGGGGCGTGCCGCTCTTGCCGACGAGGAAGTCGAGATCGACGCCCTTATCGGCCTGGAGCACGTGATCGACATACAGCTTGGCATAGCCGCGCTTATGCGGCGATTTGAAACCCCGAAGCGCCTTCATCCGCCGCGCCAATTCGGCCTCGCTGATGTCCAGGTGCAATCGGCGCTTGGCGACATCGAGTTCGATCGTGTCGCCATTGCGCACAACCGCCAGCGGCCCACCCGCCGCCGCCTCGGGCGCCGTGTGCAGCACCACCGTGCCATAGGCGGTGCCGCTCATGCGCGCGTCGGACACGCGCACCATGTCGGTGATGCCCTTCTTCAACACCTTGGCCGGCAGCCCCATGTTGCCAACCTCGGCCATGCCGGGATAGCCCTTGGGGCCGCAATATTTCAGCACCATCACGCAGTTCTCGTCGATGTCCAGCTTGGGGTCGTCGATGCGCGCGTGATAATCCTCGATGTTCTCGAACACCACCGCGCGGCCCCGGTGCTTCATCAGCTTGGGCGAGGCGGCCGACGGCTTGATGATGGCACCGCCGGGGCAGAGATTGCCCGCGAGCACGGCGATGCCGCCCTGTTTCTTGAACGGCTTCTTGATCGAGAAGATGACTTTACGGTTCCAACACTTGGCGTCCTTACTGTTCTCCCACAGGGTCTTGCCGTTGACCGTCAGCGCGTCCTTGCGGATGCGCGCGCCCAATTCGCGCACCACGACGGGTATGCCGCCGGCATAGTAGAAATCTTCCATCAGGTATTTGCCCGAGGGCATTAGATTGACCAGGCAGGGCACGTTGTGGCCCAGCCGGTCCCAATCCTTGAGCGTGATGTCGATGCCCATGCGGCCGGCGATGGCGAGCAGATGAACGACCGCGTTGGTCGAGCCGCCGATGGCACCATTGACCAGGATGGCGTTCTCGAAATTCTTGCGCGTCAGGACTTTGGACATTTTGAGGTCCTGCCGGACCATCTCGACGATGCGCCGTCCGGCCATGTGGGCGAGCACATAACGGCGCGAATCGACGGCGGGAATGGCCGCGTTCATGGGCAGGCCGATGCCGAGCGATTCCACCATGCTCGCCATGGTGGAGGCCGTACCCATGGTCATGCAATGGCCGGAGCTGCGCGAATTACCGGCCTCGGCCGACATGAACTCTTCGAGCGACATTTCGCCCGCCTTGACCATGGCGTCGAATTTCCAGGTGTGGGTGCCCGAGCCGATGTCCTGGTCCTGGTATTTGCCGTTCAGCATGGGGCCGCCGGAGAGCGCGATGGTCGGCAGATCGCAGCTGGCCGCCCCCATGAGGAGGGCCGGCGTGGTCTTGTCGCAGCCGACAAGCAAGACGACGCCATCCATCGGGTTGCCACGGATCGCCTCTTCCACATCCATGCTGGCGAGATTGCGGAACAGCATGGCGGTCGGGCGCAGCATGGCCTCGCCGGTGGAGAACACGGGGAACTCGACGGGGAAACCGCCCATCTCCCAGACGCCGCGCTTGACGTGCTCGGCGATGCGCCGGAAATGGGCGTTGCAGGGATTGAGTTCCGACCAGGTGTTGCAGATGCCGATCACCGGGCGGCCGTCGAAGACATGGCTGGGCAAGCCCTGGTTGCGCATCCAACTGCGGTGGGCGAAACCGTCCTTGTCGGCCTTACCGAACCATTGGGCGCTGCGCAGCGCGCGTTTCGCCGGTGTCTTTTTTCTCGCCTTGGCCGCCATGATCGCATCCTCCCCAGATCAGAGGCCGCGATCATGCCGGCCCGTCACGGCAGGCGCAACGGGGAATGCGGACGGCTTAACCCAACGCCTTCACGCGGCGAGTTTCGTATCCCACGCATCCACGATGGCGCCCGAGACCTCCTTGAGCCGGACCATTTCAAATTTGAGCGCAGACACCGTAAAGGCGGGCTCCGCGATCCAGGGATCCGCGATGACGAGATCGGCGAGCATGGCGGCATCGTAGCGTATCCCCGGCGCTTTTTTCGCCAGGGCCGAGCAGACCACGAGCCGCAACACTTTTTCGGCATAGCCGCCCAGCGCTTGTTTGTCGGATTCCCAGCGCGCGACGGTTTCCGTCGCCGTACGCTCGCCGAGACGCTTCGCCATCTCTGCCATGGTCAGCCCCATGATTCGGCGAATCGCCTTCATCTCGCGACCGCGCAGGCGGATCGGCATCAAACAGCGCGCTACGGCAGCGGCGGCCAATAGCTGCTTCATATGCGGCAGTTCGATGGTCCTCTCGCCATCCGCGTCAATCCGCTCGATGGCCCCATTGCGAATGACCACAGCTAGCCCGACAAGTGCGGTCGCGTCGTACCGTTCCAGAATGCGTTCACCCGCCGGTACAGGTTGCGATTTGTAGGGCATTCTCGGTTCCTCCAACTGACCCCATGCTCGGCAGCACCGTCTGTACGCGCCGTACCGTTTTCAAAACGCCCAACCCAATCATCTCTTCCGCAAAGCGATTGTCGTGATGATCTTAATTTCGATTAAATCCTGAAGAACGCTAACCACGACGCGCAAGCGCTGTCGGTCCATATCCATGCCTTCAACGTGCCAGATCACATCTCTTTTCTGCTCGATCCAAGCGACCATCCCGGTTTCCAGCACGCGCAGAACCGATGGTGCTGGCGATCCCGCGCTCCTCCATCTGTTTCAAAGCATGATCGGTAAACCGAACGCGACAATGCGGATGCCGCGCAACTTTTCGGCAGATTTGCGTTTCCATTACAAACTCTGCTCTTGCCAAAAACACGGCCTCTTTTCATCCGGGGTTACGCCGGAACGACAGCAAAAATATTGACCATGATTGACATAATATCAATATTTATAAACAGATTATGTCAAATACATTGACTAAAAGTCCGGTCCGGTCCCGGTCCAAGGAAGCTCGGAGATCGTCCGGACTCGATTTCAAACCCGGGCACGACGACGGGAGCAGATCAGCCCGCACCGATCAGGTGCTTGGCGAGACGCCT
>SHVW01000053.1 GCA_009694085.1 Alphaproteobacteria bacterium
AGATGGTGCCCACGCTGGAGCGCGCCGGGCTCATCCGGCGACAACCAGGCGAGGCCCGCACCATCACCATCCTGGTTGATGCCGAGGACCTCCCAGCCCTACGATCCGCACACAACCAACCGGTCAAAACCTCCGTGCAGAGGTACTGGCTGGTCGGCAATCCCATTTCACCCTAAGGTCGCGGACGCGTTGGCAAGGAGAGTTTACCCATGGCCGGCCCTGCGGCGCTCGGCGCCTTCGATTTTATCGTGTTCGGCGGCAGCGGCGATCTGTCGCTCCGCAAGATCATGCCGGCCCTGTTCCATCGCGATCTCGATGGCGAGTTGCCCCAGGGTGCCCGCATCGTCGGCACGGCGCGCCGGCCGATGGATCGCGCCGTCTTTGCCGCGCTGGTCGAGGAGCATCTGCGCCGCCATGTTTCGAGTCAGCATTTCGAGGCTGCGACCTGGCAGCGCTTCCGCGACCGTCTCGACTATGTCGCCATCGACTCGGCCGGCGATAAAGGTTGGGACGGGCTGGCCACGGCACTAAAGGCCACCTCGTCTGGGTCTGACGGGCCGCGCGCCAGCGTTTTCTACCTCGCCACCTCGCCCGATCTGTTCGGCGAGATCTGCCGCAAGCTGAAGGTCGCGGGCCTCGCCCGGCCCGAGGCGCGCGTGGTTTTGGAAAAGCCGATCGGTCACGATCTCGCTTCCTCGCGCGCGGTCAATGCCGAGGTCGGCGCGGTATTCGCCGAAGATCACATCTTCCGCATCGATCACTATCTCGGCAAGGAATCAGTCCAGAATCTGATGGCGTTGCGCTTCGCCAATGCGCTGTTCGAAACCATCTGGAACCGCGGCGAAATCGATCATGTCCAGATCACGGTGTCGGAAACCATCGGGGTCGCCGGCCGCGGCGCCTATTACGACGGCGCCGGGGCGCTCCGCGACATGGTGCAGAACCATTTGCTGCAATTGCTCTGCCTGGTCGCCATGGAGCCGCCGACCTCGATGGATTCCGACGGCGTACGCGACGAGAAGGTCAAGGTGCTGACGGCGCTGAAACCGATCGCCGGCCCCGATATCGCGACCAAGACCGTACGCGGTCAATACCGTGCGGGGGCTGTGGAGGGTCAGGCCGTCGCCGGCTATGGCGAGGAGATAGGCCGACCCGACAGCGCGACCGAAAGCTTCGTTGCCATCAAGGCGGAGATCGCCAATTGGCGCTGGGCCGGCGTGCCCTTTTACCTGCGCACGGGCAAGCGCATGCCCGAGCGGCGCTCGGAAATCGTGGTTCAGTTCCGCGCCGTGCCTCATCTGATCTTTCCCGGCGCGGCCGGCCATGTCAGCGCCAACCGGCTGGTCATCCGCTTGCAGCCGGATGAGGGCATCAAGCTGCATCTGATGTCGAAGGCGCCGGGGGCGGGCGCTATCCGCCTTACGCCGTCGCACCTCAACCTCAGCTTCGCCGAGACTTTCAAAACCCGCGTGCCCGACGCCTATGAGCGGCTGTTGATGGATGTGGCGCGCGGCCAACCCACCCTCTTCATGCGGCGCGACGAGGTCGAGGCGGCCTGGCGCTGGACCGAATCCATCATGGAAGGTTGGCAGGCCGGCGACGAACGGCCGAAGCCGTATATGGCGGGCAGTTGGGGGCCGTCGGCCGCCATCGCCCTGGTTCAGCGCGACGGGCGAAGCTGGCATGAGGACATGGATTGATCGTGCGACCATGACCGACCGTACCGCGCTCATCGCCGTGGATTGGGGCACGTCGTCGTTCCGCGCCTATCGGCTGGACGGGGCGGGCGCGACGATCGAACAACGCGGGGCGCCGCTCGGCATTCTCAAGGTCGAGGGCGGCGATTTCGCCGGCGCGTTCAAGGCGCAGATCGGCGATTGGCTCGCCGTCACCGCCGCGCCCGTGCTGATGGCCGGCATGATCGGCAGCCGCCAGGGCTGGTCTGAAGCGCCCTATGCCTCCTGCCCGGCGGGGCCGACCGATCTGGCAGCGCGCCTGCATCCGCTGATGGTTGATGGGCGGCGCTGCTGGATCGTGCCCGGCCTGGTCTATCGTGCGGCCGATGGCCCGCCCGACGTCATGCGCGGCGAGGAATCGCAAATTTTGGGCGTGATCGGCCGGCTCGGCCCCGGCCGTCATCGGCTGTGCCTGCCCGGCACCCATAGCAAATGGGTCGATGTTGCCGATGGCCGGATCGTCAGTTTCGCCACCTATATGACCGGCGAGACCTTTGCCGTGCTGCGCGCCCACAGCATCCTCGGGCGCCTCATGGCGGATGGGGGCGACGATCTCGCCTGGTTCGATCGCGGTATCCGGCGCGCGCGGGAAGGTGGCAGCCTGCTCCATCATCTGTTCGGCGTGCGCACCCTCGGCCTGTTCGGCGACGTGCCGCCGGAAGGGCAGCCCCACTATCTCTCCGGCGTCCTGATCGGCCATGAGCTTGCGGCGGTATCGCCGGGAAGCGGGCCGGTGTATCTACTGGGCGCCCCGGCGCTGGCGGCGCTCTATCGCCGGGCTCTGGAATTGCTGGGCTGCGAGGCGCGGTTGCTCGATCCCGATGCGATCAGATCCGGCCTATTCGCGTTGCTGCCCCATTTGCCCAGGGATTGAATTCATGAGCGTGCTCGACCATTGGCTCCAGAAATGCCCGCTCGTCGCCATCCTGCGCGGCGTCAAGCCCGACGAGGTCGAGGCGATCGGCGAAGCGTTGGTCGAAACCGGTTTCGCCATCATCGAGGTCCCGCTCAACTCGCCCGATCCCTTCGCCAGCATCGGGCGGCTGGCGCGGCGGTTCGGCGCGCGGGCGTTGATCGGTGCGGGCACCGTGCTCAACCCTGGCGACGCCCGGCGCGTCGCCAATGTGGGCGGCGGGCTCGTGGTCATGCCCCATACCGACGCCGCCGTGATCGCCGAGGCGAAGCAGGCCGCCATGATCTGCGTGCCCGGTTGCTTCACGCCGACCGAGGCCTTCGCCGCGCTTGCCGCCGGGGCCGACGGCCTCAAACTGTTTCCGGGTGAGGCGGCGTCGCCCGCGGTGGTGAAATCGCTCCGCGCCGTGCTGCCGCCTAAGGTGCCGGTCCTGCCCGTGGGCGGTATCGGCGTGGACAACATGGCCGATTACTGGCGTGCCGGCGCGGCCGGCTTCGGCATCGGCTCCGCGCTCTACAAACCGGGCGATACGGCGGAAGCATTGCGGCCGCGTGCCCAGGCGTTTGTTGCGGCGATCGCGAAATTGCGGGGCTAACCGCCCTTGCGCCGTGCGCCCGGAATGACGATGGGTGGCGCGGTCGACGGGTCGAGAGCGCGGGCGACATAGCTCGCCATGATCGGGCGGTAATCGGTCCAGATGCGGCGCAGTTCCTGGATCGGCCGGTCGTGCCAATCGACCCGCAGATCGACCACGGGCCAGGCGACCCGATCGACCACATAGAGCCCGGCGCCGCGTTCCTCCATGAATTCGCCGCCCGTTGCCAGCCCAGCCTCAAGCGCGCGCATCAGGCGCTCGGCCAGGTGCTCGCCCGGTGCGGCGAGGAAGGCATCGAGCATGGCCTGGGGTACGTGCTCGTTGGCGCCGACATTGACGGCCGCCGCGCAACCCGGCCCCTCCACGGTCGCGGCGGCGGCGCGGGTGCCCGAGCCGGTGAAGGTGGCGGTGCGGCCGGCGCCGTCGACCAGAGCGAGTTGGCGCCAGGATTCATGAGGACCCGCGGCCTTGACCAGCATGTCGCGGGCGGTGGGCGCGTCGTAACCGCGTTCCATCAGGTCGAGGGCCAGCTTGCCCAGCCGGGGATCGGTGATGTGGAGCGTCGCCGCGGCACCCACCCCGGCGCGCGCCCAGGCGCAACGGCTCGCCACCACGACGGCGGAGGACGACAGCACGACGCCGAACATGCCGGTGTCGGGGCAGCGAGCAACGAGTGCGAATGTCACGGATCGATCCCCTCAGCTATTGCCGGCTGACGCCCCAGAAACGCTCCGGCGTTTCCAGCAGGCCGCGCCCGCCGATACGGTCGAGCATGATTTCGCATTCGCGCTGAGCAGCTTCGAGCACTTCCGCCTCGCTGACGGGAAGAACGCGACGGCCTTCCATCAGTACGCGCCCGTCGACGATCGCGGTGTCCACATCGGCGCCGCTGGCGAAGCAGACGACGCGATAGACCGGCATGTTGAGCGGGTAGAGATGGGGTTTGAACATGTCGATCAGGATGATGTCGGCTTTCTTGCCCGGCTCCAGCGAACCGATCTCGCGCTCCAGGCCCAGCGTGCGGGCGGCGTCGATCGTCACCATCTCCAGCACTTTGCCCTGGGGCAGGATGCTGGCGTCACGGAAATGGCGGCGGTGGTAATGCATGGCCTGGAACATGTGGCGGAACATGTCGGCGCCGCGGTCGGGCGCGGTGCCGTCGGAGCCGAGCACCACGGTCACTCCGGCATCGAGCAGTTCGGGCACCGGGCAGCGCCCGCGCACCGACATGATGGCGCTGGGATTGTGGACGATGCGGGTATCGCTGTCGCGGGCCGCCGCGATGTCGGCCTCGGTCAGATCGATCGAATGGGAGAAAAAGGCGTCGGGGCCGAGCAGGTCGAAACGCTTGCCCGCATCCGCGATGCTGCCGTTGCGATGGCCGTCCTGGGTGAACAGAACCTTGCGCTTACGGCCGAGCGTGCGGAAAGTGCGGGCCTGGGCGGCGATCAGGTCGATGCTGTCATGTTGTTCGCGCGGCAAGTCGCGGTGATGGACCGGGAATGTCAGGCAGATATTGACGCGACCGCCGGCCGAACCGTGGCGGCGTTCGATCAGGGCTTCGCAGGCTTCCAATTGGCGCTCGAAAGTGACGTCGTAATCGTGGCGCGTCTTGCCGTCCCAGCGCCCGTAGAGCTTGGGAAAAGGTGGCCGGTTGGGCCCGACCGCCACGAAACTGCGGATGCCGATCTCCGCCACGCCGTCGCAATGGCGTTCGCCATATTCCGGCTCGTCCGTGCGCATAACATCGTCGCCGCCGCCGAGATACGAGACGCCGCAGGTGGTGCCGCATTTCAGCCGCTCCAGCGCGGCCAACCGCGATTCGGCGTACCAGAATTCCGGGCTCGACCCGACGGAATAAATCTCAGCACAGGCCTCGTTCCACAGATTGCCGCGCCCGCCGCCCATGGTCTTGACCAGGCCGTGGCCGGCATGGCCATGACAATCGATCAGGCCGGGCATCACGACCTTGCGCCGGGCGTCGATCACGCGCGGAGCGGGATGGTTGGCCGCGACCTCCGCGCTGGGGCCGACGGCGACGATACGGTCGCCGGTGATCGCGACGGCGGCATCCTCCAGCACGCGGCGTTCGGGGTCCATGGTAATGACGATGCCGTTCTTGATCAGGATGTCGGCCATGGTGTCCTTCTGTCAGCGCAGTTTGGGATTGAGGGCGTCGCGCAGCCAATCGCCGAGCAGATTGACGGCGAGCACGAGCGCCACGAGATAGATGCCGGGAAAGATCGTGATCCACCATTCCCCGGAGAACAAGACCTCGTTGCCGATGCGGATGAGGGTGCCGAGGGATGGCTGGGTTGCCGGCGCGCCCAGGCCGAGAAAACTCAGCGTCGCCTCGGTCAGGATGGCGCCGCCCAGCCCCAGCGTGGCGATCACCAGAACGGGGCCGAGCGCGTTGGGCAGCACGTGCTGCGCCATGATGCGCACGGGGCTGAGGCCGGTGATGCGCGCGGCCTGGACATATTCCTTGTTCTTTTCCACGAGCGTCGTGCCGCGCACGGTGCGCGCATATTGCACCCAATTGGAAATGCCGATGGCGAAGATCAGAACGTAGAGCGCGATGTCGCGATGCAACTCGCGCGGCAGCGAGTTCCGAATGATGCCGTCGACCATGAGGGCGATCAGGATGGTCGGGAAGCTTAGCTTCACATCGGCCAACCGCATGATGAAATTGTCGACCCGCCCGCCTAGATAGCCCGCAACCAGGCCGAGCGTAACGCCCAACACCAGGGCAAAGCCGGTGGCGCCGACGCTGACCGCCAGCGAGATGCGCGAACCGTACATGATGGCGGAGAGCACGTCGCGGCCCTGATTGTCGGTGCCGAGCAGGTATTTCATGGTGCCGCCCGGCCGCCAGGCCGGTGGCAGGCGCGCATCCATGATGTCGAGCTTGGCCGGATCGAAGGGATCGAAGGGGGCGAGCCAGGGCGCCAGCAATGCGACGGCGATGAAAAACATCGTCAAAGCCGCCGCGCCCACCGTGACCGGCGAGCGGCGGAAGCGATAGACGAAATCGCTGTCGGCGAAGCGGGTAAGCGCGATCATCCCAGGGCGCCCGCGCGCTCGACCCGGATACGGGGATCGACGGCGTAGTAGAGCAGATCGACCGCGAGATTGATGGTGACGAACAGGAAGGCGATCAGAACGAGATAGGCGGCGATCACCGGAATATCGGCGAAGTTGATGGCCTGGATGATCAGCAACCCCATGCCCGGCCATTGGAACACCGTCTCGGTGACGATGGCGAAAGCGATGATCGAGCCGAGCTGGAGTCCGGTGATCGTGATCACCGGCACCATGGTGTTCTTCAGCGCGTGGCCGAAATGGACGGCGCGGTCGGTTAGCCCGCGGGCGCGGGCAAACTTGACGTAGTCGGTACGCAGCACCTCCAGCATCTCCGCGCGCACCAGCCGCATGATCAGCGTCAGTTGGAATAGGGATAGCGTGATCGACGGCAGCACCAGGGCCTTGAGCCCGCTCACGGTCAGCAATCCCGTTGTCCACCAGCCCAGCGCCACCGTGTCGCCTCGTCCGAAACTGGCGAACCAGTTGAGTTCGACCGAAAACAGCAAGATCAAGATGATGCCGGTCAGGAAGGAGGGCAGGGACACGCCAATCAGAGAGACCGTCAGGAACAGGCGCGCCAGCCAGCTATCGCGGCGCAGCCCGGTATAGACGCCCATGGGAATGCCGACGGCGAGCGCTAGCCCGGCCGCCGCGATGCTCAGCTCCAGGGTCGCAGGCAGGCGCGCCAGGATAAGCTGGGAGACCGGTTGGAGTTGGCGATAGGAGATGCCGAACTCGCCATGGACGGCGCGCCAGAGAAAACTGAGATATTGCAGCGGCAGCGACCGGTCCAGGCCAAGCTGGACGCGCAATTGCTCGCGCTGCTCGATGGTGGCGTTGTCGCCGAGCATGCTGGCGACGGGATCGCCGATGAAGGCGAACATCAGATAGGCGATAAACGCCACCGCGGCCATCACGACGATGCCATTGATCAGCCGTTGGACAATGAAGGCGATCAGGTCAGCCTCTCCCCGGCCCATCCCCCGACCATCGAGGGCGTCTGGACGGATGATGGCTGTCGCTTGTATGATTGATCAACAGAATTCACTCTCAAAAAACCTAGCGCAACGGAGGCAGGACGATGAGGCGGAAATTGGTATTGGCCCTGGCCCTCGCCATGGCGGCGGGCGGTGGCATCGGGGCGGCTTCGGCAAAGCCGCTGAATTGGTCGTTTTCCGGCGATGTCCAGACGCTCGACCCCCACGCCTCCAACAACACCTTCACCAACGCCTTCATTAACAACGTCTATGAGGGCCTGACCCGGCATACCCATGAATTGAAGATCGAGCCGGCTTTGGCGATTTCGTGGGATCTAGTCAATCCCACGGTCTGGCGCTTCAAGCTGCGCCAGGGCGTCAAGTTCCACAATGGCGAGAGCTTCGACGCCGACGACGTCGTGTTTTCCTGGGCGCGCACCAATACGCCGGGCGCGCTCGCGCTGTCGACGATCAATCTGGTCAAGGATGTCCGCAAGGTCGATCAATACACGGTCGATATCGAAACCAAGGGACCGTTCCCGATCCTGCTCTCCGTGCTGACCCAGTTCTTCATCATGGATCAGGGCTGGTCGGCGGCCAACAACACGACGGCATCGACCAACCTATCCGCCAATTCCGAGACCCATGCCAACCGCGCCGCCAACGGTACCGGTCCGTTCAAACTCCGGAGCCGCGAGGCCGACGTAAAGACGGTGCTGGAGGTTAACGCCGGCTGGTGGGACAAGCCGGCCCATAATCTGACCGTCGCGACCTTTACGCCGATCAAGTCGGATGCGACGCGAACTTCCTCGTTGCTGTCCGGTGCGATCGACGCCACGGTCGCCATTCCGCTGCAAGACATCCAACGCGTCTCGGCAGATACTAAGCTGCAAGTCGTCCAGGGGCCGGAGCTGCGCACGATCTATTTCGGCTTTGACCAGTCGCGCGACGAACTCCTCTTCTCCGACGTCAAGGGCAAGAACCCGTTCAAGGATATCCGCGTGCGCCGCGCGATCTATCAGGCGATCGACGTGGAAGCCATCAAGCGTGCGGTCATGCGCGGCATTGCCTGGCCGACCGGCATCATCATGTCGCCCTATCTGACGGGCTATCCCCAGGGCCTCAACGACCGCCTGCCCTTCGATCCCGACGGCGCCAAGAAACTGCTGACCGAGGCGGGTTATCCCAACGGCTTCTCCGTCGGGCTGGCCTGCCCGAACGATCGTTATGTCTATGACGAGCAAATCTGCCTTGCCGTAACCTCCATGTTGGCCAAGATCGGCATCAAGATCGATCCGCAGTTCGAGACGGCCTCGCGCTGGGGCCAGCGACTGAATACGCAGAATCTGTCGATGTTCATGCTCGGCCATGCCGGCCTGCCCACGGCGGATGCTTACAGCACGCTTTCCGAGGTGATCGCCACGCGCGGCGCCGGGCGGGGCGGGTTGAATGCCGGCGGTTATTCCAATCCGAAGTTCGATGCCGTGCTGGTCAAGATCGAGCAGGAAGGCAATCAGGCCGAGCGGGTCAAGCTGATTCGCGAGGCCATGGTGATCGAAAAGGCCGATATTCCGCACGTGCCGATCCATCAGCAGCCCCTGGTTTGGGCCGCCAAGAAGGGCATCGACATGAAGCAGGCGCCCGATAACCGCTTGCGCCTTTGGTACGTCAAAGTCGACTAGGTCAAGCCCCGGATGTGCGCCGCGCCCCTTCTCCGCCCGGGAGTGGGGCGCGGTCGCAACCGGGTAAAACGATCATGTCCGGCCCGCGCATCTTCGTTCTCAACGCCAATACGACGGCATCGATCACCGACTTGATCGCACGCACGGCGCGCGCGAGCGCACGCCCAGGCACAAAGATCGTGTCGGCTACCGCACCGTTCGGTCCAAACTATATCCAAAGCCGTGCCGAGGCGGCGATTGCCGCCCATGGCGTATTGACCGGGCTGGCCCAGGCGAAACGGCCGATCGACGCGGCGGTGATCGCGTGTTTCGGCGAGCCCGGCTTGTTCGCTGCGCGCGAGCTGTTCGACTTCCCCGTGGTCGGCATGGCCGAGGCCGCGATGTTGACGGCCTGCCAGCTCGGCCGGCGCTTCGCGATCCTGACCGCGGGCGCGCGCTGGCCCGCCATGCTGGACGATTTAATCGACGATTACGGCCTGCGCGACCGCCATGCCGGGACGCTTGCGCTGCCCGTCTCCGGCCTCCAAGCCAGCCGCAACAGGGCCGCGGCAGTGACGGCTTTGGTTCGGCTGGCGCGGCGGGCTGAAGCCGAGCTTGGGGCAGATGTCATCATCTTGGGCGGTGCCGGTTTGGCAGGCCTGGCACCGCAGCTTCGCACGCGCTGTCCGTTGCCCGTGGTAGATGGGCTCGCCGCCGCCATCGCCCAGGCCGAAGTGCTGGCGCATTTGGCCCCGTCGAAGGCCCGCGTCGGCCAATTCGCGAAACCATCGGCCCTAGGCTTCGTCGGCATCGACCCCGCCTTGGCCAAGGCTTTCGCCCGGTACAAACAGCGATGACGGCCGCCCCCATCCTGCTGACCGCGCGCTGGGTTGTCGGTCATGAGGGGGGCCGCCATGTCCTCTATGAAAACGGCGAAGTCGTGTTCGCCGGCGACCGCATCGCCTTCGTCGGCCATAACTATGGCGGTGCCGTCGCGCGCCGGATCGACTATGGCCGGTCGCTGATCGGGCCGGGTTTCGTCGATTTGGACGCGCTAGCCGATCTCGACACCACCATTCTGGGTTTCGACAACCATCCGCCCCATGAGAAGGGCAGGGTTTGGCCCGAAAGTTACATGAAAGCCGGGCCGTTCGAGATGTACACGCCCGACGAAGAAGCGTTCAAGATGCGCTACGCCTTCACACGGCTGATCCATAACGGCATCACCACGGCGCTACCCATCACGTCCCTATTCTATCGCGAATGGGGCGAGACCTATGACGAATTCGCGCGCGTCGCCGATATCGCGGTCGAGTTGGGCTTGCGCGTTTATCTCGGGCCTGCTTATCGCGCGGGCAACACCTTCGTCCATAGCGATGGCCGGCTCGACATGCATTTCGACGAGGCGCGCGGCCTGCAAGGCCTGGCCGATGCGATCCGTTTCGCCCGCGATTTCGAGGGCCGTCATGGCGGTCTAATCAAGGCCATGTTGGCCCCCGACCGCCTAGAGACCTGCACGCCCGAGCTGTTGCGCCGTTCGGCCGCTGCAAGCCGCGATCTCCATGTGCCCATTCGTCAGCACTCGGCCCAATCGCGCTGGGAATACGACACCGTGAAACGCTTGCATGGGCTGAGTCCGATCGAATGGCTGGCGAGCTTGGATTTTCTGTCGCCGCGCGCCCTGCTGCCCCATGGTATTTTCGTCGGCGGCAACAGCCGGATCGGACCAGGCGGCCGCGATCTGGAACTGGTTCGCGACGCCACTGCCACCATCGTTCATTGCCCCCTGGTTTCCGCGCGCGGCGGCAACGCCATCGAATCCTTCCGCCGCTATCGCGATCTAGGTGTGCGTATCGGCCTGGGCACGGACACCTACCCGCCCGATATGATCGAGAATATGCGCTTGGGCTTGCTGCTCAGCCGCGTGCTCGACCAGGGCCCCACATCCTGCCGGTCGGAGGATATGTACAATGCCGCCACGCTGGGCGGTGCCGACGCGCTCGGGCGCAGCGATCTCGGCCGGCTCGCGCCGGGTGCCAAGGCCGATATCACCGTGTTCGACTTGGCAAAACCGGAAATGGGCCAGGTGATCGACCCGGTGCAGACCATGATGCTCAACGGCTCTGGCCGTGATTTCACCGATGTGGTCATCGATGGCCGGTTCGTTATGGAACGCAGCCGCATTGCCGGAATCGATGACGATGCCCTGGCGCGGCAGGCTCAAGCGCAATTCGAAAAATTGATCGCGCTTTACCCCGCGCGGACCTGGAAACATCCGCCGGTGGAGGCAATTTTCTCCTCGGCCTTCCCCGTGCGGCGCAAGCCCCTTGTGTGAGCAGCCTTGCCGAATACGGCGCGTTCGGTCAATCATGGGCGAACGGTAGGGAGCGAATATGTTGCGACGCATGATTCTGGCGGCCGCCCAGCTCGGCCCCATCCACCTCAAGGACAGCCGTGCCAGCGTGGTCAAGCGCCTGATCGTCCTGCTCTGGCGCGCTCACGCCATGGGCGCGCGTTTCGTGGTGTTCCCCGAGATGGCGCTGACCACGTTTTTCCCGCGCTACTGGATAACCGATCAGGCCGAGATCGACGCCTATTTCGAGACGTCCATGCCGAGCAACGAAACCCAGCCGCTGTTCAACCTCGCCCGCGAACTCGGTATCGGTTTCTATCTCGGCTATGCCGAGAAGACGGTGGAGGACGGCCGTATCAGGCGCTTCAACACATCTGTTCTGGTCAATGCCAAGGGAAAAATCGTCGGACGCTATCGCAAGATCCATCTGCCCGGCCATAGCGAGCATCTACTCCAGGCGCCGTTCCAGCATCTGGAGAAGCGCTATTTCGAAGTCGGCAATGAAGGCTTCAAGGTCTGGCGCACCATGGGCGCCCATGTCGGCATGTGCATCTGCAACGACCGGCGCTGGCCCGAAACCTTCCGCGTCATGGGGCTACAGGATGTCGAGATCGTCGCGGTCGGCTACAACACGCCGACCGACAATCTCCATCATCCCGAGCCGCCTCATCTGCGTATGCACCACCACCTCATCACCTTGCAGGCCAGCGCCTACCAGAATGCGACCTGGGTGATCGCTACCGCCAAATGCGGGCGCGAGGACGGGTTTGCCATGTTCGGCGGCTCCTGCATCGTGGCACCCACCGGCGAAATCGCGGCGTTGGCCCAAAGCGAGGACGACGAGGTGATCGCGGTGGATGCCGATCTCGATCTCGGTGCCTATATCAAGCGCGGCACCTTCGATTTCGCCAGGCATCGCCGGATCGAGCATTACGGCTTGATCGCTGCGCGCACGGCGGCGGTGGCGCCCAGTATCGATTCCGATGCGGAGTGAAGGGCCATGAGCGCACCCATCGTCGTCATCAATCCCAACTCGACCGAGGCGGTGACATCCGGCATCGATGCAGCCATGGCGCCTCTGCGCGTGGCGGACGGTCCGGGGATCGAGTGCATCACGCTGAAAGAAGGCCCGCCCGGTATCGAAAGCCAGGTTCATGCCGATAGCGTGGTCCAGCCGATCTGCCGCGCCATCGCCGCGCGCGACAACGATGCCGCCGCCTTCATCATCGCCTGCTTCAGCGATCCCGGCCTGCACGCCGCGCGCGAGACGACGCGGAAGCCGGTCCTGGGCATCGCCGAATGCGGCGTGCTGACCGCGCTCACGCTGGGTCAACGCTTCGGTGTGATCGCGATCCTCAAGCGCTCTTTGCCGCGCCACCAGCGCTACATCGGCGCCATGGGGTTGCAGTCGCGCTATGTCGGCTCCATGCCGGTCGATCTGGGCGTGGTGGAATTGGCCGATGAGGGGCGCACGGTGTCGCGCATGATCGAGGTAGGCATCCAGCTCAAGGACCGCCAGGGCGCCGACGTCGTGATCATGGGCTGCGCCGGTATGGCGCGCTATCGCGACCGTCTGCAACAGGCGCTCGGCATCCCCGTGGTCGAACCGACCCAGGCGGCAGCCGCCATGGCGATCGGGCGCGTGCGCCTCGGCTGGGAACGGGCGGGCTAGACTAAAACAGCGGCTTGTCCGAAAACCGTCCCACCGTCGCGATCTCGGGCACCATGCGACCCTGCGGTTTGGCCGCGTCGGGTGTGGCGCATTTCAGGAACTTGCCGCTGCCGCGTTCGGCCGACAGCCGGCCCCGGTCCACGATCACGCGGCCGCGGCTGATCACAGTTATGGGCCAGCCCGTCAGTTCGCGCCCTTCATAGGGCGTGTAGCCCGCGTCATCGTGCAGCATCGACGCGGTGATCTTGACGCGCCGCTCGGGGTCCCAGATCGCGATATCGGCGTCGGCACCGACCGCGATCGTGCCCTTGCGCGGGTAGAGGCCGTAGAGCTTGGCGTGGTTGGTGGCGCCCAGCGCCACGAACTGGTTGAGGGCGATCCGGCCCTTGCACACGCCCTCGGAAAACAGGATGGGCAGGCGCGTTTCCAGCCCGGGCACGCCATTGGCGACTTCCTTGAACGTGGTCTTGTCGCCCTTGGGTAACTTGCCCGTGGCGTCGAAGCGATAGGGTGCGTGGTCTGAGGAGAACACCTGGAACGTGCCGTTGGCCAGGCCCTGCCAGATCGCCGCTTGACCCGCGCTGTCGCGCGGCGGAGGGCTGCAACAATATTTGGCGCCTTCCATCCCCTCGCGGTCGAGGTCGTCGGCGGTCAGCATGACGTATTGCGGGCAGGTTTCGGCGAACACCTTGAGGCCGCGCGTCTGGGCCTGGCGGATGACCGCTGTCGCCTCCGGCGCAGAGACGTGGACCAGCAGCATCGGCGCGTCCAGCAATTCACCCAAGGCGATTGCCCGATTGGTCGCTTCGCCCTCGGCGATGCGGGCGTGCGCAACGGCGTGGAACAGCGGCCGGCCCAGCCCCTTTTCGCCGAGCCGTTCGGTCAGCCATTTGATCATGTCGTGGTTCTCGGCATGGATCATGACAAAGGCGCCCTCGCGCCGCGCCAGCGCCAGGATATCCAGCATCTGGTGATCGGATACCTTGAGCATGTCGTAGGTCATATAGACCTTGAACGAGGTGTAGCCGTCCTTGATCAGGGCGGGCAGTTCCTGGCCCAGCACCTGTTCGCTCGGGTCGGACACGATAAGGTGAAAGGCGTAGTCGATCACCGCCTTGGGCTCGGCGGCGGCGTGATAGTCGCGCACGACCTGGCGCAGCGATTGACCGCGATGCTGAGCGGCGAACGGGATCACGGTGGTGGTGCCGCCGAAGGCGGCGGACACCGTGGCGCTGTAGAAATCGTCGGCGCAGACCACGCCGGCCGAGGATTTCTGTTCGATATGGCAATGGCTGTCGATGCCGCCGGGCAGCACCAGCTTGCCCGTGGCGTCGATCTCCTGCTTGCCCTGGCCGGCGCTGCCCTCCAGCACCACGATCCTTCCCTCGCGAATGGCGATGTCGCACTGGAACACATCGGCGGCGGTCGCCACCGTACCGTTGCGAATGACGAGATCGTAGGGCTCCGACATGGCTCTCTCCTAAAGCGTGACCGAGACGAGGTAGGGGCCGGGCGCGGCCAGACCGCGGGCGAAGCCGTCGAGGAACTCGTCGATGGTGGTGACTTTCTCGCCGGGCACGCCCATGCCGCGCGCCAGGCTGACCCAATCCAGGTCGGGCCGGCCGATGTCGAGCATGTCCAGCGCCTTGCGGCCAGGATTGCTGGCGCCGACATTGGTCAGTTCGTGGCGCAGGATGGCGTAGGTTCGGTTGTCGAACAGCAGGGTTGTGACATCCAACCCTTCGCGTGCCTGGGTCCAGAGCGCCTGAAGCGAGTACATGGCGCTGCCGTCGGCCTGGAGCGCCACCACCTTGCGACTGGGGCATGCGACCGCCGCGCCGGTTGCCAGGGGTTGGCCGAGCCCGATCGATCCGCCCATGTTTTGCAGCCAATCGTGGGGTGGAGCGCCGCGCGTGAAGGGGAAAAAGCCGCGCCCCGTGGTGATCGCCTCGTCGATCACGATGGCGCCCTCGGGCAGCAGCGCGCCGATGGCGCGCGCCAGGCTGTCCAGCGTGATCGGGCCGGTCGGTCGGGCCGGGCGTTCGGCGCGCGCCGTCTCGAATTTCTGCGCGCGCGCGCCCAGCTCGTCGGCTAGCACCTCAAGCGCATGGATAATGTCCTCGTCGACGCGCGCGAGGGTATGGATCGTGCAATCCGGCGGCGTCAGTATGCTCGGCTTGCCGGGATAGGCGAAGAAACCGATGGGTGCCTTGGCGCCGGCCAGAACCACATGTTGGAAGCCCTTTAGCACGTCCAGCGCCAGATCGACCGGAAAGGGCACGCGCTCGACCGCGACCCTTCCGGCGCCGCGCTCCATGCGCGGGTTGGAGGTCTGGCCCATGATCTTGATGCCAGTCGCCGCCGCGATGCGGCCTGCCCATTCCAACCCGGTTTGGCGGACGGCGGACCCACCCAACAGCAACAGGGTGGGCTCGTTCCGTCGCAGCAGGCGCGCGATGCCCTTGACGATGGCGTGATCGACCATCTTGCGCGCGGGGATCGCCGGCACCGGGGCGATGCCGTCGGCCTCGTTCCAAGCGGTGTCGGCCGGCAGGATCAGGGTTGCGATGCGGCCGGGCGGCGTGCGCGCGGCAGCGATTGCGGCGGCGCCGTCCGCCGCAACCATGCGCGCGTCGGGCGAAGTGCGCACCCAATGGGAAAAGGGCCGCGCCGCGCCCTCGATATCGGAGGTTAGGGGCGCATCGTAGTTGCGGTGAAAGGTGGTGTGGTCGCCCACGATATTGACCATGGGCGAGCCGGCACGGCCGGCGTTGTGCATGTTGGACAGGCCATTGGCGAGGCCGGGGCCGAGATGGAGCAAGGTCGAGGCCGGCTTCTCCGCCATGCGGGCATAGCCGTCGGCGGCGCCGGTCACCACCGTTTCATGCAGTCCCAGCACGCAGCGCATGCCATCGACCCGATCGAGCGCGGCGACGAAATGCATCTCCGACGTGCCGGGATTGGCGAAACAGACATCGACGCCCCCCGCCACCAGCGTGCGCACCAGGCTTTCCGCACCATTCATATCAGCTGCTCCGAAGTGTTGCCGGTAAAGGGGTGGGTCGCGATCCAGTGGCGCGCGATATCGATGCGCCGGGTTACCCAGACGCCGTCGTGGCGGGCGACATGGTCGAGGAACCGCTCCAGCCCGGCGGCGCGGCCGGGATGACCGATCAGGCGCATGTGCAGGCCGACCGACATCATCTTGGGTGCGCTCTTGCCCTCGCGATAGAGGACATCGAAGGCGTCGCGGCAGAAGGCGAAGAACTCGTCTGCTGTAGTCATGCCGGCGCGCACGAATTTCGTGTCGTTGTTGGTCAGCGTGTAGGGCAGGATCAGATGGGGCTTGCCCTGCACCACGGTCCAATAGGGCAACTCGTCGTTGTAGGCGTCGCTGTCGTAGAGGAACCCGCCGGCTTCGACCAGCAGGCGGCGCGTGTTGACGCTGGGCGCGTAGCGGCAATACCAGCCATAGGGACGCTCGCCCACGGTGCGCGACAGGGACGCGATGGCGCGCGAGATGTGGTCGCGCTCCTCCGCTTCGGACAGCAGATAGTGCTTGATCCAACGCCAGCCATGGCAGCAGACGTCGAAACCGGCATCGCGGATCGCCTGGGCAGCCGGCGGATTGCGCTCCAGCGCCAGAGCGCAGCCGAACACGGTCATCGGCAAATTGCGTTCCCGGAAGATCCGCAGGATGCGCCAGAAGCCGACCCGGCTGCCGTATTCGAACATGCTTTCCGCGCCGAGATCGCGGCCGCGCATGCCCTGATCGACGCCACCGGCTTCGGTCAGGGCGGTTTCGCTCTGGGCCTCGCCGTCGCCGATCGAGGCCTCCGATCCCTCTTCGTAGTTGAGCACGAGGTTGAGCGCGAGCCGGGCCTGGTCCGGCCATTTCGGATCGGGCGGCCGGCCGGCATAGCCGATCAAATCGCGCGGCGGCTGCCAGCTCATGGCGATCCTCCGATCAGCGCCACGGCAAGGCCCAGACGTCCTTGTTGGTCAGCTTGGTCGCCAGCTCCTGGCAGATCGCGTCGAGCAATCGCTGGCCTTTCTCCGCCGTGGCCGCCTCGGGATTGCCGACCACGCCGGCCGACGACAAGGATGCCAGGCTGCGCCAGCGATAGATGCCGGGGCCGACCAGCTCGTCCATTTCCGGCGGCCGGTTGACCTTGGCGAGCTTGATGCGGTCGCGCGCGACCAGCTCGGGCCGGAGCGCCATGGCCATGGAGGTCTCGGCCTCGCAGGCATGGCGCAGCCCCTTCTGGGTCTCCAGAATTTTCGCGATCGGCTCCGCTGCGGCGTACCAATAAGTCATTTGCAGGATCGGCACGTTGAGTTTGGGGCTGAGTTCGTCGGCCAATACGCGCAAGCCATTGTCGTTGCCGCCATGACCATTGAGCAGGACGATGCGGCGAAAGCCATGGCGGACGACCGATTGTACGATGCCGGTGACGACGGCGGAGAAGGCGGGAAAATCAAGCGTGACCGTGCCACCGAACGACATGTGATGCTCGGACACGCCGGTCCACAGACAGGGCAGCACCAGGATTGGCTCGCTCTCGGCGACCAGCTTGGCCGTGCCAAGCGCCACGGCCTCACCCAGCAAGCTGTCGATCTCCACGGGCAGGTGGGGTCCGTGCTGTTCCAGCGAGCCCACGGGCAAAATGACGATAGCGTCCTGCTTGGCCCGCTCGCGCAACTCGTCGGCGCGCAGCCGGCGCCATTCAATCTCGACCATCGATCCTCTCCCGTCTTGTTCGCTCCTGCGGTCCTCAGTCTGCCGTTATCTGCCATGCCGGAGCAAGCCGGCGATGTTGCGGTCTTACCGCAATTTGAAATTCCGCTTGCCGCCCTAAACTGCCATTCTGTCGCCGCCAGCCAACCCAGGATAACGCGATGAATAGCGTGGAACGAAGCTCCTATGCCGTCCGGCGCGCAACCGGCCTGACCGAAGCCGAGATGCAAGGTCTCGCCCTTGTCCTGATCGATTGCGTCGAGGGCGGCGCGTCCGTGAGCTTCATGCATCCGCTGTCGCTGCCCAAGGCCCTCGCGTTCTGGCGCGGCATTGCCCGCGATATCGAACGCGGCGCGCGCGCCTTGCTAGTCGCCGAGGATGCCACCGGCGTTATCGGCACCGTCCAGATCGTGCTGGATCAACCGGAGAACCAACCTCACCGCGCCGACATTTCCAAAATGCTGGTCCACCGTCGCGCGCGCCGCCGCGGCGTCGGGGAGGCGCTGATGCGCGCGGCCGAGGATGAGGCGCAACGTTCGGGCAAGTCGCTTTTGGTGCTCGATACCGCGAGCGGCGATGCCGAGCGCATATATGCCCGGCTGGGTTGGACATTGGCCGGCGTCGTTCCCGACTACGCCCTGTGGCCGAGTGGCGGGCTGTGCCCCACCAGCTTCTACTATCGGAAACTCGACTGATCCGATGGAACTCGTCCACGTCGCCGCTGCGCTGTTGAGCGCCGTGCTGCACGCGGGATGGAACGCCGCGGTGAAGGCGCGTCCGAACACCACCGAGGCGATGGCGACGCAAATGCTCGTGAGTGCCGTGATCGTCCTGCCCGGGTTGCTATGGACCGGCCTGCCGCCCCAGCAATCCTGGGTCTGGATCGCCGCGTCGACGCTGATGAATGTCGCGGCGGTCTCGGCGCTGCTGCGCGCCTACGAACTCGGTGGGTTCGGTATCGTCTATCCCGTGATGCGCGCGGTCTCGGTTTTGCTGGTCGTGCCGTTCTCCGCCCTAGTGGTCGGCGACCGGCTCGGTCTCGCAGCCATCGCCGGAATCGTCCTGATCGCCGCGTCGCTCGGATTGCTTGCGCTCGGCGCCGGGCGCGACCGCAGCTTCCCGCCGCGCGCGCTGGGTTGGACCTTCCTCGCCGGCCTCGCCTCGGCCGCCTATGTCATGTGCGACGCCCAGGGCGTTCGTTCGGCCGGATCGCCCTGGGCCTATGGGTGCGCGGTTTCGATCACGAACGCGGCAGCCATGTGCTGGCGGCAACGCCATCTGGGATCGCCTTGGCAACTGCTCAAAGCGAACGGAGTTGTCGCCGCGCCGGCAGCCTTCGCCGCGGTCGTTTCCTATTTGCTCATCCTCTGGGTCTGGACCTATGCGCCGGTGGCGCCGGCCGCGGCCTTGCGCGACACCAGCGCGGTGTTCGCGATCCTGATCTCTGTCCTATGGCTTAAGGAGCGGTTCACGCCGGCGCGCATGTTCGCCGTGCTGTTGGCCGCCGCCGCCGTGCCCTTGCTGCGGTTGACGTAAGGGGCGATACAGCGCTTGGATTGACCGCCTCCCGACCGCGCGGTTATGGTCGCCCCCTCGTCTTTTCCTGACACGACAGGTTCCCATGACGCGACGTTTGGCGATCGATATCGGCGGCACGTTCACCGACCTCGTCTATGACGACGGCGAACGTGTGCTCTCGGGCAAGGTTTTGACCACGTCCCGCGCGCCGGAAGAGGGCGTGATGGTGGGAACCGCCGAAATCCTGGCTGCGGCCGGCGTGTCGGCGAGCCAACTCGACGTCATCGTCCACGGTACCACGCTGGCGACCAACGCCATTCTGGAGCGCAAGGGGCCGCGCCTGGCGCTGGTCGCGACCGAGGGCTTTCGCGACGTGATCGAGATCGCCTATGAAAGCCGCTACGACCAGTACGACGTCATGATCGAAAAGCCTGTTCCCCTGGTGCCGCGCCGTCTGCGCTTCACCGTGCCCGAGCGCGTCGACGCGCGTGGCGCCGTGCGCCTGGCGCTCGACGAGGCCGCCGTGGCGGCGTTGGGGCCGAAGCTGGTCCAGGCGGGGGTTGGCGCCGTTGCCATCGCCTTCTTGCATTCCTATGCCAACCCGGTCCATGAGGAGCGCGCGCGCGCCATTCTGAACCGCACCATGCCGGGTGTGGCGGTCTCGATTTCCGCCGAGGTCTGCCCGGAGATCAGGGAATACGAGCGCACCTCCACTACCATCGCCAACGCCTATGTCCAGCCGCTGATGGCGCGCTATCTCGGCCGTCTGGCCGAGTTGCTCGGCGCGGCGGGCTATGGCGGGCCGGTCTATCTCATGACCTCGGGCGGCGGGTTGACGACGATCGCGGCGGCCCAGCGGTTCCCCATCCGGTTGGTCGAATCCGGCCCGGCCGGCGGTGCCATCCTCGCCGCCTATGTCGCAACCGCGTCGGGCGAGAACAAGGTCGTGTCCTTCGACATGGGCGGCACGACCGCGAAAATTTGCCTGATCGAAAACGGTGCGCCCCACACCTCGCGCAGCTTCGAGGTCGATCGCGCCGCCCGCTTTCTCAAGGGCTCGGGCTTGCCCTTGCGCATCCCGGTGATCGAGATGGTGGAGATCGGTGCCGGCGGCGGCTCCATCGCGCGGGTCGACCATCTCGGCCTGATCGCGGTCGGACCCGATAGCGCCGGCTCCGAGCCGGGCCCGGCCTGTTACGGCCACGGCGGCACCCAGCCGACCGTGACCGACGCCGACGTGGTGCTCGGCCGTATCGATCCCGCCGATTTCGCGGGCGGGCGTATTCCGCTCGATCGCGCCGCCGCCGCGCGCGCCGTGTCGAGCGATGTCGGCAAGCCGCTCTCCATGACCGCGGAAACCGGCGCCTACGGCATCGCCGAGGTGGTCAACGAGACCATGGCAAGCGCGGCGCGCGTTCACGCGGTCGAGCGCGGCCTGGCGATCAGCGATCACACCATGATCGCGTTCGGCGGGGCGGCGCCGCTCCATGCCGCGCGGGTTGCCGAGAAGCTCGGCATCGGCCGCATCATCGTGCCCGCCAATGCCGGCGTCGGCTCGGCCGTCGGTTTCCTGCACGCGCCCATCGCCTACGAGGTCGTGCATAGCCTGTTCATGCGGTTGTCCGCCTTCGATGCCGCCGCTGCCAATGCTCTGCTCCAGCGCATGGCGCGGGAGGCCCATGGCGTGGTGGCGCCCGGTGCCGCCGGCCGTCCCATCAACGAGGTGCGCGGCGCCTATATGCGCTATGTCGGCCAGGGCCACGAGATTTTCGTGGCGATCGAGAACAAGGCACTGACCCCCGGCGACGCCGACGATCTGCGTCGGCGCTACGAGGCAGCCTATGCCCAGCTTTTCGCCCGCATCATTCCGGGCGGCGAGATCGAAATCCTGAGCTGGTCGGCGGTGGCCGGCACCGAGGGCGCCAAGCCCGTGCGCCTGGTCGCGCCCGTGCCCCGCCCCACCGCGAAACCGTCGGGCCGCCGCGCCGTGTACGATGCGGCGGCCGGACGAACCGCCGATCTGCCGGTCTATAAGCGCGTCGACCTGGCGCCCGGCGACCGCCTGGCCGGCCCCGCGCTGATCGCCGAGGACGCCACAACCACCTTCGTTTCCGCCCGATTCGATGCCACGATCGACGCCGCGCACAACATCGTGCTCACGGCGAAATCGACGACAGTTTGAGGTCAATCGCCATGTCCCAATCCGGTCTCGATCAAATCCGACAGCAGATCATGTGGAACCGCCTGATCGCCATCGTGGAGGAGCAGGCGCAGACCCTGCTGCGCACCGCCTTCTCGCCGATCGTGCGCGAATCCGGCGATTTGTCCGCCGGGGTGTTCGATCTC